>DATIKE010000391.1:0-3314 GCA_035477895.1 Phycisphaerae bacterium
TACTTCGTCGTCCATACAAAGTGGTACTTGATGTCAAAACGCGTATGCGAGGCCGTGCGGTAGTTCTCCATTCGGAGAAGTGTACCTGAAGGTTTCGCCTGAAGGCGAGGGCTTCATTCCCTCCCATCGAGAGACAGTGAAGCGGCACCAGCAGTAATCCCTGCGGTCTGTCGGACTTGATCCCGGCAATCAACCGGTCGACGGCCGCGTCATCATAAAGCGGCTGATCCTCCCACCGGACGTCGATCCTGCACTCCGCGGCGAATTGACCGACCGACTTCCGGCAATTCTCCATGAACGACTTGGAGACATGCTTGTCCCATGCGGTGCCGGGCCAGCCGAGCCAGAATTCCTCTTTCGGCCTCAGGAACGCGGCCCGGATCAGCGGCTTCTCCCTGGACGAGCCCGGTTGCGTCGCGGCGGATTCCGCGGCGGCCAGTCCACCGCGGGCCAGCAAACCGCCGGCCACGCCGCTGGCGGCCAGCCCCATGATCACCTCCCGACGAGAAAACCCGCGATAGGTATCACTGCAATGATGACACATGAGCGTGACTCCTCCGGAAAGGCTTCGTATGTTCTGGTTTGTGGCCGACAGGGCCCCACGTGAATGAGGCCATTATAACACGAAGCCGTGCCGGACAATCCCTGGCGACCCGCCATGTACGCTTTTTCTTCAAAGGCCGATGCTAAATACCCTTGTGAAACACGCCGACCACGTTATTGTAGTCGCCTCGTAATGCCGGCCTCGGAATCGGCCGATGCGAAGGCCTGTCCCGAACCGCCTTCGCTATGGAGCAACAGCATGGCCGCAGGCCTTTTTGTGACCGTTGTCAACTGCATGGACGGCCGGGTCCAGGAACCGGTGTCGGCGTGGATGCGACGCCAGTTCAACGCGGACTACGTGGATACCATAACCGAGCCCGGGCCGGACGGCGGCCTGGCGAGCAACGATCCGAGCATGGTGGTCGCGATCCGGCGGCGAGTCAAAGCTTCGGTAAAGGCCCACGGATCGCGCGTGGTCGCGATCGTCGCGCACCATGACTGCGCGGGCAGCCCCGTATCCAGGGAGCAGCACCTGGAGCAACTGCGGCAGTCGGCGGACTTGGTGCGATCCTGGCAACTGCCCGTTCGCGTCGTGACCCTGTGGGTCAACGAGAACTGGCAGGTCGAGCCGATCGGCGACACCGACTGATTTCTTTCCTCTTTCCTCTTCCCGGTGCGGTTTCTTTTGCCGGTCACGTTCTTCACGGCGTACTTTCGTGCCGAACAACGGGTGGCCGGACAACGAGCATGATCACCGCCGCGGCCAGGCACATAAGGCCCGCGGCGACGAACGCGAGGTTGTAGTCACCCACCTCGAACATCTTCTCGACGGTCCCGCCGCCCGCACTTGCAGTCATGTAAGGGACGTTCGCGGTCACGCGCATCAACCAGGCCGCCAGGAAGGGGCCGAAGATCCCGCCGGCCCCAAAGGCCGTGAACACCCACCCGTAATTCACGCCGATGTGCTTGGTGCCGTAGAAGTCCGCCGTCATTGCCGGGTACAGGGCCAGGTAGCCGCCAAAACACAACCCGACGGCACAGATGCCGGTCAGGTATCCCGGGTAAACCTGCAACCGGTTGAGGATGAGCATGACCAGGCCGCAAAGGATGAACATGATGATCAGCGTCGCCTTGCGCCCGATGTTGTCCGACACCTTGCCCCATAGAATTCGCCCCAGCGAGTTGAAGATGGCCAGGATCGAGACGGCCATCGCCCCGGCGGCGCTGATCGAGCTGAATGTGGCGGCGTCGATCGGCGGCGTCAGGGGACTGATCGCGAACGACTGCCAGACCGGCGAGGCCTTCATAATGACCTGCAGACCGGCCGCGCAGCCCGCGAAGTAAGTGATCCACAAGAGCCAGAATTGCGGGGTCTTGAGCATCTGGCCCGGCGTGAAATCGGCCTTGCTTGCCGTGCCCCCGCCGATCGGCTGGGGCGGATTCCAGCCCGCGGGCCTGAAACCCGCCGGTGGATTGGACAATAGCTGCGCCCCCAGGACGATGGCCACCAGGAAAATGATCCCCAGTGTCATGAATGTGCTGAAGACGCCGACCGCGGGAACGGAAAACAGCTTTGTGCCCAGGAGTTCATACGCGCCGCCGAAGATGAGGGCCTTGGCCAGCGGGGCGAAGAAAAACGCGCCCGCGCCGAAGCCGGCCACGGCCAGGCCGGCGATCAGCCCTCGTTTGTCAGGAAACCACTTCACACAGGCGGCGATGGGGCAGACATAAGCCATGCCGATCCCCGCGCCTCCCAGAACGGAGAAAGAGAAAATGAGCCATATCAGGGCTCCGGAAGACGCGAAACTGTCGGTGAAACGAGCCAGTATCAGCCCGGCGCCAAGAACGATTCCACCCAGCGTGGCCACAACTCGCGGCCCCACCCGGTCCTGAAGCCGGCCGCCGAAGATCACCGCCACCGCGAAGCACGCCAGCACGATCTGCGCCGGCAGGGTGACCTGAGTCTCCGACCACTCCGGGAACTTTCCTTTCAGCGGGGTCTGGAAGACGCTCCAGATATACACCGCGCCGAGACTGACCTGGATGACCAGGGCCCCCATGACGACCAGCCAGCGGTTCCTGACGGCTTGAGAAACAGATGTCGTGTCCATGTCTGAACACCTCTTTGGGATGATAAGGTTGGCGAACGTGCGCGTGAAAAAACGCCGCGGGGAAGGCCGGCCGGCCCTCCCCGCAGCGGTTGCTATTGGATTCAGCCGACAGGCTTGTAGCTCTCGATCAGATTCTCGACCACGCTGGGATCGGCCAGCGTGGAGGTGTCGCCGATCTTGTCGGATTCGCCCTCGGCGATCTTGCGGAGAATCCGCCGCATGATCTTTCCGGAACGCGTCTTGGGCAGGCCGGGTGCCCAGTGGAGAACGTCCGGGGTGGCAATCGGGCCGATCACCTTGCGGACGTGCGTGAGCAGGACTTTTTTCAGCTCGTCGGTGTACTCCTGCCCGACCTTGAGCGTCACGTAGGCGTAGATGCCCTGCCCCTTGATCTGGTGCGGGAAGCCGACGACCGCGGCTTCGGCGACCGTCGGGTGCGACACCAGGGCGCTCTCGACCTCGGCCGTCCCGATCCGGTGGCCGGAGACGTTGATCACGTCGTCGACCCGGCCGGTGATCCAGTAGTAGCCGTCGGCGTCGCGGCGGCAGCCGTCACCGGTGAAGTACTTGCCGGGGAACTGCACGAAGTAAGTGTTGAAGAAGCGCTCGGGATCCCCGTAAACGCCCCTCATCTGTCCGGGCCATGAGAAATCGATGCAG
>DATIKE010000392.1:0-5650 GCA_035477895.1 Phycisphaerae bacterium
CCTAAGTTCCGGGCCGGGGCTGGCGGTCTCCCCGGCGCGGGATCGGCGACACACAGGGAACCCGGCTTTGCCTGCGAGAGATATTCGTCTGCTGGTCCTGGACGTGGACGGCGTACTGACGGACGGGACTCTTCTTTTTGACGAGGAGGGTTGCTGTTACCGCCGGTACCACATCCGCGACGGGCTGGCAATCCGTATGTGGCGGGAAGTCGGGCGGAAGGTCGCCATCCTGACCTCCAAGACCGGCGGCGCGATCCAGGCCCGGGCGACCATGATGGGCATCGACTTGATCGAACAGGGCGCCGATGACAAGCTGCCGGGCTTCGAGCGGATTCTGTCGGCGGCGGGCGTGCCGGCCGAGCAAACTGCCTACATGGGCGACGATTTGCTCGACCTGGTGGTCATGCGGCGGGTGGGCTGCGCGATCGCCGTGGCCGACGCGGCGCCGGAGGTTCGGCAAATCGCTCATTATGTGACCAGTCAACCGGGCGGACAGGCGGCCGTCCGCGAGGCGGTCGAATACCTTCTGAGAAACGACGGCACCTGGGAGGCGGCCCTGGCGGCCATCGGCGCCGACCGCGCCAGCCGGTAGAATCCCCTCTCCGGCTGCTCGGAGTACCGTATCGTGTTCAGGAAAATCATTCTCGGAATTGCTTCACTCGCACTGTTCGGCGTCGCGTTCCTCGTCTACGTGTGGCGCGAGGACCCGGGCGTCGCGGATCGCCGGCGCGAGCGCCCGACGGTGCCGCAACTCACGATCACAACAACGCAACCCGGAACCGAGCGCCCCGTGTTCAGCTTCCAGGGGGCCGAGATCCCGCCCGGCCAGGCCCCGAAGATCCGGGTCTATGATCCGCGCACCGGTGAGGCCCGCATCATCTTTCAGGCCGACGAATGGAACCCGGTCAGCGAAAATGAGTTTCATCTGGACCACCCCTCGGCCCGTGTTCTGCTTCCGGGCGGCCAGTTGGCCTATGTTCGGGCCAACGAGGGGCAGATCAAGGTCTCCGGCTCAGACACCAAGAACCTGAACCCCAAGAGCGGGTGGTTCAAGGGCGATGTGCAGGTATTCATCGACCGCAGCAAGCCCGAGTGGCGGCGGCAGAATCCCGACCGGGCGGCACCCGAGCAAAACCCCGAGTCCGTGGTCCGCATCTGGCTCGACGACGCCCACTTCGATATGGACCTGGCGAGGCTCGAAAGCGAGGGCAAGGTCCTGGTCCAAAGCGCCCAGGGATCGCTGGAGGGCAAGGGCCTCGAGTTGATCTGGAGCGAGCAGGATCGGCGGCTGCGGCGGCTGAGAATCCACGAGGGCAAGCGGGCGACGATCCGCGGCGCCGGGCTGGGTAACCTGAGCGAGGTGTCGGGCAGTCTGGTCGCAGCGGAGACGCAGCCGGCATCCGTCGCGGAAACCGCGGCAACCGATGCCGCCGAGCCGCAGCCCGAACCGGAGCCGGCCGAGTCGGCCGACGCCGCGACTCAACCCGAGCAAACACGCCAGGACGGGATCGTATTCCTGGACCAGGAGCCCCGCAGACTGAAAGAAGACCGCATCGACAGTTACACCCTGATCTTCCGCGACGGGGTCGTGGCCCGGCAACTGGAAGGCGTTCGCGAGACCGGCGCGCTGCGGGCGACCACGCTCAGGCTGTTGAGCGACTTCGGGCGCGAGGAACGGGCGGCCGTCGAATACACGCCCGGCACGGGCGGCGGCGAGGTTCCCCGCCGCAAAACCGCCTCCGCGCCGGCCGCGGCCGCGTCCACCCGACCTTCGACCGCCCCTGCCCAGGAAAAGGACGAATCCACGATAGAGGTGGTCTGGGCCGGAGAAGTGCTGATCGAGCCCGCCCCGCCGCCGACCACCCAGGAAGCGGCCGCCGCCGAGGGCAGGAAGCGATTCCACCTTCGGGCCGAGGGCGAGCCCGTCCAGCTCGAGGATGCCAAGCAAGGCCGCATCGCCTGCACCTCCCTGGAGTACCATATGGAGGCCAAGCAGGGCTGGCTGACCGGCACGGCGGACGAACCGGTGGTCCTCAACGCCGGACCCGACCGCCAGGTGCTGGCCGAGCAGACTCTCTTCTTCGATCAGAAGGCGGCCCTCGCCCGCGTGACCGGCCCCGGCCGGATGATCAGCCGCAAGAGTCAGCGCGGCCTGCCCGAGGACGCATCCAGGGCGATCGCCGGCGACCCGCTGATCGACCCCGCCTCGGACATTCAGGTCTCATGGAAGAGCGAGGCGGAGATCAGTTTCGAGCAGATGCGGTCCGGCGATCCCGCGAAATCGGACGCGGCCACGCCCGGCAAACGATCCGCATATCTGAAGGAGGCCCGATTCAGCGGCGAGGTGGTGGCGGGCATGGCGGACCAGTCCATTTCGGCCGACCGGCTCATGGTGCGGTTCCTGCCGCCGCCGGCCCAGGCGGCCGACCGGCAGGAGAAGGTCAGCACGCCGCTGGTGTCGGCCGACCTGATCGGCGGCGTTCAGGCCGACCACATCAGTGCGGCCGGCAAGGTGCGGATGACCCAGCGATCGACCCGCCAGTCGCGACAGGAACGTCGCGAGATCCAGGACAGCGTAGTGTGCGATCGGCTGGAGGTCGATCTGGGACATGATGAGAACGGGCGGAGCTATCCGAAGGTTGGCCGGGCGTTCGGGCATGTGCTCGCCCGGCAGGTGATCCAGCCGTACCTCGGCTCGTACCGGGCAGGCACCCCGTTCATCCGCGACATCCGGGCCGACGATCAGATTATCATCGAGTTGGCCTCCGTGCCCCGGCCGGTCACCGACGCCGAAGTCGAGAAGCTGACCGCCGCGGCCCGCAAAATGGGTTATACGCCCGAATCGCCTGAGTGGAAAACCCGAGAGCAGCAACTTCGCAACCGCCGGCAACTGGTGCGCAAGCGGCTGACAGCCCGAGGCAACGTCTCGGCCCACGACACGCAGCAGGACCTGAAGAACCTCCTGGGCCAGGACCTGGAATGCACGTTCGACGACGATCAGAAGATCAGCCGGGCATTCCTGGTCGGCGCGCCCGGCGAACCGGCGATGATCGAACAGCGTGAGTTCTACATCCGCGGACAGAAGCTGTCGCTGGATATGTCCACGGAGACGGTCGAGGTGCCCGGCAAGGGGACGCTGCGATTCTATACGGACCAGGACATCGACGGCCGACAGGTCGAGAAGAAAATGCCCGTGGTTGTCGCGTGGGATCGGCAGATGTGGTTGCGCGGCAGCCAGAACATCGGCCTGTTCGAGGGCGCTGTGACCGTCACCTCCGAGAACAACCGCATGGAGGCCCGGGAACTGCGGCTGACATTCGCCCCGGCCTCGCCGGAGGCCGCGGCCCCGGCCACGCAACCGGCCGGCGGGTGGCTTGCCGGGCCGGTGCTCGACTGGTTCCGTTCGGATGACCGCAAGAGCCGCGACGGCGGCATGCTCGAGACGCGGCAGGATCGTCGCCTGGCCCGCGTCGACTCGTTCGGGGACGTGGTGATCCTTTCGTCATCGTATGAAGGTCCCGAGGCGAGCCTGAGCGGCCGAATCGCCCGGTCGGTCGTGAACCGCCTGCCCGCCATGCTCCATTCGCCGGCCGGTCAGCCCCGCGAGCCCGACAGAACGCGCTTGCTCAGCCGGATTCGTCTGGCCGGCCCGCAGATGCGCATCGACCTGGCCGACTCCCAACTGCTGGTCGAAGGGCCGGGCAATCTGCTGATCGAGGACTACCGCATCCCCAAGGTCGGGCCGCGACGCGCCGCGGACGGCGGCCTGCTGTCATCCTCGATGGTGCCGGGGCTGGACAACATGGGACCCAGCCAGACGTATTTTACCTGGCAGAACTCGATGAGCTTCCTCAACAAGCAGAATCTGGCGACCTTCGACCACAACGTCTCGATGCGCCACCTGGCCGGCGAGCGGATGGCCCTGCTCGAAAGCACCATGAAGCTGGACGAGGCCACACGGAAACGGCTTACCAGCCGGGCGGCTACACTGGGGTGTGACAATCTCGTAGCCCAGTTTGAGACCGACCGCTCCCGGGACGGCCGGCCCGCCGGTCCGTCTCCGTTGTCGCGGGCGACGGGCCTGAAGGCGTTCTGGGCCCGGCGCGACGTGCGGCTGGAGGACCGCGAGGCCACCATGCACCGCTCCGCCACCGGGTCGCTGATCTACTACGACGGGCAGTCGGGCGATGCCCGCATCACCGGCACCGACGCCCAGCCAGCCCACATCCTCGTCGTTGATCCCCAGACCGGGCAAGCAATCCTCAACTGGAGGGGATCCGAGGTCACCTGGAACCTCAAGACGAGCGAGGTCCGGGCCATGGACAGCGTGATCCTGGCACCGGGGCGATAAAAGTGCGGTTTTTTTCTTAGGTGGACTTGTCCGGCCCCAAGTGGGTGGAATAATAGGTCAAGCGGTGCGAAGCAGCCGACACAAGAGTTAGTGCGGGCGCCGCCGGCCACATCGAGATAGTGTGGATACTTACAGTGCGTCCTAAAACCCGTGTGGCACCGGCGTCTGCCTGTGCGTGTACGCACGCAGACAGGTCTCACCGGTGTGATCTCAGAGTTTGAGGACGCACTGTTAGTCGCGGAATTGTCGATAGCGGTTTGTCTCATCTCCCCCCGCTGTCGGAGGCATTCGTCGTTGCGGTCAGGCTGAGTCCTGCCGCCTTGCGGATGCCCGGAGCTTGAAAAAAGACCCTCTGGATCGCATCGCCAAGGCCGACGGGCCTCGTCGCAGCCGGAGTCTGCGCGGGCACCGGGACGGAGGAGCGGAAAGATCACCTGGCTTGGCTTTCCGGCGGGGAAGTCCTCGGGAAGTCGGCGCCTGTCGCGGACGTCAGGGCAAAACGGGGGGTTCGCGGCGGCGAGCCTGTCGGCCGGCAGCGTTCCTACATATAGGCGTGTTGTTCCGAGAAGAGCTGGAGGGTCGTCGCATGTTCGAGGCGCACATGGGGGGAGTGAGAGGTAGCCTGCGCCGAGGCGTGCGACGATCCTTCTGTTTTGTCGAGGCATCGCCACATCGTCATCAGCCCGCTTCGTTTTGAACAAAAAGCACGCCGGACTACGTGGTGATTCCTTCGCGCAAAACAAGACCCGGAAATCCGCAGGTCATTCCGGTGTACTGGCGGAGAGGAAAAAAGGGAACGCAGCTCTTTTTTGCGAAGTACCCCTGCCTGCGCAGGCAGGCTTCGGGCCGTTCCGGAACAATAGCTGCGTCCCATTTTTCACGCCGGCGCGCTCCTCACGTAGGGCGGGCTCGGCCCGCCCGGACTCGGAGCATCCAGAAGGCGGGCAAAGCCCACCCTACGATTGGAGCATCACGACGGCAGGAGCTGCGTCCCATTTCTCACGCCGGCGCGCTCCCCACGTAGGGCGGGCTCGGCCCGCCCGGACTCGGAGCATTCAGAAGGCGGGCAAAGCCCACCCTGCGGTTGGAGCATCACGACGGCAGGAACTGCGTCCCATTTTTCACGCCGGCGCGCTCCTCATGTAGGGCGGGCTCGGCCCGCCCGGACTCGGAGCATTCAGAAGGCGGGCAAAGCCCGCCCTGCGGTTGGAGCATCACGACGGCAGGAGCTGCGCCCCATTTTTCACGCCGGCGCGCTCCTCACGTAGGGCGGGCTCGGCCCGCCCGGACTCGGAGCAT
>DATIKE010000393.1:0-12160 GCA_035477895.1 Phycisphaerae bacterium
GACGCGGCTCGGTCTGCCGGGAATCCACCCGATGGCCGAGGAACTCATGATCCAACGTGACTTGACGCTCGTGAGGCACACGGGTGTGCGGTATCACGTCTGCCACATCTCGACGAAGCGGTCGGTCGATCTGGTCCGCGAAGCCAAGGCCGCCGGCCTGCCGGTCACCGCCGAGGTCGCGCCCCACCACCTTCTGCTGACCGAGGAGGCCTGCGCGTCGTTCGACACCAACTACAAGATGAATCCTCCGCTGCGCGGCCGGGCTGACGTCGACGCCTGCCTGCAGGGCCTGGCCGACGGTACTATCGACTGCCTGGCCACGGACCACGCGCCGCACGGAATACAGCAAAAGGAGTTGGAGTTTCTGGACGCGCCGTTCGGTATCATTGGCCTGGAACCCGCGTTGTCCCTGTACATCAAGGCGCTCATCGAACCACGGATCATGGATTGGCCGGCCCTGATCGATCGGATGACCGTTCGGCCCGCAAAGGTGCTCTCCCTGAACAAGGGCACCCTGTCTGTCGGCGCGGACGCGGATGTGACGGTGATCGATCCGAAGCGGACCTGGACGATCGACGTGGCCGATTTCGCCTCCAAGAGCCGCAACTGCCCATTCCACGGGTGGCAGGTGACCGGCCGGGCCGTCGCCACCGTCGTCGCCGGCCGGATCAAGTACCAACTTCAAGCGCCCGGGGACTGAGTATGTCAAATTCGCTTATCCGCATCGGCTTGTTGACTGCACTGTGTATTCCCGCATCGCTCACCCTCGGAGCTCCAGTGGACATCTGGAAGGACGGGCAGGTGAACTGCCGGCTGATCCTGCCGCCGGATGATCAGGGGGGGCGACTCGTCGGCTCGACGATCAACCGCTATCTCAGGGAATGGTACGGTGTTGAACTGCAGACAGCGGCCAAATGCGGGGCAGAGGGCACATTCATCCTGGCCGGCACACCCAGGACGAATCCCGAGATCGCCCGGTTGGTTCGGGAAGGACTGTTGTTGACTGAGGAAGCCCTGGGCGACGAAGGCTATCAGCTCGTCGCGCACGAGGACGGTTCCGCCCGATGCGTGGTGATCCACGGCCGGACGCCGCGAGCGCTCAAGCACGGCTGCCAGGAATTGCTGTTCTACCACATGCCGTTCACCGCTCACAGCGGCGCCGTGAACTGGCCGTTGAACATCATCCGCCGGCCGGCAGTAGGCTACCGCGGAACCTACATGCTCCCGTGCTGGGCGGCGTATGACTCATACGAATCGTGGGATCGTGTGCTGCGGTTCAATTCCGAACTGACGCTCAACCGGAACTGGTTCTGGCTGGACGGCTTCCCGGTGGCCGGACATACCGGGGAATATGCGGGGACGGACCTTGCGGACGGTGCCAAAGTTCAGCGGCTGCTGGACCTGGCAACCGGAGAGGACATGAAGATCCTCATTGGCGGCGGCTGGTTCAACTGGCATCACCAGAAGGCAATCGGAAAGGATACCGAGAAAGGGATCGAGTATTACCTGGCCTACATCGACACATTCAGGAACTTTCATGGGTTTTACATCGAGCCCACCGGGGAGGGTAAGGAAATCCAGAACTGGCGCCCCGAAGCCGATGCCCTGTGTAAGCTGATCGGCCTTGTCCTGGAGCGCAAGCCGGAGTTCGAGTTTGCCATCGCGATCGGCAAGTTCAACAACTCTGAGTACTTGCGGCAGATGGCCCGTCTGGACAGCAAACGGGTCTATTGGTGGTGGTGCTGGGGTGATCCGCTTCGTGACAAAACCCTCGATCTGTATCCCACAGTCCTTCGCTGGCACACGAACGTGAGAATGTCAGACTTCCACGGCACCCAGGAACCCCCCCAGCCTCAGGAGCGCGTCCTGGCCGGTGTGGTGACCAGTTACGACCCCGGCCAGGGATTCGGCAACCCGTGGGACGGCTGGGCAAAGCTCGGCGTGGATCGGCCTCGCAACTTCCACCCGTACACGATCCCCTACTTCGGGCATGAGTACTTCTACCGCGAGAGGTGCTGGGATCTTGATATCACCGAGGAGCAGTTCGTGAGCCGTCTGCAGTGCAGACTCTTCGATGTCGACGCCCCGGCGAACGCGGCCGCCAATTACTGGCGGCTTACACGGCTCGTGCTGGCCTGTGAGAAGACGCCGCCGTCGCCGGACGATCTTGCTCCTGTTCGTGCCTTCCTGCGGGGCGTCGCCGGTCGCGGCTGGACCCCGCGCATGCAGGACACGCTGAGCCGGATGACCACCGCGATACAAGAACTCGACAAACCGCGAAGCAAGCCCTCAACCCCATGACCCGCCGGTCCGGGTCCATGTCCGATCCGGCGGGTCACTCGCGAGGGTCCGCCACAGCGAGTGCGGTGATCAGGCGATGCAGCGTGATCGCGATCCGGGGGCCGGCACTGAGCCACTGTTCGTCGCCGACCCGCCGAACCCGCTGCTGCTCGATGGCCTGAAGGCGCCCGACGTCCGGCCAGCTACGGTACAGTTCGCGGAGGGTTTCGTCCGAACGGGGCTTGCCGAACTCGATGATCACCTCGGGGTCGAGCATTTGCAGCGTGGTCAGCGGGATCTCGCCATGCGAGACTTTGAGCACTTCGCGGGCGGCGTTGGCTTGGCCGGCCATCCGTAGCAGATCATCCAGAAATGAGCCCGGCCCGGCCGCCCAGACGCTCCTTGGCGGCACCGGCAGTTCGCCGAGGGCCACGAGCACCCGCCACCGTCGTCCTTGCCAGGACGCCGCCCACTGCCGCATCGTTTCGAGGTCCGCCCGGATTGCGGCGTTCAGGCTCTCGGCCGAACGCGGTCGTTCGCAGGTCCGGCCCACGACCTCGATCGCCCGGAACACGTCGTCAAGCGTATCGTGCGGCACGGTGCAGTACGTGAGGCCCAGCCGCTCCAGCCCGGCGGCCACCTGGACGCTGTTGCTGGTGATCAGCACGAGGCCGGGGCGTAGCGATCGGATCAGCTCGTAGTTCGGGTCGGTCAGTGCACCGACGGCCGGAACCGTTTCCACGCCAGGAGGCCAAAGACAGTAGGGTGTTCTTCCCACCATCCTGCTGCCCAGCCCCAGGGCATGAACAACCTCGGTGATGCTGGGTGCCAGCGAGATGAGTCGCATCGGCCCCAGCTCGCGTTCCGCGGGATCGACCATCGGCTCGGCCACATAATCCCGCGGCAAGGACGGAAGTGATGGGGCGGAAGTCGGCTGGGAGCGCAGGCTGACCATCGGCCGATGTGTCAGACGGTGGATTCGGAGTCCCACCGCCGGCACCAGCACCACCAGCACCGCGCCGGCCAGGATATGCCATCGCTTCAGCAAGGTGATCCAGCCCGAAAGAAGTTCACTGCTTCAATTGCCGTCCCAGACGGCGTTCGACGCCGGCGACCTTGCCGGTGATCCGGCCGGTCGCGTCCCGCCGCCAGTCGAATTTGAGCGTGCAACTGACGCGGCTGCAATCGGCCGACATCCGTTCGAAGCACTGCCTTACGACTCCCATAAGTTGATCCCACTCCCCCTCCAGAACCGTGCCCATCGGGTTGAGCCGGTAAGGCACGCCGCTGCGGTCAATTATTTCCAGGCTTCGGGCGACAGAGTCGCCCACGGAATCCCCTTGGCCGATGGGGAACATGGAGAACTCAAGCAGCATTGACATCCGATCAACCTCCTTTGGGTCCTACTGGGAAGCGGATTATACGGGCCCCTGCTCCTGTTGGCCGAATGAGCCTTAAGCCCGCACAGCCCAGATGCTTATAGCGATCCTAACAAGTCCGTGGGTTATGAAGTCCCAGCGGAACAAAGCCCGGCTTAATCACGACCGCCGCACCTTATCAACCCGTGGCAGAAGTCCCATTCGGGCGATTCCGACCCCTCTGGCAGAGACAAAAACGCGGTTTGTCGAACGTCCGCCCGACTTACACCACCGGCTTTTATGCCTGTGTATTCTGCCCTTCTGGTGTGCCCCGAAACCGTGCGCCCGGGTTGCCAAAAATATCTGCTTTGGCCCTCGGAAAACTGCGATTCGAGCTTGAATCACACCTTGGATACACTATACTGACATTGTTGAGGGAGTTAGCGGCGTCACCAGCGTTGGTTGGTCGCCGAGGACATCCGCTCCGCCGTTTCCGTCTGTCCGGATGATTGTCGTCTGAACATCCAGGGCAGCGAGGGTGAACGGTTGACAATGGTCGTCAAGAAACGGGTGGAAGGTCGAGTGAATCCTGCGTCAGCGGGATGTCGAGGGGCATTAGAACAAGAAGCGAGTGTTACCATGCGATATAAAAGCAGGCTCGGCGCGGTACTGGCGGTGTTGGTCTGCAGTTGCCCGGTCTGGGCCAACTACACGAAGCTGGATGATTTCAACCGAACGCCGGGTACGTACATGGGGCCGGCCTGGAACGAGAATCGTCTCGACTTCAGCATCATGGCACTGGAGCCTCCGAACAATGTCACCAAGGCGACGAACTTTGCCGAGATGACCTACGCCGGCGATCTACAGGGCCTCTCCCCCACTAACGACTGGTTTTCCGTCTCAGCCGTCCACAGCGGTGAGAGTGCGCCCCAGTATGCCGCCCTGGTTCTCCGGCAGGCCGACGCTGCCAACAGTGTCTTCATCAAGATCCAGGACAACAACGGAGACGGGCGTTTTGATTACGTGTTCTTCTATCGGGGCACCGCGCCGGCCCAGCCTTGGGTGGGGATGACCGGCGGGTTGTTCGCCGAAGCACTCAGCCTGCCCGGCCCCGGGAACGAGGTGGGCATTCGGGCCAGTGTGGCCGATGACTTCAGCCATCCCGGCATGTTGCAGGTGGTCGTTCAGATCGACGGCAACCACAACGGCATCTGGGGCGAGGTTGAAGACGATGAATTCGTTCGCGGCAACTTGAACCCGGCCGGCCTCGGTACGAACGTGGGTTTGGCGGGAACAGGCGGAGCACTCATGGATGACTTCGGCGGGACGCATAATCCCGAGTTTGTGGATAACCTCGACGGAACGTACATTCCCGAGCCTGTGACGCTGGCCCTCGTGCTCGGTGGAGGTCTGATCGGCCTGGGTCGTCGGAGAATCAGAGTTTGCTGATTCGGCATCCGTCGGCGTTCGCCGCCGATCGGCTTGCACGTATCGGAGAGGGGTAACCAATCTTGAAGTGCCATAATAACCTGTTTGCGACGCTGTCGATCGCTTTCGTCGGCCTGGCTCCTGCCGCGGTCGCCGCGGAAGTCCAGGGGCCGATTCTCACGGTTCAGGATTGCGACGGCCTGGAGACGAATTTCGAGAATCCCTCGGCCGGCGAACCACTCATGACCTTCACTCCGGACTCATGCCACGAGTTCCAGAGCTGGCAGGTGGTCAGCGGCGACGCGCAGCTGGATGCCCTTAACCCGACGTTGGTGATACTGATCCTGCCGCTCCAGAGCGACAGCACGATCCGAGCGCAGTGCGTGCGGTTGTGCGAGCTTCCCGTTCCTGACCCGCCACCGACCGATGAGCCCGGGCAGCCCGCACCGGATGATGAGGAGCTGGACACCGTGGCTGAGCGGCCTCTGGCACCAGCCAACTGCGGCAACTGCGGCATGGGGGCGGGTCCGGCGGCTCTGTTCTGTTCGTTGACATGGGGCGCCGCCAGCCTCTTCAGCCAGCGGCGACGCAAGCGTTAAGCTCACGGGTATGGCGTAGTAGCCGGCGAAGTGCCTCCGTGATCGAACTGTCCACGAGGATTCCAAGCCCTTCGGTTTCGTTGCCGAGGGGCTTGTTCTTGCGCGGCAATTGACCTCGGGCGGCCTTCGTCAGGGCTGCACTTGGAGAACGACCTGCTGTTGGCGGTTTTGCACGTCGAAGGGAATCCGCACGGAGATGCGTCCCTCGGCGGCTTCGGCCCGGCCGTCCTTACGATATGGATTGTGCGGGAGGGCCGGCCACTGCAGTGTGGCGGACTTGGGCACGTCCAGCCGCCAGCCGGCGTGGGTGATACTTCCACCCAGATGATCGGCCGTCAAGGACAGGGCCTCCTTGCCCAGTTCGATCTTCCGCCCACCGGCGGTCTCGATGATCTGGCCCAAGTGAGGCAGGAGCGTGAGGTGGGCGGCCACGGGCATGCCGGAATTGATGGTGGTTGACAGCGTGCAGACCAGTTTTGCGTCCCCCTGCGGCTGAACACGGATCGAGCAGGTTTCCGGGCCGTAAGTCAGGTCCAGGCCGGGCGCGGGCTCGCGGATCAGCTTTGCCTCCGAGGGCACGTGAAACAGCTTTCCTTCCGGCGGCAGGAAATTCGGATCGGCGTCGCCGGGCTTGTGCTTCAGCAGTGATTCGTCGCCGACGGTGAAGCTGCTCCATGCCGGCTGGAGCTTGGTATTGCCGCCGCCGATGACCAGCCCCACCTTGTCGTGAAAGATGCTCATCATGTTCTGGCGATCCTGGATCCATCGGTTTTCCGCAATCGGCGTCGTGTAGGCCGACAGGCAGACAAACCACGGCCCCTGCCTGAGAATCGCCGCCTTGTCCCGGCCATTGTCCTTCAACGTGTGGAGATTCGCCGCCTGGCCGGTGGTCGGGGATGGCGCGATCGGCCCTTCCTGTCCGTATTGCAGCAGCGAGGCGATCAGGTCGGCGTTCAGGTTCTCGATTCCCAAGGCCGTCCACTGGCTCTTCAGGTAGGCCCGGCCGACCGGGCAGAATGTGAAGCCCACTTTGCCGCTGCGGATGCCCTTTTCGTAGGGGTTTCGCTGGTCCACGGTCTCGACACACTGCCCGGAGGGATAGGCAAACCAGCGGTGAAAGTGAGCCGCCCGGTCCAGGGCCGGCAGGACCTCGTTGTCGCCGCTGGCGGCGTAGTAGATGCCGATCGCCTCGACGTAGACTTCATTGTACTGGACGACCGGCCCGCCGCCTTCGGACCAGTACCCGCCCTCGGCCTGAGTGGCGGCCACCTTGCGCAGGAAGTCGGCGGCGAGCTTGCACCACTCGGGCCGGTCAAGGGTCTTACCGGCGATGTACAGGCCCATCGCGTGATGCGTGGGGATGTTGTGGATGTGGCCGAACTGACTCTTGCTGATCCCGGTATAGCCGAGGACCAGGGCCTTTTCCCACCGCTGACGAGCCTCGGCTGGCATATCCGCCTTGATCAACTCGAAGCTGCGGATCCAGCGCGAGTACACCCAAGGCATCCAGATGTTGCCCCAGGTGCTGCCGTCCTTCTTGGCAAAGACCCATTGCCCCTTCTCGTCGGCATGCTCGATCAGGCAGTCTCCGGCCTTGGTGATGCTATTCAGCAGCCTGGGATCCTTGTGGTAAGGGTTGCCCTTGGCCTTGGTGGCGTAGGCGACGGCCAGGGTGTACATCGGGTTCTGGTCGGTGCTCATCCAGACCCCTTGGCCGAACCAGCCGGTCTTGTCATCGAAGGTCTTGAGGATCTTGGGGACCTGCCGGACCAGCTCGGCTGTGAGCCGATCCTTGTAGACGAGGTTCTCCGCCTGGAGCGGAGTGACAACGATCGCTCCGGCCATCAACACGGCCACCGCAAGACAGCGTGGCATCATCACGCCTCCAAAGGATTTCACTGGTCGCGGCCATGATATAGCCCGCCCGGTGGCCGGTAAATACCGGGCACGATCCGGGCGAGGTTGACTTTTGCGATGGACCGCCGACCATAGTGCGGGCGGCGGGCATAACCCGCCAGCGGGACCATCCGGACACAAATGGAGGCAGCCGTGAAGATCATCCGTTTCGAAGATCCACAGGGACGAGTGCATTACGGGGAGCAGGTCGACGACCGGACCGCCAGTCTGATCGAGGGCGACCTGTTCGGCCAGTTCAAGGTCACCGGCCGGTCGGCCCAGATCGGCAGGCTGCTGGCCCCGGTCCAGCCGGTTAACCTGATCGCCATCGGGCTGAACTACCGCAAACACGCCGAGGAAGGCGGAGCCCCGATCCCCGAAGCGCCGGTGGTTTTCGCGAAGCTGACCACCTGCGTCATCGGCCCGGGCGAGGCCATCGTCCTGCCGGCCGACGCACCGGACGAGGTCGATTACGAGGCCGAGCTGGCCATCGTCATCGGCAAGACCGCCCGCAACGTCTCCGAGGCCGACGCCCTGAAGTACGTGCTCGGCTACACCTGCGCCAACGACGTCTCGGCCCGCGACTGCCAGATCCGCCGCGACAAGCAATGGATGCGATCGAAGAGCTTCGACACGTTCGGCCCGCTCGGCCCGTGTCTGGTCGTCGACCCCAAGCTCGATCCGAACGCACTGCCGATCCGCACAATCCTGAACGGCAAGGTGCTGCAGGACTCGAACACGAAGGACATGATCTTCCCGGTGCCGTGCCTTGTGAGCTACCTCTCGCGGCAGTTCACGCTGCTGGCGGGCACGGTGATCGTGACCGGCACGCCGGAGGGCGTGGGCTGCGCCCGCAAACCGCCGGTGTACCTGCGAGCCGGCGACGAGATCACCGTTGAGATCGAAGGCATTGGCAAGCTGACCAACTCGGTGTGTGCGGACGTGTGAAACCGGCCTTGTTGCCGGCAGGCGCGAAGCTTCGGGAGGAAACCTCTTCTCCTCCCACGCTGAAGTGAGTCACAAGCTCCGATCGGGTAGCCCGGCGGTCACTCACCGCGCCTCGTTCCTCATGGGGTAATGATGAGACCATAACCGTTCTGGCGCTGGATGGCGTTGGCCAGTCGTGAATCGGCCACCCTTGCGATATCTTTCGGAGGTTCGACGATGATCAGATAATCGGGCTCAGCGCCCACGATCCCGAAGAAATGCCCCTCGCTCCTGCCTTGCTCCAGGGTCGTGGCCATGATCAGGGCGGCCAGCCCGTCCAGGCTGCGACGCATGTCGGCCGGAGCCAGGCAAAAAAACACCCGCACCGTCGGCGGCAGCGTCAGCACGATTCCACCGCCGCAATCAGACGGGATAGGATCTGAGGATCAAACTGCGACGGGACCCGGATTGACCGGCCATGGGCCAAGACAACCTCATACGTGGAGATCGGTGACGTACCCGTCAGCCGGACCTCCACGAATCGCCCCGATGACTTGGGGGGTCGTCGCCGCCGCTTGGGCACGCCTCCGGCCGGCCCCTGCAACTGCTGCTTCCATCAGGCAAAGGATCCCCCGTTCACGCCGCGTCGCCGGCAGAACTCCGCCTGGCTGAGCCCACTCTGCTCCCACACGCCCAGCAGCCCCGACCAATACTTCGCTCGTTCAGTTTCGCCACGTCGAATCTGCGACATTGAACACCTCCGGCGGCATCATCGCACCGGGGGCGATTCGTTCAAGGTGGGCTTCGTCGAGGGTTCACCCCGCACCACCACCACGCCGAGAACCTCTTGCATTAGAATGCCTCCTACATGTACATGCATGCCGTGTACTTCTATCTCACCCATGTTGATAAAGGCCGGCCGATTCTTACACCGGAACTGATTTTCGTCACATCCAGCGAGCCGGTTCCTGTTCTTGCCCCCCGCGTGCGGGTCAGCGGGAATCCCGCAGGCTGTCCACGTTTTTCGGATGAGCGGCGGGTTCGAGGGCGTCGGCCAGTTGTTCGGCGATCTCGATGAGGCGTTGTCGGGGTTGAAGCGCGTAGAAGTACTCCCGCCCGACGGCCAAGCGGTGGCTATGGAACTCCTTCGTGAGGCGATTGATCTCGCGCTGCATTTGTTCGCCGAGGTCAGGTTGCGTGGACAGCAGTTCGGTGTTGACGCGCTGGATTTCCGTGTAGACGGTCCGTCGGGCTGAACGCGGTCCACGGCTGGCGCGGAGACGGTTCGTTTCCTCGATCAAGTGCATGCGTCGCGCCAACAGCTCCCGCGGACCGGTCTCGATTTCGAGGTAACGCTGCGGGTTGTGACGCAGGTCGCGGGTCCGGTGCCGGGCGGCCGGCAGGTTGGCCTCGGCTTTCGGATGCCTGGGAAGAGGCAGCCGCAGGGTGGCCGACACGCACGCGAAGGGCGGCGGCGGCAGGTGGTAGTAGTTTCGGAAAATGTGGTCGGTGATGCGGTCGTACTTGGCTCCACCGATGCCGTGGACGAAGAGATCGCACGCGAGCAGGCGAGCCCATAGGGTAAGGGTCAGCGCTCTCGGCCTGACGACCCAGGGTGTAAGTGATGCAAGGGCGTCGTCGGGTCGGCGGGTCAAGTCGTCGTTATCGAGCCTGTCGACTGGTTCCAGATCCGCGTAGAGGTTCAGCCGGCCGGCTTCACGTCCGACAAACAGTCTTCGTCTGCGCTGGCCGGGGCGATAGATCCATAAGGCCGTCTCGATTGCGTTGTCGTGATGGGCCAGGTCGGGCAGGGGGCGATCGGGTCCGCGAACGTGGTGTTGGACCCGGTATTCGTGCAGGGCCTGGTTGTAGGCGTCCGCGAAGCGGTCGGCGTTGAGCATGAGGTCAGCCAGGAACGGCCCGCCGAAGGCCTGGCTGACGCGTACCGCATGCAGGCCGGCGCCCAGTGGTTGGTCGACTTGTGCCCGGCCGGCCATGTGCTGGCCGATGAGGTCGCGGGTCGGGCCGTTTCGGCCGAAACCCTCCAGGTAGTCGGGCAGGGCGGATTCCGGGAAAACGTCGGGCAGCAGCTCGGCGAGTCGCCGCTTTACCTCTTGGAGGAAGTCGGGCGGCAGAGCCGGCTGTCCCTCGCAGGCGGCACCGGCCGGCGCCTCGCCCCAGGGGATCGTTTCCAGGCGGACCAGGCCGTCAGGACCGACGCAGGGCACGTTGAGGCCCTGCCAGTGGGGGGTGTCGTTGTCGACGACGAGGTCGCCGCCGGCCAGGCCCAGGAGATCGATCAGGCGGGCGACGACGACGTTCTTCGCCCAGACCCCGGGGTGGATGAAGGTCGGTTGGTGCCCGCAGGCGATGACGGGGACGTCGGGTTCGGCTCCCCAGACGGCTCGGCGCGTCCGCGTGCGGAGGACCTCGGCGGGAGTGCCGGCCAGGACGAGATCCTGGAGGGGCGTTTGTCGGCCGGCGTTGATGAGGGCGGGCCAGGCGGAAGGCGCCGGCTCGATGAGGATGTCGCCGTCGTGGGGCGGAGTCTGCAATCGCTCGAAGTTCAGCATGGGTTGCGCTGCCAGGGACCAAAGCGGGACAGGTCAGCCGGGGGTCTCACCCGGGGTGTTATCAAGTCGGCCGGCGTCCGTTTTTCACCGCGAAAGCTTTTCCGGGTGCGAGCCGGTCCCCATTCGCAGGTTCAACTTGTCTGCCGATTCGCCGGCAGGAGCCTGGCGTCGGCCTCGCGGGCCCAGCGGGCCATTTCGTGGACCAGAACCTGATAATAGTACAGCAGCCGCTTGTCGGGGTCATCCAGGGACCCGCCGAAGTGGCGGGAGGGGTCGTTGTAGATGAGGCGAACGGGGATCTCGCGAATTCTCAGGCCGAGCCGGGCGGTCTGCACCCAGAACTGCAGCGGCATGCCGTAGCCGGGCACGGTCAGATCGAAATCCTTCAACGCGGCCACGCGATAGGCCTTGAAGCCGCAGAAAGCATCGCTGATATTCATGTTGAGCAGCTCGTTGAGCAGGTCGGTGATTCCCTGGTTGATCGCCAGGCGATCGACCGGCGGGCGGGAATTGCCGTTCATGGCCGCCAGATACCGGGACCCGCTGATGATGTCGGCGTCGTCATCGGCCGCGGCACGGAGAAAAACGGGTATGCGGGCCGGCTCGTGCTGTTCATCGCAGTCCATGGTGATCAGCCAGTCGTACTTCGCGTCCCGGGCGTATTTGAACGCGTCGATGAGGCTCTGCCCGTAGCCGCGGTTACTGGTGTGGCGAATGACGGCCAGATCGGGTTCGCGTGCGAGCAGGGCGGGGGTGTGGTCGGTGGAGCCGTCGTCGATTATCAGAATGTCGGGGGCGTGGCGGCGGACCTCCTGAAGGACTGCATGGACGGTCGGGGCCTCGTTGTAGACCGGGATTGCGACGAGGTAGCGCATCTTGGAGTCCTCCGGGGAAACCGCTCCGGCCGTTCTCGGGTCGAACTTGCCTTTGATGGTAGGGTGTCGCTGTAACAAAAGCCAACGGCAGCCCTGATGAATAGGGGATTCTTCGCACCTCGGGGGCTGGCTGAGGGGCTCGAAGGCCGATGAGGGAGAGGAGAATCAGGGGGAGAGAGCATCCCGACCGAAATTGAAAGTTTTTTTCTTCGCAGGCGGTTTTT
>DATIKE010000394.1:0-4077 GCA_035477895.1 Phycisphaerae bacterium
CCAATAATACATCATATTCCTATGGAAGTCAAGAAACAAATCTGAAATGTACGTGGCTACATTTGAAATGCAAAACAGGTCCCAACCCATTGCCCTTCAATCACTTACCGTTTTTGAGGCGGGGTAAGTTGCGTCAACAGCTATGTATTCCTGGTTTTCCTGGCCGTCGTGACGGCCCTGTACTACCTCCTCAACCATCGCAACTAGAACCGCATGTTGCTGGTCGCGAGCAACATCTTCTACGGTTGGTGGGACTGGCGGTTTCTCACGCTCATCTGGATCACGATCCTCACCGACTACTTCGTTTCCCGCGCGATTCACCGCACCGCTTCCCCCGGCCGACGCAAACGCCTACTGTGCATCTCCCTGGTCGTCGATCTCGGCATCCTCGGGCTGTTCAAATACTACGACTTTTTCATCGGTTCGCTCGACCGTCTGTTCCAATCGCTCGGCTTGCGTCTGGACATCCCGCTGATGCAGCTGATCCTCCCGGTGGGCGTTTCGTTCTATACCTTCCAGACGCTCAGCTACACGATCGACGTTTATCGCGGGCGCACGAAACCCGCCGGCCGGCTGCTGGACCTCGCACTATACGTCTGTTTCTTCCCACAGCTTGTCGCCGGCCCGATCGAACGGTCGGAACGTCTGCTGACCCAGGTCATCAATCCGCGTACTCACCGCCCCGGCGACTTCCGCGAGGGGCTGTATCACGTCATGATCGGATTGTTCAAGAAAGTCGTCATCGCCGACAACGTCGCGCCGATGGTCGATCTCATCTTCTCCACCTCGACCAACCAGTTGACCGGTGGAGAATGCCTCATCGGCGTCTACGCATTCGCCCTGCAGATCTACGGCGATTTCTCCGGCTATTCCTCGATCGCCCAGGGCGTGGCCAAGTGGTTCGGCTTCGACCTCATGTACAACTTCCGTATGCCCTACTTCTCCCAGACGCCCAGCGAGTTCTGGCGCCGATGGCACATCAGTCTCTCCACCTGGCTGCGCGACTACCTCTACATCCCGCTCGGCGGCAACCGGGGCAACACGTTCAGCACCTACCGGAACCTGATGATCACCATGCTCCTGGGGGGGCTTTGGCACGGGGCGGCATGGACCTTCGTCGCCTGGGGGGTCTTCCACGGGCTCATGCTCTGCGCGTACCGGCCCTTCGAGAAGGATCGCAACGCGCCGCCGACCCGTTCGCGGCTACTGCGACTGCTGAAGATCGCGGTCATGTTCCACCTTGTCTGCTTCAGTTGGCTGCTGTTCCGCGCCGATTCAATCACCCAGGCATGGGAGATGTTCCGACTGATCGTAACCGACTTGCGCATCACGCCGCTGGCCGTCTCCATCCTGGCCAGCGTGCTGTTCTACGCCGGGCCGGTCCTGCTGCTGGAAACATGGCTGTTTTTCGCGGACGACATGCTCAAGCTGACCCGGGTCCGCTGGTATTGGCGCGGCCTGGTGTATACTTATTTCGTCATGATGATTACCCTGTTTCCGCCGCCGGTGGCCAATGCGTTTATCTACTTCAGATTCTAGGAACGAGCTGAAGGTCGTTCTGCTCGTGCTTGCGGTGCTGGGGACGGCGGAGTTGGTCCTGCGCGCGTTCGAGGCCAAGCTGTCCATCGACCTGCTGCATATCCACGACATTCCGAAAATCTCGGCGGGCCTTGCGCAGAAGCCGCGGCCACGCATCCTGTTTCTCGGCAACTCCCTCACCCGCGAGGGCATCGACGAGGCCGCGCTGAAAGAAGGACTCAGCGGGTTTGGGGGAGGCGAAGCGGTCAGCCTTGCAAAGGTTTTTCCGGACAACACTCAGATCGCGGAGTGGTACTACGCATTCAGACGTTACTTCATCAACAGCGGACACCCGCCCGATTGTCTCATCATCAGTTGCCAGCCTGTACAACTGCGTGACCAGGCGCCCTTCTCGATTTACGGTCTCGGACGCCATTGGATCGACTACCAGGACGTGGGCGAGGTGTTCGACGCCGATCTCACCGTCTTTGGTGACAAGGTTGAGTTTGTTCTCTCGCGCGCGTCCGTAATGTTCGCCAACCGCTTCCGCATCAGCAGCCGGATTCTGGTCGCGTGCGTCCCCGGCCACGAGCAATTGGCCCGCCGCGTCAACACGATGCGAAATGAGACCTTGGAGGCCACTCTGGCCCGGCAGGAAGAAGCCAAGCCGACATACCAACGTCTGAAACGATTCGCTGAACTGGCCCGCGCCAACCACGTCCGGTTCATAGTCGCCGCCATGCCGGTCTGCTCGCCATACGACATTGATCCGAACCTCCTGGAGACCGCACGCACCCTGGGGGTGACAGTTCTCGACTGTCGCAATGTGCCCGGGCTGAGGAAAGAAGATTACCGCGACGGGTATCACCTCACCCCCAAGGGGGCCGCCATGTACTCCGCCGTCCTGGCCGAGAAGCTGGCTCCGCTGCTGGAAACCATCCGGGCACCGGCGCCGGCGACCGCCTCAGAGCCATCATGAAACCCGGCCCAGCCTCGCCGGCTGTGTCGAGATTCCCATCCTGATCCGATTGCACGGACGGCACCTCCCTTACGCGGGCGTGCGACAGTGTGGGACGGGCTTCCAGCCCGTCGTTCGACCGGCAAGATGCCGGTCCCACAAATAAAGAGGAAGCTGTGGCCCGCGCAACATCAGTACCGCCCGTATCGCTCAGCCAGCTCGACCATGCGCGAAAGCCGTTCCGGTTTGACGTGCGGGGCGACGGAGCAGGCCGACGAGAGGATGTAGCCGGAGCCGGGCTTGCCGATCTCGATCCGTTCGCGGACCGCGCGCTCGAAGGCGGCGTCGTCGGCCTGCAGCATCTCGTGAACCGCGTCGAGGTTGCCCTTAAAGAAGAACCGCCGGCCGAACCGGGCTTTGGCCTTGGCCAGGTCGACCGTGCCGAGCGGCGGCGGATCGAGCGTGTCGATGCCATCGACGTCGGTTTCGGCCATCAGGTCGAGCCGATCGCCGATCGCGCCGCAGGTGTGCACGTAGGAGGGGATGGCATGATCGCGGATCGCCCCGACGACGCGTTTCTCGTACGGCGTCACGAAATCCTGGTACATCTTGCGGCTGATGAAGCCGGCGCCGGCAAAGGCCGAGCTGATCAGGATCGCGTCCGGGCCGCACGTACCATAGCATCGCACCTGGGCGATCACCTGCCCGGTGAACTTCTCCAGGAGCCGATGGCAGATCTCGGGCAAGTCCAGCAGGGCCATCAGCGCCTGCTCGTAGCCGAACAGCTCGAGCAGGTACGTGAACGGCGAGAAAACCTCCATGTGCACGGAGACGTCCGGGCACAGTTTCCGGGCCAGCCGTAACCCCGCGGTCAGCCAGCCCGGATACGCCGTCGGAAAGGCCAGGTCGGCGTCGTCGGGGATGTCCCACAGCGTCGGGGCGTGCCAGGTATTCCACACAAATCCGGGGATGCGGAAGGTGGCCGGGTCGTCGGGATTCACCGTGTCGCAGGCGGCACGCGACAGGGGTTCGCCGCCCGGCAGGAAGGTGTGCGGGTTGTCATTCGGCGGCACGCGGGTTTCCAGGCCGCAACGCCAGACGAGTGTCTCGCCCTCGTCGGCAGGCCGCGATGTCGCAAGATGGTCGCGCCAGTTGGCCGGCCGGCCGGGCAGGTTGATCAGGAATCCGTCGAACCGGTAACGCTGCTGGAACTCGGCCAGGGTTCGGACGAAGACCTCGCTGTCAAACCAGATCTCCGACGGCGGGTGATCGCTGTTGATGAAATAGTGGCCCAGCGCGAGCTGGCACATGACCGGCACGCGGTCGGGCATCTGGTGGTTCATGGCCGCCGCAACGCGATCGCGCGACTTCATGATCACAGGTCTCCTGCTGCCGCGATGATGGTCGATGCGACCAACGCATCCGATCCGCGGCGATCATTGAAGCTTGACCGGGACACTCATCTTCTGGTCACCGCGTAGGATGCCGACCTCGACGACGTCGCCGGCCTTGCGCCTCTCCAGTGCGGAGAGCAGATCGTCGCTGGAAGCGACCGACCGACCGTCGACGCTCTGGATCACATCGCCAAGAATAATCCGCCC
>DATIKE010000395.1:0-2555 GCA_035477895.1 Phycisphaerae bacterium
GCCCTGGGTTATCGGTGTAAACAGACCCAAAGCCCCGCAGGGGCGGTTGAACCTCCGCGACCCTGCGCGTCGAACACGACACTGTCTTACCGAGAACGGCACTAGGCAAAGAGCACCTTGTAGTGGTTGGGGGAGTAGAATGGGTAGGCGAACTCGCAAAGGTACTCGTATGGCCCGCCGGCCCGCACGTGATTCAGGAACAGCTCGATCTGGGCCTGCGAGCGGAACACGCCGAGAGCTTTGAGCTTAAGCTCGAGCACCTCATCGGCGGCGCGCAGCTCGAGGTTCGGCGGCTGCCGGAAGTGGCTGTAGGTGGCCGACTCGTAGATGGTCGGCAGCTTCTCCAGCGGTTCGCCCAACTCGGGCCAGATGATGCCCTGCGCGTGGTACACGCTGATCATCATCTCCTGGTGCACGATTCGGTGGTCGGGATGCAGGTCCGTGGGCGTGGGGAAGAACAGATGTGTGGGCCGCAGGCGCCGCAGGTACCAGGTGAAAGCGTTCTGCAGGCCGACGAACCCGGCAATGTCCTGTTCGCCCGGGCGGGCGAGGCGCCTTCCCTGATGAACGAAAAGGTCGTCGTCGGGGTAGTCGATGTAGTGCACGTGTTCGCGCCCGACGCCGAGCAGCTCGAACGACGCAAAGGTTTCCTGCTTGCGTATCTGAACAATGGAGTGCCGCTGTTCGGCGGAGCAATAGCCCATCCGCCCGTCGGTGGCGATAAGCACGTCCACCTGGATGCCGGCCTGGCGGGCCGCGGCGACCCACATGCCCTCGCCGCCGGCGATGTCGTCATCGTGTGCCCCGACGCACAACCAGCGGGCCTGCTCCGGCCGGTCGATGCGCAGCAACTCGAGCAGGTTCGTCGTCCGCTCCTTCTTCCCATTTTCCAACCGTGTGAACTGAAACGGCTTGCTCAATGCGATTCTCCCGTCGGATGAGCCTACGTCAATGTGACCACGCGCCTCGGCGACAGAAACACCAGGTGTCGTCCGCGAACGGGCCGACGATAAATCGCCTCCATGGCCGCGGCATAGGTGTCGATCTGGGCACGGTAGCCCTCGGCCCGCGTCTCGCACGCGTCGGCCGGCACGTCATCGGTCTTGTAGTCGATGACCTCGATCCCGTCATCCATTTCAAGCACTACGTCGACGATGCCGCGAATCAGCACCACGTCACGGTGGTCCCGCCCGTGGACGAGCGGGTCAACCTTGTCCGGGGAAACGCGAGAAACGAACGCCACCTCGCGCCGAACGCACCCGCTTCGCAGTCGACGGCCCAGTTCCGTCTCGAAGAACCAAGCCACGGCATCAATGTCCACCATCGCGGTATCGGCCGCGGGGAGTCGACCCTGGCGGACCATCTCATTGCGCTGCCGGGCAAGGTCGCCGGCGTCGCATCGCCGTTGCAGATCGGCCAATTGAAGGAACCGGTGCGCGGCCGTTCCGCGTGTGACCGCGGTCGTGGTCGGCTCTGTTTCTATGAACGCCGGACGAGTGGCAGCCGCTGGTATCGCCCGGCCTGTGGCCGGCCTTTCATCCGGGTCCGCGATCGCCTCCCACCGCCGCTTTATTTCCGTCACACCGATGCGGGCCGGCATGGTGGTCAGTTCCAGGCCGGGATAGGTCCAGGTCAAGGCTTCGATGATCGGCTCGATAACGACGGCGTCCGCTACAGGTTCATCCGCCGGCAACGGTTCCAGGCGCCCCATGCGTGCGAGCACATCCGTCCGGTCCGTGTCGACCACCGGCGGGATTCGCCAGGTGTCGGTTGTCGCCCGGCTCAAGGTGTGCACATGAAACAGCGTTCCGGAAGCAATCGTGTCGCTCTCCTCGGACCAGGTCACCTGATCCGATGGCAGCCGGCAGAAGGCCGGCAGGAGCCAATCCAGCGGCTTGCAGGCGGTCTCCATCTCCAGTTGCGATAGTTGGTTACCGGCGGCTTCGGCCGAGGTATGCCGGGCCCGCGCCAGAGCCACACCGGCCAGAGGCACCCGGCCGACGATCACGAGGTGCTCGCGGGCCCGGGTCAGGGCGACGTACCAGACCCGCAGTTCCTCCGAGAGGGTATCCAGCCGCAGGTGCTCGGCCGCCAACTGGTGAACCAACGTCGGGTAGCGCACCCGCCGCTCCGCGTCCACCGCCTGCATGCCGATGCCATACAGCCGATCCACCAGCACGGCCGCCCGGGTGTCCTCGAGGTTGAATACTTTTCCGGCGTCGGCCACGATCACGACCGGAAACTCCAGTCCCTTGCTGCCGTGAATGCTCATGATACGGACGGCGTTGTCGGCGGCGCCGGGTCCGGCGGGCTGCTGCGGCTGCAGCTCGTTGCGGACGAGATCATCAATGAAACGCAGGAAACGATGCAGCCCCTGCCGGGAAAACGTTCCGAACTGACGGGCCAGCTCGTGCAGCCGCAACAGGTGGTCCCGCCGCACGCGGCCGCCGGGCAGGCCGGACACGCAGGCCAGGTAATCCGTCTCCTCGTAGATCTGCCAGAGCACCTCGGCGATGGGCCGCTGACGGATTCTCTCGCGCCAGCGGGCAAGTCGG
>DATIKE010000396.1:0-6191 GCA_035477895.1 Phycisphaerae bacterium
CCTCAGCCAGGAGCTTCTGGGCTCCTGATCGAAGCACCTCCGTCAAAGCGTCCCGAACCGTGCCCGCTGGAAACTGAATCGCATCCGTCGTACTCTCATGCATGGCGTATCCTCCGTAATGGGTAGCTTCAACAACCACCCGGGATACGCCGCCTTTTTATTCACGCCATCCACAGCTTTCGGTTATATCTCGTCCGAGAACACGCCCCCTATTTTGTTTACGGCCTCTGGCGTTGGACCGGAAAAGGGGTTTGCGCCAAGCAACCTGCGAGAGGATGTGAATGAGCTGAGTCACTGAAACCTTTCAGAGAGACCCTGTGGACTGAGCCCACCCAGGAGAGCCACCCGGACAGAAGCCATTTATGCGATGAATACACTTTTTGGCCATGCCGGCCGGTCGCTTCGCCTTATCCGGCGTCATCGCGACTCATTCCGTCGGCGTCGGCGCGAGGCACGGAGCCTGCGTGGCCTCGACGACCTCCGCCAGCGGCGTGCCCGTGTTGCCGCTGGGCGGCGCCAGACCCAGCACGGCCGCAACCGTGCTCGCCAGGTCCTCGGGCTGTACCGGGCGGCGGATGGTCCCCGGCCTCAGCCCACCGCCCGCGACGAAGATCGGAACGAAGGTGTCATAGGCGTAGGGTGTGCCGTGCATCGCCGCGTGAGCGTCCGGCTCGGGGTACAGGTACCAGTGCTGGGAGGGGATCACGATCACGTGACCGGACCGCGTCGGGTGGAACGATCTCTGCATCCGGCGGGTGATCGGGGTGTCGGTGATTCGACCGGCAAGCATGTCGGTGCGCGGCACGGCCATCGCGAAACCCGGCACCTTGAACACTTCCTCGGCGGCGGCCCGTTCCACGGTCGCCCGGTCAAGATTCAGCACGCCGATCGCCTCGACGTCCAGATAGATACTCGGGTTCCAGAAGACCTTCGCCAGGTCGCGGTTGATGCCGAAGCGCTTTCTGAGCCGGTCGTTGATCGCCCGGAGGAACTTCTCGGGGTAGTGCCGGCCGGCGTCGCAGCCGAGCGACTTCTTGTATTCGGGGATTGCGTCCATGCCGTGATCCGCGGAGACAACCAGCAGTGTGTTGTCCAGCCCGACGTGCTGATCGATGAAGGCGAAGAATCCCCTGAGCAGCGCGTCCAGCCGGCGAACATTGTCCTCCGCCTCCAGGCAGTCCGGGCCCCAGTTGTGATGGATGTAGTCCGTGGCCGACAGGCTCACTGCCAGCAGGTCCGTCGCCTCGCCATGCCCGAGTTTCTCATGCCGGAGGATGTCCGTGGCCAGTTGGGCCGTCAGTTCGTCGAGGAACGGTGAGTACGGCAGGGCGGCGTAAAGGTCCGCGGGCTTGTCGGCGGCCATCGCGTGGGGGAAAGTCCGCCCGAGGTGCCTGTAACCCTTCTCGAACCGGACGTCATCGCGGTCGCGGTTCCGGTAGGTGGCCGGGGTGTCGATGAGCGCCCACACCCTGTCGCGGCAAGCGTCGACGGGGGCGGTGGTCGCCCATCGGCCGTACCATGCGGGGTAGTCCTTGTAGTAGTAATCGCTGGTGACGAACCCGCCGGCCTCCTTCGCGTACCAGAAGGCCTTGCCCAGGTGCCCGCCGCCCATGATCGCCCCGCGGTCCTTGCCCGAGACGCTGAACACGCGCGATCGGCCGCCCGAGGCAAGCACCAGTTCGTCGCCGATGGTCGTGGCCGCCAGGTTGTTCGGCGAGTATCCGCCGAACTTGCTCTTGACGCCGTGAAGCACTGGGTGAGCGTCGTCCTGCACGCAGTAGATGTTCATGCCCGTCTCGATGATGTGCCAGTCGTTGCCGGCGATGCCGTGCTGGGCGGAGTGCGCGCCGGTGAACAGCGCGGCGTGACCGACGGCCGTGAAGGTCGTCGAGTGGCCGAAGTGAGCGTTGCTGTAATACAAGCCGTTGTCCAGCAGAAAGCCCAAGCCCGCCCGGGTCGCCGGGTTGCGAAGCCGCAGCGGGATGTCGCCGCGCATCGCGTCGAGCGTGATCCAGACCACAAGCCTGGGGCGCTGCCCCGGTTTTCCCGGCCGGTACGTGATCGGGCCGGCCGGCCGATCGTTTGCCGAATCAGCAGGTACTTCCTGGGCCGCAAGTCGGCGAGGCATCCCGGCCAGCATGGCCGCACCCGCCGCCGACCCCGCCGACTGCATGAAACCCCGTCGTGTCCATTCGTTTCGCGCTGCCGATGTTAAACGAGTCCCGGCCACGATCGTTCTCCTGTGCAGGAAACCAGTTGCTTGCCGAAGATATGCTACGGAAGGAGAATGCGGCGTAAAGCGGCCTTGCGCATTTCTAACCCCTTGACTTAACGATCATTCAGGAGTTATGCTGGAAGAGTTGGTCACCGGGGGAAATATGGGGGTCCCACATGGGCTACGGAGGTCAGTCCGGCCGGGACCTCGGCCGTTCGTCCGTGCAGCCGGGCTTCCACTTATCTACTTCGCGGAGGCGGGGTGATGGGGCGAAACGGGAGCAGAAGCCGGACCCTCGGCGGACATGGGGTGATACTGGTTGCAGTGGTCGTGGCGCTCTTGGCCAGCTCGGCCCCCCGGGCTTTGGCGGCCACCCCGCCGACGATCACCGGCCTTCCGCAGGTCAACGCCTCAACGCTCATCGCGAATGGCACGACCCAGTATACCGTCACCATGACGGTCTCCGACATCGACGGCTACAACGATATCCGCTGCATACGGGTATTGTTCAACTACACCGAAGCCGGTGGTGACCAGACCAACGGCCGCGGCTACATGAACTGGGGCAAGACGGATGCCGACGTGATCCAGTGGGGCGGTACGTGGGTGGTCGGCGACGCGACCGGCGGGGGGCGATGGGGATACCGGACAGATGCCTGGGGCGGCGTCACGTACATCACGCCGCTGTCGTGTGCCACCTCGGTCAGCGGCAAGGCATCGGGCGGCAGCGGTTCGCGGACCGTGAGCTGGACCTTCACGGTCAAGGCGGCCTGGGCGTTCAACCCGGTCATGAACGACGGCGATGCCTGGGCGGCCGACGGCGTGATCGGCGGAACGACGTACGCGGTCGGTTGGATTGACGGCCTGCAGTCCTTCGATGTCGTTTCCGCTCCCTGCTCGCAGTATTGCGCGACTCCCCAGGCCCCGATCCTCTCCAATTCAACGACCTCCAGTATCCAGGTGGCGATCAACCCGGCGGACTCCTCGGCCGATCTCTACGCGATCATGGTTTCGCCCGGCGTCGGCGGGCGGATGTTCGTGCAGTCCGACGGCAAACTGAACACGGCCCCGAGGTGGTTCAGCCGGGCGAGTTGGGGCACGAAGACGGTGACCGGGTTGCTGCCGTCAACGACCTATACGTTCAGTGTCCGTGCCTCCAGAAGCCAGGCCGGCTATTGTCCTTCGTCCTGGGGGCCGGGCGCGCAAATGGCCTCGGCGGGTTTGCTCCCGATGATCAACTACTGGCAGGGCACGCCCTTCAGCCCGTGGGTCCGCGGGCAGTGCCCCTATCGCCAGATAACCACGAGCGGTTATGCCGCGCTGTGGAACCTGACCACCGGCTCGCTGGGCCGCGGGCTGGCCGGCGGCCTCGATGCCGACACCTACGACTGGCGAAACATCTACAGCGGCGCCGGCTGGGGGCTGGGCGGCGGCCATTTCACCACCCTTGAGTTCCTCCGGTACGCCCGGGATCGGCAGGCTGTCCCGCTGATCACGGCCAACGCCTTCGGCGGCGGATATCGGGACTGGGCGGACCCGGTCAACCCGGGTGTCTTCGTTTGCCAGACGGTCAATCCCGACGGCCTGGCCGCCGATTGGGTCCGCTACACCAACTTCATTCTGCGGAACTACCGCCAGGGCGATGAAGCCGGCATGACCGGCGAGGACCTTCGCGTCTACAACTCGATCAGCGACTGGGGCGGGAAAGCCAGGCTTCTCGCGCCCGGCGAGGGAACGGTGCCCCCGGTCCAATACTGGGAGATCGGCAACGAGCCGGAACTGGGCGGCTACGGCAACTTCCTCAGCAATCACTACCTCAGCCCGACGGGCTACCGCGACCGGTACAAATTGATCAGCGCGGCCATGAAGGCCGTCGACCCGTCGCTCAAGTTCGGGCCCTGCCTCATGACCATGACCGACGGAACCAGCGGCAGCGGGCCGTGGATGACGGCCCTCGCCGCCGACCCGGCCGTGCAACTCGACTTCGTGGGTTACCACCCGTACTACGGCACGATCAAGAGCAACTGGGGCTACTACGACGGCATGGCCAACGCCCTGCGCGACTACAAGGCGTTCATGAACGGCAAGTCCGCCCCCATCCGCAACATCCTGAGCTCCCACGGCCGGACCAATGTAGACCTTGTTGCCTCTGAATGGAATCCAGTCAACTGGGACGCCCCCGGTTATATGCAGTCCTCGATGGCCAACGCGATCGCCGTCGTCGAGACGTGTTTCACCTTCGTGGAGGACGGCGTGCTGGCCGGCACCTTCTGGGAGCAGCCGCAGAGCAAACTCGGACCGAGCGGTGCTTTCACGGGCCTGGTCGGCCACATGGGCGACGTGCTGATCGCAACGGGCACGCAGATGGGATATGACCCCGGCAACGCCAACTTCCGCATCTACGTGACCAGGAACAGCGCGGACCAGAACACGATCATGATCTGGGGGCTGAACTTCGACGACGCCCAGCCGGTGACGGTCAGGCTTGGGCTGGCATCGTGCCAGGTGGTGTCCGCGATGCTGAAGCACTATGGCAAGGCCGGCCCGGACTCCAGCGGCGGCGACACAAGCTTGACCATGTCGAGCGGCATGACCTGGAACCAGCAGGATGTGACCGCCGGCTTCAATCCCGGCAACTTCCCCTTCACGATGGAGGATGCCGAAATCACGTTGTTGATTCTGCAGGTTCAGCCGGTCGACAACGACGATGACGGGGTCTTCGACCATCTCGATAACTGCCCGTCGATCGCCAACCCGCAACAGGAAGACTCGGACGGGGACGGAGTCGGCAACCCCTGCGACGTCTGTCCCGGCCATGACGACAAGGTTGATCCCGACCGTGACGGCAGGGCGACCGGCTGCGACAACTGCCCCGGCGCGACCAATCCGGATCAGGCGGACGGGGACAACGACGGCGTCGGCGATTTGTGCGACGCCTGCCCCGGTACATACACCGGCGTGCCAGTCGATTCTTCAGGCTGCCCCGTGCCCATTCCTGGAGATTTCGAACGTGATGGCGACGTGGACATGGAGGACTTCGGCCGCTTTCAGGCCTGCCTGAGCGGCTCGGGTGTTCCGCAGAACAACCCGGCCTGCGCTGCCGCCCGGTTCGACGTCGACACCGACGTCGATCAGGCCGACAAGACCAAGTTCCTGAAGTGCCTCACCGGCCCGGTCATCCCGGCCAATGCGAATTGCGCGAATTGACGGGACGGCGCGGCCTGTAGCGCCGTTGTAACCGTTCAGACCCCCACAGAGACCAGCACTGGGGCGGGCCGGTCGGCACGGTGGGCGATCGGGGCCTCGCGAAGGTAGGCCTGTCTGCGTGTACGCACAGGCAGGCCAGTACGTGCCGCTTCTGCAGGCGTAGAGTCTGAACCGTGGTCAAGATCCGTTCGGCAAACCGGCACCCGGCCTCGTTGTGGTTGCCGCGGACATCGAAAGGTACATGAGTTTGCGTGCCACTTCGTCGGGTTGCGCGTTGGGGTTGGTGTTTGCAGTCGTGTTGACTGGGGGCTGCGTGCGCGCCGTCTTCGGGCAGGCGGTCGCCAAGTACGAACCTGCGAATGGCGTCGTGTACCATGGCGCGTTTCCGGTGACGCAACGCAGCACGAACCCCGGGGATTACTACCTGGACGTGCCCGCGTTCGAGAGCCTAGCGGGCAGGCATCTGGCGATAGTGTTGTGGTACGCGAACTGGAACTCGAGTTTCCAGAACTCGATCGGCTATGTGATCAATCAGCACCTTAAGCCGGGTGGACGGGTGATCGAGGTTGGTTGGATGCCGAGCGGTGTGCCGCTGGAAGATATTGCCAACGGTCTATGGGACGGGTACCTCACCCAGTGGTTCACGGACGCGCGGAACAACGGCGAGCCGATCTTCCTGCGATTCGCCAACGAGATGAACGGCAACTGGCTGGACTATGACGGCTGGCACAACGGCGGAAGCATCAGCACGGAACTCGGCTGGCAGGCG
>DATIKE010000397.1:0-13272 GCA_035477895.1 Phycisphaerae bacterium
GGCCATGCCGGCATTCTACGGAGACGATGCCTTTGTGTTCAGCAGTCGAAAAGAGGGGGCGAGGGAGTACCAAAGGCAGACATGGGGTCACTGAAACCTTACGCATCTTGAAATCCAAATCCGCGCTCAACTTCCTGGTGCTTAAGGGGGTTACGCTGTTCAACGGGGGGCAAGTTGCGCTGAAACCCTGGAATCACGCAGGCGAGACGCCTGTGCCACACGGGTTATAGGATGCACTCTTCGTCTTCGTCGCGGGGGAAGTCGCGGCCCCATCCGCCGGCGATCCCGCTGAAGGGGCGTAGACGGCCGCGTGAGCCTCGACGCAGCGATCCGCATCGAACGCTTCCGTTGCCCAACGGCGGGCCTCGGCGACGCAACCGGCCAGCCGACCGCCGGACTCGGCCGCCTCGCGAATGCGGATGGCCAGCGTATGCGGCTCGACAGGCCGGCAAACGAACCCGGTCCGCTCGTCGGCCACCACTTCTGCCAGTGAGGGTACACCCGAAGCGACAACCGGCACGCCGGCGAGCATGGCCGAGGCCAGCCACCAGGTCGAGATATCGTCCGTGGCCGGGGCCACCAGAAGATCGCTGATTGCAAACAGGTCGTCGGGCGAGTAGTCGTCCCCGACCAGCCGAAACACATCCGGGCAATAGATGCCTTCGATCAGCCGCCGAATCCGATCCAGCTCGCGAGAGCGGCCCGTGCAGACGAGGCGGACGTTCGGCCAGATCTGGTAGAGGATGGCCGCCGCCCAGGCCGCGAAGAACTGCCCGCCCGCCCGGCTGGGCGGGGAGGCCGTCAGCAACACGCGAGCGTCCGCAGGCAGGTGCAACTCTGCCCGCAACGCATCTCTTCCGGCTGTATCGATCGAGTGCCCCTCGATCCCCGGCCGAACCAACGCGGTCGCTTCCCGCGGGATGCCCAAGCCGATGACTTGGTTCTGGACCCACTCCGAGGCACACAGCACACGACCGGCCCCCCGGATACCCGGGTCCGCCTGCAGGGGCCACCATTCCCGCACATCACCGATTTCTTCCGGATCGGTCACGGTGACGACGAGAACCGCGTCGGCCGGACAGGCGGCTCGCGCGACCGATGCGGCGGCTGTCCCCCACGCATGCCAGACCTCCGGCGGGCGTAACGGAAGCAACCGTCGCCATTCGGAAGACTGCCCGCCAGGCAGTCCCCAGCGACCGCTGACCCTCAGAACCGTGGGACCGCGCCCTGCCGGCATCGAAGCCAGCAACCGGGCCAGAACAGGCGGTTCCGATCCGACGGCAACGACCTGCTGCGGGAAGCGATCGGCCGGCAACCGCCGCAGAAGCAACGCCAGTTGCCGCAGGGCGTTTTCCGGCGTGCGCGAGGTGACGACATGGGTTACACGGGTGAACACAACGCCCAGATATTGAGGCAGAGCGACCTCCCATGCAAGTGTGGTTGTGAAGCTCTCCAGATCCGATACACTGGCTGTCCGGGGGACGCCGGCGGCGTCAACTGTTGCGGGACATGTTGCCATGATCGTGCGACTTGGGTTGCTGGTCGTGCTCCTGGGAATGTCCGCCTTCTTCAGCGGCTCGGAAACCACCCTGTTCGCCCTCAAGCGGCACGAGCTGTACCGTTTTCAGCATGACCCGCGATCTTCCCGCCGCCTCGTGGCCACGCTCATGCAGCAGCCGCGCAAGCTGCTGCTGACGCTGATAATCGGCAGCGTCACGGTCAACCTCTTCATTTTCGCCATCAGTCTGTCGGTGTTTCAGGAGCTTACCGGCCCGAGGAGCCCGCTCGCGCCGGTGCTCGGCCTGGTGTCGCCGATCATGATCACCCTGCTCGGGGAAATCCTTCCCAAGGGGATTGCCATCGACCTGCGCAACGAACTCGCGCCGCGGGCGGCGCCCCTGATCCGGCTCTTTCAGGTTCTGCTGGCGCCGGTGACCTTCCTGCTGAACGTGCTGCTCGTCGAACCGACAACCCGCCTGCTGACCGACAACCGGCCCGCTCGCGCCCAGGTCACCGCCGAGGAACTCCGCGAACTCGTGGAGATGTCCGAACGCCGCCAGATCATCGACGCCGACGAAAACGCCATGCTCAGCGGCGTCATCCAGCTCAACGCCCTCAAGGTCCGCGACGTCATGGTCCCCCGTGTCGACATCATCGCCTTCGAAGTGCACGACAATCCGCAGGTGCTCCGCGAGCTGATGCGCGAGAGACACCTGCCCAAGATCCCGGTTTACGACGAGGACATCGATCACCTGGTCGGACTGGTCTATGCCAGGGACCTGTTCCTTCGCCCCGACGAGCCGCTGGAGGACCTCGCCCGGCCGGTGCCGTTCGTTCCCGAAATCATCACCCTGACGCAGGTCCTGCGGCACTTCCGCACCACCGGCACCGCCCTGGCGATTGCCGTGGACGAGTACGGCGGCGTGGTCGGTCTGCTGACCATCGAGGACGTGGCCGAGAAGATCGTCGGCGAACTCGCCGAGGACGGAGAGGAAAAGGACGAAGCCACCTGGGAGCGGCTCGACGACCGGCACTACCGCGTCTCGGGCCGGCTCAGCGTGCACGACTGGGCCGAACTCTTCAACATCCACCCCTTTGATGATCGCGTGACCACGCTGGCCGGGCTTGTCATCTCCCACCTCGGACGACTGCCCGCCGTCGGCGATGAGGTCACACTGGGCAACCTCCACCTGACCGTGGAATCGCTCCGCGGGCGGCGCATCGAGTGGCTCCGGCTCGAACTGCTCGAACCGCAACACGCACCTCCCGAGCGCGGGGACAGAAGCGGGCCGGCCAACAGCAGGGAGGGCACATGAGCGCGACCTTCTGGCTGGTTGCGTGCGTCGTGCTGCTGCTGGGCAGCGGCTTCTTCAGCGGCACGGAGATGGGGCTCTACTGCGTGAACCGCCTCCGCATCCGGCTGCAGGCCGAGCGCCATCCCCGCGCCCAGTCCCGCGCCCTCTGGTGGCTGATCCGACACCCTCAGGACACAGTGATGACCATCCTCGTCGGCAACAATCTGGTTAACTACCTGCTCACCGTCAGCGCCAGCGCCTTGGCTCTCGATGTGCTGCGCCTGTCGCCCACCGGCACGAAAGTCTTCATGGTCGCCGTCCTGTCGCCCCTGGTGTTCGTCTTCGGAGATGTCGTCCCGAAGAACCTGTTCCACCTCGAAGCCGAACGGCTCATGAACCGCTGCTCCCTTACTCTGGGCGGCTGCGTCATCGTCCTGCGCTACACGGGCATGCTCTGGATGCTGCGTCAGGTGAACCGGCTGGTTACCCGCATCACCGGACACGGAACCATGCGAGACCTGGACACCCCCAGGGCCGAAGTGCTCGGTCTATTGAGGGAGGGCGGAGCGCACGGCGCCCTCACCGCCGAGCAAGCCGAGATCATCGAACGGGTCATGAACCTCTCCGAGATCTCCGTCGGCTCGATCATGGTCCCCCAACGGAAAGTCGTCACCGTGAGCATCGACGCCGACCGGTCCACCGTCGACCGCATCATCGAGCTGTGCAGTTACTCACGGCTGCCGGTCCTGAGCCGGGATCACCGATCGATTATCGGTATCATTGACATCCATGACATCCTCGTGGCGGATCCCCGCGAGCCCCTTGAGCGGTTCATTCAACCCGTCATTACTTTACCCGCCGACGAATCCGCCACCGCCGCCCTGGTCCGCCTTCAGCAGGCCGAGGCCCCCATGGCGATTGTGACTGATTCTCATCATGGTCCCGTCGGCATCGTCACCCTCAAGGACGTTGTGGAAGAGATCTTCGGTGAGTTACTCGCCTGGTAAATACACAAATGCGTATCATTGCGTATCATGGTGGGCCAGAATCAGGACACCCCCTTTGATTGGAGAATCAACATGACCCTCCGCCATATCTGTAAGTATCATCCCATTGTGTCGATCGCCGTTCTTCTCGCCCTGCCCGCCCTCACGCAGGCCGGCACCCGGCTGACCATCGTGGCCGATCCCGGACCATTCGGCTCCGTGGAACGCGCCGCCTCAGCCGAGGGCGAAGTCAACTGGCAGGATGACGATAAGACTGACGACAACGCCTGCACGGAGTCCTTCGCCGCCATCGAGCTTCGCGACCTGCTCTCCAAAGCCGCTGACATTGATGCCACCGACATCGCTCTCACATCCGTCGATCAGCTTCCCTCGGCTGGTGACATCATCCTACTGAGCAACGGAAACTCGAACCGGTCGATCGACAGCATCCCCGACGCCGCCAGCGACGACTTCACCCCCAAGGTCCCGGGCGCTTTCCGGATCAGGACGTTCCCGCGGGACGACCGTATCATCACCGTCATCAAGGGCCACGACCGTGCGGGCACTCTGTACGGCGCGTATGCGTACCTGGAACAACTTGGCGTTCGCTTCTTCGGACTCGGGGAGCAGGGATCCGTCTACCCCGCCGTCCGCGGGCCGCTGCCTCGCGAACTGGATCGCACCGAGCAGCCGCACTACCTCACCCGCGGGTTCTGGACCTGGGAGGATCTCGGCGATCGCACTTTCTTCACCTGGATGGCTCGCAACCGACTCAACTTCTGGTGTGTCGCCAGCAAGAACGACCTGCACTTCAACAAGAAAGTCGGCATGAAGCTCACCGCCGGCGGGCATGTCATCCAGAACCAGTGCCTCAGCCCCAAGGCCGAGTATCCCTACAACCACCCCGGATTCGCCGCTGCCGCCGCCAAGTCCGCCGACCCATACAAGCCCGGCCCGTCTCCGGCGCGCGACGCCGACGGCGACGGTAAACTCAGCTACTTCGAGGCCCATCCCGAGTGGTTCGGCCTGCGCGGCGGAAAGCGGAGCGACAACATCGACCACGACGACGGCGACAACTATTGCACCTCGAACCCTGACGCCACGGCCGAACTGGTCCGCAACGTCGTGAGCGAATGCATCGACGGCGTCTGGCGCGATGTGGACGTGCTCAACTTCTGGATGCTCGATGCCGGCGAGTGGTGCGAGTGCGACCCCTGCAAGCAACAGGGCACCTATACCGACCGCCTGATGTGCGTCATCGACGCCACACTGAAAGGCCTGGCCGCGGCCCGCGCCGAAGGCCGCCTGAAACGCAAGGTCGAGATCGCCACCCTGGCCTACTACGACACGCTGTCGCCGCCGGCCAGGTCGCTGCCGGCCGACTTTGACTACGACCACTGTTCAGTGACCTTTTTCCCCATCGGGCGGTGCTATGTTCACGCGCTGGCCGACCCCGCCTGCACCGAAATCAACCGCTCGCTGCAGGAGGACTTCACCGGTTGGACCACCGGCGCCGGCCGTAACTACACCGGCTCGGTTTTCATCGGCGAGTACTACAACGTCAGTCTCCTCAAGTCGCTCCCGGTTCTTTTTCCGACCATCATGGCCGCCGACATTCCCTGGTATTACCGGAACGGCGCCCGACACTTCCATTATATGCATACACCCACCCGCCTATGGGGGACCTGGACTCTCAACCAATACTTGATGGCCCGGCTGCTGTGGAACACCGAACACGACGCGGATGGGCTGCTGAACGAGTACTTCGCCCGCTTCTATCCCACGACCTCGGCCGAAACCCGTGCGTTCTACCGCGAACTCGAGTATGCCACTTCCAACTGTAAGGCCTACAAGCATAACATCTACGTCAACAACAAGAGTTGGAGCCTGCGTTATCAACTCGCGGACGCCAACCGCGAGATCTTCAACATCGACCACCTGCGCTACGAACCGTTCCGTCCGACGCTCAACGACGGCCCGGACCTCGTCGAGGTCGTGGACGGTTTCCACCGGGCCCGCCGGCACCTGGACGACGCTCTGCTCGCCTGCCGCGATCCTGTCGAGAAGACCCGCCTGCTGGAGGACGAACGCCGGTTCGCTTACGGGGAGGCGATGATCGAGTTCATCCACCAGATGGTCCGCACCGCCCTGTTCCAGCGACAGAACGACCCGGAGCAGGCCCGCCGGTCGTTCGCGATGGTCGAGCGACAGGCCGCGATCCTGGAGCAGATCGTCGACCTCGTCCAGGTCGCCTCGTCACACGCCAACGCGGCCAACGGGCTGGAGGCGACCACGCTGACCCATATCTACAAGGTTTTTCGGGAACGTTACAGCGCAACCCGACCGGCCTCGACCGAGTGACGCGCGCCGGCCGCGCAAGCCGCTTGGGGATCAGCAGGAGAGTCCGTGCATCATCAACGGCGGGCTCAGCCCTTGGCCTTGTTCAGCTCGAACACGTCGTGCAGGATATTCAGGGCCTTCTCGCCGTCCTTCCGGTCGAGCAGGCAGCTCACGACGATCTCGCTGGTCGAGATGTTCTGAATGTTGATCTTGGCTTTGCCCAGGGCGTTGAACATCTTCGACGCCACGCCGGTATGCGTCTTCATGCCGATGCCGACGATGCTGACCTTGGCGATCTTGTCGTCGGTCTCGACGGCCTTCAGCTTCATGTCCTTCGCGATCCGCTGGCAGACCGTATGGGCCTCGCGGAAGTCGCCGAGCGACATTGTGAAGCCGATGTTCGCCTCGTGACCTTTGTCGAAGACGTTCTGGATGATGTCGTCCACGACGATGTTGTGCTCGGCGATGCGGGCGAAGATCTGGGCGGCCACGCCGGGCTTGTTCGGCACGCCGACGAGCACAACGCGGGCCAGGTCCTTCTTCAGGGTCACGCCCCGAACGACGATGCTTTCCATACCTGAGGTTTCAGCCACGATCATGGTCCCTTCTACGTCTGTGAGCGAACTGCGAACGTGAATCGGCACGTTATATTTCTTCCCGAACTCGATCGAGCGAGAGTGCATGACGCCGGCCCCGAGCGAGGCCAGCTCGAGCATCTCGTCGTACGTGATCTCGTCCATCTTGCGGGCCTGGGGCACGACGCGCGGGTCGGTGGTGTAGACCCCATCGACGTCCGTGTAGATCTCGCACTGCTCGGCCCTCAGCGCCGCCGCGAGGGCGACCGCCGTCGTGTCCGAGCCGCCGCGCCCCAGCGTCGTGATCGCCCCTTCGTCGGTAATGCCCTGGAAGCCGGCCACGATCACGATCCGCCCCGTCCGAAGCTCCTTGTGAATCCGCTCGGCCTCGATGGACCGGATGCGGGCCTTGGTGTGCGAGCTGTCGGTGACCATCCCGACCTGCCCGCCGGTGAAGCTGATCGCCTCGTGGCCGGCAGCTTCGATCGCCATGGCCATCAGGGCGATCGAAACCTGCTCGCCCGTCGTCAGCAGCATATCCATCTCCCGCCGCGGCGGGTTCGGATTCACCTGTCTGGCCAGCAAGACCAGCTCGTCGGTCGTGTGCCCCATGGCCGACACGACCATGACAACCTGGTGGCCGTCGAGCTTGGTCTTGATCGCCCGCCGGGCGGCCCGGCCGAGCTTCTCCGCGTTGGCCACTGAAGTTCCGCCGAACTTCTGAACGATGATGCTCATGGTGTCACTCGTACCATCCTTTCCGCTGGTGGAACTTGTGGGACCGGCTTCCAGCCGGTCAATTGGGCCGGCAAGATGCCGGTCCCACACAAGTCTTGTTAGAGTTTCCGGGAGCCTACCTTAAAACCCGAAATTCCGACCGGCTTCCCGTCCGCTGCAGGCAGGGAACCGGTTGTATAAGGTTTTCGGATGGCTCTAATTCACTTTCCCTCTAGCCGCGATTTCAGGAAATACTCCATCAGCTCATGCCCCGGGTCGACGTACAGGTCGCTCTCGGCCGAGGCCCTCTCGGTGAACTCCTTCGCCTCGTCGGGCACGATTCCGGTGCCGCACATGCCGAACGGAACCGGGTCGCTGGTGTGCGTCCTGAGCGTCACCGGCGTCGGATGATCGGGCAGGCACAGCACCCGCCAGGCATCGAAGGTCTGGAGCTTCTCCAGCACCGGCCCGACGATGTGCTCGTCGATGCGCTCCAGGGCCTTTATCTTGTTCAGTGGATCGCCGTTGTGACCCGCCTCGTCGGGAGCCTCGATGTGCACCGCAACCAGGTCCACCCGGTCCAGGGCTTTCGCCGCGGCTTCGCCCTTGCCCGCGTAGTTCGTGTCGTAATACCCTGTTGCTCCGGGCACCTCTATCAGCTTCCAGCCGACGCTCAGGGCCAGCCCGCGAATCAAATCCACCGCCGTGATCGCCGCACCCTGGATGCCGAACCGCTTCTTGAAACTCGCCAGCTTGGGCATCGCCCCGTGGCCCCAGAGCCAGATCGACGTCGCGAGGCTCTCGCCCAGGTCTTGCCGAACCTGGTTCACTTCGTGGTTGGCCAGCACCTTCTGCGATCGCTCGATCAGCTCGCGCAGCAGTTCGCTGCCCTTGCCGGTGGGCAGGTAGCCGGCCGCCTCCTTGCCCGGGATGTCATGCGGCGGCGTGCATTTGACCTTCATCCAGTCGGCGTCCTTGATCGTCACCAGGTGGCGGTAGCCCACCCCGGTGTGGAACTGGATGCGGTCGTCGCCCATCTTCGCCTGGAGATCAGCGAGAAGCTTCTCCGCCTCGGGCTGCGAGATGTGGCCGGCCGAGAAATCCTCCATCCGCCCTTCGATGATCGTCACCAGGTTGCACCGGAAAACGAGTTCGTCCGGCCCGAGCCTGATCCGCTTGGCGACCGCCTCGAGCGGCGCCCGGCCGGTGTAGCACGCCACCGGGTCGTAGCCGATCACGCTGAGCGTGGCCACGTCGCTGCCCGGCGTCAACCCCTTGGGGACCGTTCTGACGCGACCGATTCGGCCGCGTGCGACGATGGAATCCATATTCGGAATCCGCGCCACCTGCAGGGGCGTGCGCCCGTCCAGTTGAGGCACCGGTTCGTCGGCACAACCGTCAGGCAGAATCAGTGCGTACTTCATGGCGACTTACTCCGCGTGCTCCTCGACCAGCCGAATCCTCACCGGCGGAGCCTTCACCACGCCCAGATTCGCGATCTCCGACAACGCCTTGCTCATGCCGCCCTCACGGGCGTTATGCGTCAGCACCATGACCGGGACGACCTCGTCGTCGGGCCGGGCGGGCGACTCATGCTGGGTCATCGCCCGCAGGCTGATCCGGTGCTCGCCGAACACCCGCGTGATCTGGGCCATCACCCCGGGCTGGTCCACCACCATCAGCCGGACGTAGTACCGCGACTCCAGCTCGTCCATCGGCACGTACTTCGGCCCCGGCGCCACGTCGTTCAGCATCCGGAAGCACTCGAATGTCCGCGCCTGGTTGCCGACCGCCAGGTCCACCAGGTCGGCCACCACCGCGCTGGCGGTCGGCCGGCGGCCCGCGCCACGTCCGTAGTACAGCGTGTGTCCCACCCAGTTCGCATACACGCTGATCGCGTTGAACGAGCCCGAGTTGCTCGCCAGCGGATGCGACTGCTTCACAAAGGCCGGATGCACCCGCAGGCTCAGCCCGCCGTCGGACAGGTGGGCGATGCCCAGCAGCTTGCACACGTATCCCAGCTCGCGCCCGGCGGCCAGATCCTGCGCGTCGAGGTTCTGGATTCCCTCGATGTGCAGCTTGTCGAAGTTCACATCCGCGCAGAACGCGATCGACGCCAGGATCGCCAGCTTGTGCGCGGTGTCCGTGCCGTTGACGTCCAGCGTCGGGTCCAGCTCCGCATAGCCCAGTCGCTGAGCCTCGGCCAGCGCGTCTGCGTAGCTGCGGTTCTTCTGGGCCATCTCGCTCAGGATGTAATTGCAGGTGCCATTGAGGATGCCGTAGATGGCCGTCACGCGGTTGGCGATCAGGCCGTTGCGCAACGCGAGGATCAACGGGATGCCGCCCGCGCAACTGGCCTCGAATGCGACGCACCGGCCATTCTCGCGGGCCGTGCGGTAGATCTCCCTGCCGAACTTGGCCAGCAGCGCCTTATTGGCCGTCACCACGTGCTTGCCGGCCTTCAATGCGCTCAGAACGAAATCCTTCGCGACACTCGTGCCGCCGACCAGTTCGATCGCCGCCTGGATTCCCGGATCGTTGATGACATCCGCGGCATTCGTGGTGATGCGATCCTCAGGGACACCGACGCTACGGGCCTGCCGCGGGTCCTTGTCCGCCACGCGGACGATTTCCAGCCGCTGCCCGGTCTTGCGCGCAATCTCCCCCCCCTCGTCGCGGAGAAGCTCGACAACGCCCCCGCCGACGACGCCGCAACCGATCAACCCGACCCGGAAAACGTCCGCCATGCTCGCCATCTCCCCCGGGGCAGTGCGCGCACCCCAATCCCGATAGAATCCCGGTAATTTACGACTTCCAGGGTTATCAGGCAAGACCGCGGCGTTTGCGGAGCTGGCTCAGCACCGCGCGGAAATCCTTCGGCGTCTCAGCCGAAAACGTCAACCGCTCACTCCGGATCGGGTGATCGAGCGCGATGGACTCGGCATGAAGGGTCTGCCGGCCGATCAGCGGCCGCTCGTCGTGCCGGGCGCTGGGGCGATACCCCGGCTTGACCGACGACAGGAAGAAGGCGCCGGCCGAGCCGTACAGCTCGTCGACCAGCAGCGGCAGGCCGACGTGGCTGAGATGCACACGGATCTGGTGCTGCCGACCGGTCAGCAGCCGGCAGCGCAGCAGGGCGAAACCGCCCAACCGCTCGATGACCTCCCACTCGGTCTGCGAAGCCCTGCCGCGCGGCGATACCACCATTCGCTGGTCGCCACGGGGGTGCGGCCGCAGCGGCGCGTCGATCAGGCCGCGGTCGTCGGCCGGCTCGCCCCGGACGATGGCCAGATACCGCTTGTCCGTCGTCCGCTCCGACAGTTGCCGCGTCAGCGACCGTTGCGCGTTCAACGTCCGGGCGAACACCAGCACGCCCGACGTGTCCCGGTCCAGACGATGCACCACCCGAAGACCGCCCAACTCGGGATGTTTGGCCGCCAGCAGATCGCGGGCCGACTCGCCGCCCTTCCGGTCGGCGATCGTCAGGACGCCGGCGGGCTTGTTGACGACAAGGATCTCGTCGTCATCGTGGATCACTTCGATGCGCGGACGCAGAGACATCCATCATATCTCGCGGTAGGCCTGACGTATGATCTCGATGTTCTTCGCGTTCCATTCGAGTTTTACGTCGGGCAGCGTCGTCTCTTCGTCCGCTTTGGCGAATCCGTAGAAACCGAACTTCTTCGGGTCGAGCTTCCGCCACATCGACGCGTCGTGATCCTGCCATCCGCACAGGTTCTGCACGATCAGCGTCTTCGGCCCCACACGGCTTTGCAGCCAGTCCACGTGTTCGATCTCGTGCGACTCGTTCAGGATCCAGTCGGCCTCGGTCAGCAGCGACTGCCCCTCCCAGAGCGGATACTCTTGCTTGAGGAACGGATGATTCGTCCAGACGACCGCCGGCCGGGTCGCCCGGATCGCCCAGCGCATGTGCCGCCATGCACGCTCCATCGACCGCCGATCGAACTCCAGCACCGCCTCAGCCGACGGTGAGCCGCTCTCGGGGAATTTCTCGCCCAACAACTCCTGCCACATCTGCTTTTCGCAGTCCAGCCACTTGTTGTGCTTCGTCGGGCGGATCCAGTCGATCATGAAACCGTCGACGCCCGTCTTTTTCAGCGCGTCCTCGACCTGACGGCAGAAATAGTCGAGGTATTCCAGTGTGAACGGCACGTTGCAGCTGCCGCGATCCTCGATGTGGGCCATCGTCGGGTGCCGGTCCTCCCAGTAGGCGTTCGAGCCGCCGCAGAAGTAGCCCATCACCAGCATGTTCGCCTTGTGGCCCAGATCGACCACCCGGCCCAGGAAGTCCGGGTACTTAAGCCCCGGCGTCACCGGAGCAACCCCGCTGGGGTACCACGCGTAGCCGTTATACGACACGCAGAACGTCTGAATCGTGTTGCAGCCGAGTTCCTGGTACCAGCGAACGTGCTCCTCGGGGTCCGCCTGGGCGAACAGCCCCGGCTCGGCCGGTCCTTTCTTGCCCCAGTTGAAGTCGATGCAGAAGGCCTTGATCGGCTCGCCCTTGAAACCGACCATGCCCTTGCTCATCTGCGTTGCCGGCGCCGCAGCCCGCGCTCCCCCTCCGATCAACGCCGCCCCCCCCATCGCCGCCGCCCCGGCCATCACCTGTCGGCGGGTCAATGCCGTTGCGCTGTGTCTTTCATGGGTATCCATTTGTGATCTTTCCTCCAATCATGCTTTCTTGCTTTCGCCATCTTCTGGTGCGTCAAGATGAAGCACACTACGTCAGCCGTTATCGTCATGGCCTTTTCGGACGGCATCTTTCCCTATCCCCCAGTCTTAGCCGCAGGACCCGTTGTGTGGTCACGATTTCCCGCCACAGGGTTTCCTCGTCCGGCAGGTTTGTCAAGTATTTCGAGGCGAAAACGCGGGCATGAATTCCGCCCATCGCATACTTGACCACGGCGTCTTCCGCGCGATCAATCATCGTGACCCCACTGCCAGGGGGAGGATTCGCCACCCAGACAAGCAGGCCTCGGCCTTAGGCCCGCTGCGCCTCACATAAGCACCCGCTCACCGGGCCCGGCACGCACGCAACGCCGACCAGCGCGATTGCCCGCCTTCGTACTGCCAGGGACTGATACATATCGAATCCTTCAATAGACTCAAGCAGCTTCGCTGGTTCGGCTGTGTCGAGATAGCAATCTCGACACAGCGGCAAACTCATACTTCAACCTTCCTCTCACTCCCTGGAGCCGGTGGCATGACCTCGCTTGAAGCAGGCTCACTTCCTGCCGAGCATCGCCTCGATCTCCGCCCGCGACGGCGCCGACGGCTGGGCCCCCAGCTTGGTCACCGACAGGGCCCCGGCGGCGTTGGCGAATCGCACCGCCTCCAGCAGCGGCTTGCCCTCGGCCAGGGCGACAGCCAGCGCGCCGTTGAAGATGTCGCCGGCGGCCGTCGTGTCCACCGGCTCGACCTTGAACGTCGGCACGAGTTCGCTGACGCCCTCGGCACAGACGAACGTGCCGCGCGGGCCCAGAGTGACCAAGGCGATACCCACCCCCCGGGAGCGGAGATGAGCGGCGGCCCTGGCGGCGCCTGCGTCGTCCTCGACCTTCACGCCGGTCAGTAATTCCGCTTCCGTCTCGTTCGGCGTGAGGACCGAAACGCATTTCAGTACATCATCGCCCAGCGGCTGAGCCGGCGCGGGATTCAGAATCACGCGCACACCCGCTGCCTCGGCAGTCTCGACAGCCGCCTTCACCGTCTCCATCGGCGTTTCGAGCTGGCAGAGCAGGATCGCCGCGGACGCGATTACGCCCTTGGCAGCCCGCACGTCGGCCGGCGAGAGTCGGCCGTTGGCGCCCGAGGCGACCACGATGCTGTTCTCCC
>DATIKE010000398.1:0-2193 GCA_035477895.1 Phycisphaerae bacterium
ATCGGCAGAAGGGCGCATTCCATTACACGATCTGGCTGGAGCAGGAAAGCCCCGGCCTTCTGGTGTGGATTCTCTCCGTAGGCGCATGTCGCATGCCGCCGCAGACCGAACAACTGATCTTTTATACTCTCTTCAAACCAGTGACTACTGCCAGGACTTGGTGAAGGCCCAATCTCATGGAGAGCTTGCTCGGCCAAATACAAGCCAATACTGCAGTCATAAGCCTGAGTGCTCAGGAAGGTATTCAAGGCCAACTGTTGTCGCATGTCGGCCGTCACATGCCCGTGACTTCGCAGATCGTTCAATAGCAGATCGTCATACATTCGGTCGCTGAGCACGACGACATGCCGATGATTCTTTGCTGCCGCCCGGAGCATGCACGGGCCGCCGATGTCGATCATCTCGATGGCGTCCTCGAACCTGCATTTCGGGTCGGCCACCGTCTTTCCGAAGGGGTAGAGGTTCACCACCACCATGTCGATCGGCTTGATGGAGTGCTCGGCGAGTTGGCGCATGTGGTCGGGGTTGTCGCGGTCGGCCAGGATGGCGGCGTGGATCATCGGATGGAGGGTCTTGACCCGGCCGTCGAGCATCTCGGGAAAGCCGGTCACCTGTTCGACCATGGTAACCGGAATGCCGGCCTCCTTGAGGTGTCTGGCCGTCCCGCCGGTGCTGATGATCTCGATGCCGAACTCGTCGACCAGCGCCCGTGCGAAATCCGCGATGCCCGTCTTGTCGTAGACCGCGATGAGTGCTCGCTTGATCCGGGTGTCACGCATATGAAGCTTGAAACCTCTCGTTTGATCAACCGGGATGCATGGCCTCACTGGGCCAGCGGCCGCCGCGACCGGAGCGGATCGTCCAGCAGCATTTCCGTGCTGCTTCGGGCCGCCGGCGTCGGGGGCGTCGTATCGGCGGCAGCTTCCTGCCCCTCGGCCGGCAGCGACGCGGCCGGCTGGGCAGTTGTCGTCAGGCCGAAGTCCGCAGGCGTGAGCTGCTTGACCCCCGCCGGACGCAGGCATCGGATGAGCCCCGAACCCGAGGTGAGAATCACCGCGTCGTTCACCGTATTGCTCAACGTCCCATCGACCGGACGGAGGTCCAGCAACTCGGCCGGCTCGCCCAGGACGCTGTCTCGCGGAATCAGGCCGATCAGCCCGTCGGCTCGCAGAACAACCACCCGCTCGGGCCACTCGGCCAGGAACTTTTTGCCCTGCGGGTAATACCACCGGCGCAGTTGCTGGTAGGCGTCGATCTTCGGCAGATCCCGCACCGCCTGGGGAATTTCGATCTCGGGCTTGGGGGCCAACTGAGCCTGGTCGGTGGGCGCGCGATTGGGAACGGCCGCGGTGACTTGAGCGGCATCCAGGACGACATCGGCCGGCGCGGGCTGCGTGGCCAGGACGGCCATCCCACTGATGTCGAAGCGGTAGAGCCCGCCTCCGCTGGTGGCTTGGTAAAGCCCGGTCTGTGTGAGCACCGGCCCGCCCTCAGACCTCTCGACCATCGCATACGTCCATATCAGATCGCCGTTGTCCCGCTGGATGGCTCGGAGAATACCATCGGTCGTCGCCGCGTAGATGGCGTTGGCATCGACTGCCGCAGGGCCCGACGGAGTCGCCTCGATCGAGCGAATGAAATGCTCCTCCCCCCGGCTGTCCAGTGAGGCGAGGGTCCCCTTGTCGTCCAGCAGAATCACTGCGTCGCCGTCCGGCCGATAAATCGCCGGAACCTGGATGGAGCCCGGCATTCCGCTGCCCCATTGCCTCGCGTTGTCGGATAACGCGAGGCAATGCACCCGGCCTTGCGGACCGACCATGAAAAGATGTTGATCGGACACCGCCACGGCGGCCGTCGAGGTCTGGGTAAGACGTACTCGCTTCAGTTCCCAGCCGGTCAGCGGATCGAGAAATACGGCTTCCCGCACCAGCGTGAAAACCACGGCCGGCTGCCCTTCCAGGCTAGCGGCGACCGGCGGCCAGATCGTCTCGAACGCCCGGGCCACCGGCCGGGTCCAGATGTGCTCCCCGGTATCGGCCCGAATCGCGCGGACCTCACCATCGACGCCGATGGCGTACAGATTCCCTCCGACCAGATGGTACGAAAGGATCTTTTGCGTGTAGCCCAGCGGAAGCTGCGTCTGCCAGGCTTCAGCCGCACCGGCCATTGCGATCCGCGAGCCAGACCACGGCC
>DATIKE010000399.1:0-3826 GCA_035477895.1 Phycisphaerae bacterium
GGCTGGCAGGCGACGGAGAAGTACAAGGCCGCGTGGCGGCGGGTGTACAAGGTCGCCCGACAGGTGCAGGCGTGCAACGTCGCGTTTGTTTGGGCGCCCAACTGGATTTCGTGCCCCAACCCCGATCAGCCGCAATATGCCTGGAATCACTGGCGGAACTACTACCCAGGCGATGAGTACGTCGATTGGGTAGGCATTGATATGTACGACTTCGATGGGCAAGACCCCGGCAACATGATCCGTCCTATATACAACGAATACGCTGGGCGAAAACCGATCCTTTTAGCCGAGACTGCGGGCCATTATGACTCGGCGGTCAATGCGGACAAGGAACGGTACATCCGGCAGCTGTTCGATGCGATGGAGTCCGCTTATCCAAGGATCAAAGGGGTGGTGTGGTTCAATTACCACGAGCCGGGATACAACTGGCGGATAGAGGAGACTCCGGCCTCGCTGGTAGCCTACCGGGGGCGGATCGCTCATCCACGGTATGCCACCACGATTAACCGGGTGATGACCGACACTGACGGGGATGGCAAGCCTGACCCGTGTGACAACTGCCCTACGATGCCCAACCCCAGCCAGACTGATACCGACAGCGACCTGAGAGGCGACGCGTGCGACAACTGCCCGGCAACCCCAAACTACGACCAGACCGATACCGACGGCGACTTGCAGGGTGATGCGTGTGACACGGACGACGACGGTGACGGCTTGGCTGACCCAACTGACAATTGTCCCCTGGTTGCGAACCCTGGCCAAGAGAACTTCGACGGCGATTCACTGGGCGATGCATGCGATCCCGACGATGACGGCGACGCCATCCCGGACGCATCTGACAACTGCCCGTGGCTGGCGAACCCCGACCAGTTGGATACCGACCATGATGGCTCAGGCGACGCATGTGATGCCGACGACGACAATGATGGCCACTTGGACGATGACGACAACTGCCCGCTGACGCCCAATCCAGACCGGGTCGACAGTGACGGCGACGGGTTCGGTGATGCCTGCGACGCCTGCCCCGGTACATACACCGGCGTGCCCGTCGATTCTTCAGGCTGCCCCGTGCCCATTCCCGGAGATTTCGATCGTGATGGCGACGTGGACATGGAGGACTTCGGCCGCTTTCAGGCCTGCCTGAGCGGATCGGGTGTTCCGCAGAACAACCCGGCCTGCGCTGCCGCCCGGTTCGACGTCGACACCGACGTCGATCAGGCCGACAAGACCAAGTTCCTGAAGTGCCTCACCGGCCCGGTCATCCCGGCCAATGCGAATTGCGCGAGCTGAACGCGCGTGGACACTCGTCGGCCCGTTCCGGATAATCTTTCCACGACTCCGGTCGATCCGCGCCATCCGCTCGGCGCTTGCCCCGGCGGGCGGAGGTTTGTCGATGATGACCCTGCTCAGCACGATCTGGTTGATGGCTCTGGCCGGTGACGGCCGAAGCTCGATCCCTGCTGCCCGGCCAGGCGGGCCTGCCGCGATGCTCGGCAGCTCACCGGCCTCTTCGCCTTCGGATTCCGGTCCCGTGTATCACTGGCGGCTCGTCACGCCGAAGGCGGCCTTCGCCGCCCGCGACGGGGCCGGGGCCCTGGTTTTCAATGACCGCATGTGGCTGCTCGGCGGATGGAATCCCGGCGACAAGGTGCATTTTCCCAACAAATGCAACAGCGAGGTCTGGTGTTCGTCGGACGGAGCCGCCTGGAAACTGGAGTCCCGCCAGGCGCCGTGGGAGGGCCGGCACACCGCGGGCTACGCGGTCCACCGCGGCCGGATGTGGATCGTCGGCGGCGATCCGCTGCAAGGCCGCTACCAGAACGACGTCTGGAACACCGCGGACGGGATCAACTGGCGGCGAGTGACCGAGAAAGTGCCCTGGGCGCCGCGGGCACTGCACCATACCGTCGTCTTCAATGACCGCATCTGGGTGATGGGCGGCCAGACCGTGCCTCAGTTCGCGCCTGCCCCCGAAAAGTTCTACAACGATGTCTGGAAAACGCAGGACGGCCTGGCCTGGACGCGCGTGGTCGAGCACGCCCCCTGGGAGCCGCGCGGCATGATCGGCGGGGCGGTGGTGTTCAAGGGCCGGATCTGGGTTCTCGGCGGCGGAACTTACGACACGCCCCGGACGCCGTCGCGACGATTCTACAACGATGTCTGGAGCAGCCCCGACGGCCGGCACTGGGAGCGGCACATCGAGAACGCACCGTGGCATCCACGCCAGTATCACGAGGTGGCCGTCTTCGACGACCACATGTGGGTGCTGGAAGGCTGGAACCAATCGAACCGCAACGACGTCTGGTACTCACAGGACGGCATCAACTGGCACGAACTGCCCGGGACGCCCTGGGCGCCGCGCCACGCCGCCAGCGTCTTTGTCTACGACAACGCCCTCTGGATGGTGGCCGGCAACAACATGACCTCCGACGTCTGGAAACTCATTCGCAAGCGGTGATCTCGGATCGAGGGTGACCGGGCCTCCGACTCGCGCCGGGGACAAGGCCTTGGCCGTTTTCGACTGGAGCCAGGGGGCGGCGGAGGCGTGGCAGCGTTCAATAATCGCCGAAAAGCGGGCGATCCTCGAAGCGGTATCTCTGAACCGCATGCTGAGCGACGTAAGTCTTTGTGTAGAAAAGAGAAAGCCGTTCAGCTTTCTCGCCGAACGGCCTTCAATCCGGCTGGATCGGGGCGAGAGGATTTGAACCTCCGGCCTCTTGGTCCCGAACCAAGCGCTCTAGCCAGGCTGAGCTACGCCCCGCTGCCGCGGTCCGGGCGGGCACGGCTGGCCCGCCGGGAACCCACGAGAATCCGGCATCATACCTGACCGCCCCCGATACGCAAGTGAGCCGGTCCCCGTTTTTGCCTGCCGCACAGGGTCCAGGCCCTTTGGCCGGGCTTCCGGCCGCCGCGGACGGGCTCCGGGCAGGGGGGCTTGCATCACCGAACCGTTCGGCTACACTAACCCGCCGACGCCGCGCGTGGTGCGGGCATGTTCGGGGCACTCACTCCGGACCAATCGTTGGGGATGGTGCGGACTTGCGCCTGTTGCGGATCGGCGGGCGGACGAAGGGTGCTGAACCCCACAAATATGAAATTGCCGTGACATTTGTTCAGGTCTGAGCGACAGGGATCCTCGATGTATCGTGGGCCGGGGATCTTGTATTGCCTACAGGATGGACTCTGATGCAAGACGTGGCGACACTGATTCGCGAGGGTAAGATTGACGAGGCACAACAGAGCATCGAGCAGCGGCAGGGCGGCTCCCCCGGCAGCGCGGACTGGCATTGTGACCACGGCCGCGTGCTGGCGGCCAAGGGCGAGATCGAGGAAGCGCTCGATGCCTTCGAGGCGGCGCTGCACATTGCCCCGAGCCACGCCGAGGCCACTTTCCAGTTGGCGTACCTGCTCGACCTGCGCGGCGATGAGGACCAGGCCCTCGAACTGTACCAGTCCCTGGCGGGTCGGTACCCGACCCACGTCGCGGTCCTGCTGAATCTGGCCACGATTTACGATGACCGTGGCGAGTACGAGCAGGCGCTCAGGTGTGTGGAGCGTGTGCTCGCCGACCACCCCAACCACCTGCGGGCCAGGATGTTCTTCAAGGATATCGCCAGCTCCATGGACATGTTTTTCGACGAGGACCAGGAGCGGATCCGCGAGAAGCACGACGCCATTCTGGACACGCCGATTGCCGATTTCGAGCTCAGCGTGCGAAGCCGAAACTGCCTCCGCAAGATGAACATCAACAACCTGGGCGACCTGCTCAAGATCAGCGAGCCGGAACTGCTGGCCTACAAGAACTTCGGCGAGACCTCGCTGGCTG
>DATIKE010000400.1:0-2050 GCA_035477895.1 Phycisphaerae bacterium
CGTCCACAGCCACTGTCCGCACGTCGCCGATGCCGGATCGGCGGATCGCGCTCACCTTCACAAGCTCGGGCAGCGTCATCCGACCCTCGACACAGCGGATGTCGTTCAGGGCGGTCCCGGCATCCAACCCGTGCGACCAACCGATCAACAGTCGGGCGAACGCGGCGGACGGGGTGCTGCAGCCGGATATCCCGCCAGCGGCGACCGAGTTAGCGATGCGAGTCATCGTGTTGAGCTCGGCAGATGTCGGCAGCAACCTCCGGCCGTTCGGACGGACCGGCGCAGGCTCCACCAGTGGGGGCGCTGCCTCGGGTGTGGGCATTGGAATTGTTTCGGATACCATGACCTGACCTCCTTCTGTATGCCTGGTTATTCGATTGCCTGATTACGGGTAATACACCTCGCACAGTTCGGCCAGACGCAACGTGGCCGTTGCATCCCAAGCGTTCACGTCGATCAAGGTCTTGAAATCGCCGGAATCGAACACCGCTCCCAGCGTGGCATGATCCACCGGCAGGGGCGGCAGCATCGCCAGCAAACGGCTAGCGTAGAATGTCAGCGACCGCGACAGCCGGAGCGGGTTGGATTGGCCGTTTCCGCATTCCCAATAATGCAGACAAGCCATTACGTCCAAGTGTTCTGAAGAGGTGTGGCGACAATCGAAGTGCGACAACGAGAAAACAGACTTCGGCACCGCGACACCCAACAGCAATGAGCGCCGAACCATGAATGGCAGGTCGAATCCCGAGCCGTTGAAGGTCGCAAAGCCTCCAGCACACACAGCCAGTGTGTCCCAGGCTTGGCGCAACAAGGCCTGCTCGGCGGCCTGCGGGCCGGCATGTGCCGAATCATCCCGCACGAATACCTGAGTCTCGATCGGCGCGTGCTCCGGGCCGGTGATATGCCGCCGGGCGAAGCCGATACTGATGATCCGGCCGAAGTGCGGATCGAGGGCGGCTTGCGCGGCCTGTGCGGCACGGGCGCCGTCGATTTTTTCCTGTATCTTGATGGGGTCTCTCAGATTCCCCGTCGCCACCTCGGGGAGTGGCATGTCCTGACCCGCTATCGGATCAGGCTGAGTCTCGATATCAACTGCCAGACGTTTTGATGTGTACATCGATCGGATCTCCTAAGCGAGCCATGAGATGCATACGGGTTACCTCGTTCCGGTCGTCCTGACCGGTCCAGCGTGCAAAGCATCCGGTATTTGGACATTGCTCGCATCGCTTCCGCTCGTGATCACCATAGCGCCCCAGCCGGGCTGCCGGGTCGCAATCGGCAGCACCCGGCGAGGGCACAAAGGGAACAAAATGCCGACACAACGGACACCACTCATGTCGTTCGCGCCAGCACCGAAACTCCGGCAACAAGCGGATCATCGCGGCCAGTCCGCGGGCACGAGAGCCGAAAATCTCGCCCAGCCAGTCGGCGAAGCCCACGATATCGGCGTCCAGCAGAGTTTGGATTTTTCGGTCGCGTTTCATTGGCATTACAGATCCAGTGACAAACCCGGCAGGGCCTCGGGCGACATAGTGCATGACGCGCTGAGCGCTGGTAAGCAAGAGCCGCCCTCGGCCGTGCCGTTATTGATTCTGATGAGACAGGTATCCGCGTCGTGCTCGTCGCCCGCGCGGATTGCCGTCATCCACACTTGATAGTCGCGCGCCTTGGCCAGGTCCCTGAGTCGGGCCATGGCGGCGTCGTCCAGTTGGTCGCCCTCATCGATACACATGATCCGCAAGCGGGGGTTGGCGGCCATGCCGATCAGGGCGGACAACTCTAGCCGTCGCATGCCGGAAGCCTGCGAAAACGGAATACCCTCGTGCAGTAGATCCCCGGCCGCGAACGACAGACCCGGCACGGAACGGCCGATTTCGGACGCAGTCAGAGTTGCCTCTACTTCGTCGTCGAGGGCGGCCAACTGGACGGTCAATGCCCTGGCCTGCGCCTCGGCCGCGTCTCGCTCGGCTCTGCGGGCATGATGGGCAGCCTGGCGGCGGGCCTGCTCGTTGTGTGCCTGAATCCTGGCCAACTCGGCGGAGATGTCAGC
>DATIKE010000401.1:0-7283 GCA_035477895.1 Phycisphaerae bacterium
AGCGGGTGGCGGCCGGTCAGGCGGTGCTGCCGTCGGAAGCGGAACTCGCGGCCAACCCGGCGCTGGCGTTCGTCGGCGAGACCGTCGGCGCGCCTCGCGTGTTGTCGAGGAAGGAATTAGAGGCTCTGTGACAGGCGGCGGTTTTCATCCCCGGATATTCGTTAACGCGGTGTTCGGGACGGCTGGAACGACACATGAGTGATTATTCGGCGATTGAAAGCGAGATCGTGGACGTGCTGGCCGGCTTGGTCGTCGGGGATGGACCGCTGCTGGCGACGGTGACGGCGCGCTCGGCGCGGGATCGAAGGGAACTTGCCGACGAGATCCAGCGGGAAGCGATGCCGGCGGCCTACGTGGTGCTGGCGGGTCGCCAGGCGGGAGACGTGGACTCGCTTGAGGCCGGCGCCGTGCGGGTCAGCGTGTTGCTGGCCGAGCGGAGCCTTCGCGGCGGAGCGGAGGTCCGGGTCGGCGGGCCGGGCGTTCGCGGGGCCTGGACGGTGAGTCAGCAGGTAGCGCAGTCGCTGCAGGGAAGTCTGCTCGATGACACATGGCGGCCGGCGCTGGTGGACGAGCGGCCGGCCGGGGGCGACGAGGGAACCGTCGTCTGGGAACAACGATACGAAGCACGGCGGGTCGGCGGAACGGCTATGCCGACGTTCGACGGAGCGGCGATCGCCGGGACAACCGGTGTGCTCTCCATCGAGATCGGCGAGCTGAAGCGAGCGAGCCAGACGTTCGCGTTTCCCGGAGTCGACGGGGTGTTCGAGCGGCTGATCGGCATGCGCGAACGGGTGATCCTGTGGCGGGGGCAACTGCGAACGGCGAACGACGAGAGCATGAATGTCATCGAGGCGGCGATCGAGGACGAGGTGCGGTCCGGCAGGGTCGCGACGATGGTCGACCCGCACGGGCGACCGTTCGATCAGTGCGTGGTGAAAGGTTTGCGTCACCGCGGATCCAGGCGGCGCGATGAACTGACCGGCGAGGTGGTTCAGGACGTGGAGATCGAGTTCGCGCAACTGGCGGCGTAGGGAGAATGGGTGGGCCACGCGGGCATGCAGTCATGGTGAAGATGAACAAGGAGAAGAAACGGCATGGAAAAAAGGGAAGAGGATTAACCACAAAGACACCAAGGAAGATAAGAGTGGAGTCTGACGCGGGCGGATGGTTATGACGGCGATGCGGGACAGGTCGGAACGGGCGGAGCGGCTGCTGGTGGCGGTGGAGACGGCGCCGGGGTCGGGCGATTTCCGGGTCGACGGGCGTCTGTGCGCGGAAGAGGTGTGGCAGCGGTCGGACCGGGTGTTGTCAACGGCCCGCATTCTCGTGCGGCTCGATGGCGCGTTTGACTCGGAGGAGGCCCGGCGGCGGTATCACCCGGATTGCCGGCTGGTGGTGACGACGGCTGACAGTGATACGACACGGCGGGAGATTCTTTTCGAGGGTTATCCGCCGGTTCAATCGTGGCGATGGGACGGGCGGATCGGGCGGGAGGAGGAAAGCTACGTATTCGAGGCTGAGCATGTGATGGAGCGACTGGCCCGGGGTCGGGCGTCGCTGGTGTTCGGCCGGCGGGTGCGCACCGGCCGGATCGAGGACGGCCTGGCATCCGATCCTGAAGGTTATGCCGGTGCGAGCGATCCGATCACGGGCTTGCCGTGTGTGTTCAACCCCGACGGGGTGGGCAACCGGGCGGAGAAACCGCTGACGGTCCGGACGCGGTCGGGTTTGCCGCGCCGGGTGCACGTTTTCTCGACTGACGACGGGATGGGTGTGAAGTGGACGTTCTCGGCCGTACTGCGGTACCTGATTTGGTTTCATTTGCCGAGCGAAGGTCCGGTTTTCGAGGGGAACATCTTCGAGGTGACGGATGACCTGGCGGCGGGTCTGCCGGACTCGTCGGATCCGCTGGCGGGCGCGTTGCGCCGCGAACCGGTGTCGCTGGTCTGTGAGGCTACGAGTCTGGTGGAGGCCCTGGCCCTGTTGTCGTCAGCGGCGGGGATTCATGTCACCGCGGAGACGGCCAACGTCGGGGGCACGCCGTCGACCCGTTTGCGGGTGTGGTCGGCGGACGGCGGGGCACTGCGGCAGTTGCTGCTGGCGCGCGGCGGGCGGCACGCGGACGGATGGCCGCGCTATGAGTCACGGGGCAAGTCCGCGGCGGCGGTGCTGGCGGACAACAACACCTATCGCGGGGAAGTGTCCTGGGATCATCGCTCGATTGTGAACTGCCCGGTGGTGATCGGGGACGTGAAGCGTTACGAGATGACCGTTCCGCTGTGGCCGGGCTGGACCCCGCGGTTGAACCTGGACAACGTGGTTCCGTCGCAGCGTGCGGCGGCCCGGGCCCAGGCCCTGACCCCGGAGCAGGTAGAGTCTTATGGAAGCAACGCGGAGAGCAACTCGTGGTACCGCAGGTACCACCGTAACGGGAGCCAGTTCAAGTACAACACGGACGTCGCCCGGCTGTGGGTGCTCAACGAGGACGGGCACTACCCGGGCGTTCTCTACAACCGGAACGCGCCCTTCAACAACTATCAGCCTTTCGACTTCTCGACGGTCGCGGACGCGACGGTGACACGGCGCGGCGCGTGGATGCGGCGGAGGCGGTGTTTCCATCCGACGATCACGATGTCGGCCGACGGCCGATCGCTCGGCGTGTGGGTGGAGATCAGCTTCAACGGCGGGCTGACGTGGCAACAGCAGTCGGCGGGCGTGCGTGTGCTCGACGACCGCGCGGGCGTGTACTTCGATTGCGAGAACCCGACGGAGATCACTCCGACGGGCGTCGAGTCGGCGGTCATGAACGCGTGGTACGCGATCGTGAACCAGTTATATCGCGTGCGAGTGACGGCGGTGATCGAGAGCGATGACCGGCTGATGGCGACGTACGCGCCGGACCTGCTGATTTCGCCGACGCTGCACGTGAACACGATGGTGGTTCGCCGGCCTCGGTCGTTTCAGTTCGCGTCGCGGTCGCACACGACGAACGCGCTGAGCACGGTGGGCGCTCAGCCGCGCGAGCGGGACGACACCGAGTCGATCACGGCGCTAACAAAGCAACTCGCGCGGACGAACCAGGATCGCCAGGTTCGAGTGGCGCCGGCGATTCCCTGGATCGAGACGAGTTACGCGCTGGGCGATCGGATCACGGAGATCCGGGGCCGGCGGGTGCGTTTCGCGACCGCCCGGGGCGCGGGGACTCGGTATCCGGCGGTGCTCGAGCGGCGGTACGTGTTGGCCGGCGGGCGGTATGAGACGCTGCTGACGCTGGGGATCACGGACGTTCCGGCGGAGGCGGTTTAGAGCGCGTCCAGGAACCTGAAGCCGCACCGGCGAGGCGCCGGTGCCACTCGGACGGATGCCCCGGCGGACGCGGTATAGGCGGAAAGAGGTATGAAGAGGGTAAGGATCGAGGTCGTTCGCGGCCGGGCATACTGCTCGACGGACGGTTTTCAGGTTCATGGCGACCGGGGCACGGGGATGATGGACAGGGATCATCCGCTGACGCCGCGGCGGATTCTGTTCTGGGACGACGTTCCGGCCATGGCGGGCCACCTGCTGGGCGGGCACGCGGCGGCCCAGCACCTGGACGGGCGGATGCCCGATCGGCACGGGGAGGAAACCTGGCTGCTGGACGAGCATCTGTGGCCTGCGGGCACGGTGGCCTGGGAGTCGGAGCCTCATGTGTTCGGGCGGTTTCGGTATGCGGTGGCGATCGAGGACGCGGCGGGCAACCGGGCGGTCGAGGGCGCGCCGGTGGAGGAAGTGGTGGTTCACAGCGAGCCGGCCCCGCCGTCGGAGCTGGTGCCGCAGTCGTACGACGCCCTGACGGGCAGGCTGACGCTGCGGTTCCGGCCGAGCCTGAAGCTTGCGGGGTAGCGGAGAGCGATCAAGGGAACCCCGAAGAACTTACTGGAGGTTGAAAACAATGGCGACGTATCCGAGTGAGGTTTGGCCGGCGGACACGGCGATCGAGGCGCTGGACGGGACGACGGACGCGAAGACGGGCCTGCCGTTCATCGCCAAGGGCACGGGGCCGACGAGCACGCCGACCTATGAGGTGCAGTACAACCGCCGGGTGGACCGGGCGAACGGGATCCTGGCCGGCTGGCGGCAGGGGATGGTGGTGGACGAGGGGGGCCTGAAGATCGGGGTATACCCGATCGAGTTCACGCTGGGCGGGCAGCGGCGGTATTTCGGCGGAGTCAGCGGCGTGTCGGTGCCGGACAACTCGGCCAAGGTGATTTACCTGGACGGCAGCGCGATGCTGCAGGTGGCGGACGACTGGCCCGCGAATGTGACGAGCTACCTGCCGCTGGCGACCGCGTCGACGGTTAACGGGGCGCTGAGCCTTGCGGATCGCCGGCCGCGGACGGCGTTCCACGTGCCCTCGGTGGAGGCGAGCCTGGTGCGCGAAAGGCAGATCCTTTCCGTGCATCGGGCGAGCGTGGGGCAGGGCCTGTCGGACACCGAGATCTTCGAGTTCCAGGCCCCGTGGGCGATGACGCTGGAGGAGGTGCAGATCTACTGCTCGTCGGTGACGGCCACGGCGAGCGTTAACGTGAAGGAGGGAGGGGTGTCAGTTCTGCCGGCGTCGGCTACACCCGTGGCCGGGGCGGTGGTCAAGCCGACGGTGAGTGATTCAGCGATCGCGGCCGGCGGGGTGATCACGGTGCACGTGACGACGAACGTCACTGGGGCGGTGGAGAACCTGACGGTGACGTTGCTGGTGAAGGCGGCTCTGACCACGGCCTGATAGAGGAGAGGAGACGGAGGAGATGGCGAACTTTTACGTGGACAACACGCTCTTTTTCGGACACCACGCCGGCAACGCGCAGGGCGGGGGCAATTCGCCCGAGGCGTACATCACCCTCACATCGTCCTGCGGCGAGAGCGACGGCGCGTTCGAGCATCATGGCATCCGCATCACTGGAGGGACGGGCGAGGGGCAGGAACGCAAGATCACGGGGTACACGGCCGGCGATTACAAGGCGACGGTTGACGCGGCGTGGGAGACGGTTCCGGACGCGACCAGCGTGTACGAGATCACCTATGGCTGCGACCGGAACAGCGGACAGAGCCGGACGACCGGATCCGGCGCGGCCGGCCCGTGGCGGAGCGTGGACAAGGCGTGCGCGTCGGTGGGCCCGGGCGGGACGATTTACGTCAAGGCCGGGCGAGCGTACACCGGGGCCAACGCGGAGGGGGCGGTCGCGACGATCCGGTTTGTCGGGATCGAGTACAACCCGATTCGGTTGCTGGGTTACAAGGAGACCCCCGGCGACGCGGACGCCCGTCCGGGCGACGCCTCCCGCCGGGCGGTCCTGGACGGGGAGGGGGCGGCGACGTATTGCCTGGCGACGTCGGCCGATATCGAGGAGGAGCCGGTGCTGCACTGGGAGATCGCGAACCTCGTGTTTCGCGGGGCGACCTCGGACGGCTGCAACCTGGCGCCGCCTTACGGGCAGGGGTTCCTGAGGAACTGCTCCGCCAAGGGTAATGGAGGTAATGGCTTCCAACTGAACGGGATCAACGCTCTGCTGGACTGCGAGGCGTGCGACAACGGCGGCCACGGCGTGTACGGGGGCAACCTGAGCCTGACCGGCTGCGCGGCCCACGGAAACGGCGGCTGGCAGATACACATGTTCGACGGGATGGCCGAGCGATGCACGGTGTACGACTTTCCGGCGAATGCGGGCGGCATTTTCGCCGGCTGGCAGTCCGGCACCGTGGATCAGTGCACGGTGGACGGCGTGAACCGGACCGGCACCGGGGTGTTGCTGAACACGGTCTGCGGCATCGCGTCCAACAACATCATCTGCCGATGCGACCGTGGCGTGCAGGGGAAGGGCTTCGAGATCAAGATGGCCCGGAACAACCTGTACTGGGACAACACGTACGACAAATGGAACTGGATCGACGACCAGGTCGGCGGGATCGGGGGCGATCCGAAGTTCGTGGACCGTGACGGGCATGATTATCGTCTGATGCCGGACTCGCCGGCGATCGGGGCGGCGGTCAACGGCGGGGATGTCGGGGCATATTCGCGCGGGACGGTGCCGGCCGGCTCGCCGACGTGCGTGGGGATGCAGACATGATGCTGTTTCAAGTGAACGAGTCGGCGGCGGCCCGACGGGACGTTTTTCTGCAGATGGTGGACGGGATCGATCTGGTCACGCCGAAGACCGGCCTGACGCTGACGGTGCAGATGGTCAAGGCGGGCGGCGGTGGATACTCGGGCATCGCCGGGACGTGGTCGGAGATCGGCAACGGGACGTATCGGGTCAGCCTGGCGGCGGCGGACCTGGACACGCGGGGGTCGGCCATGCTGAGGGTGACGGCGGCCGGGGCGGTGCCGCAATACGTGCCGATCCAGGTGGTCCGGTTCCTCGACGAAGTGCACCTGGCGAAGGCGGCGCTGGTGAATGCTCGAAGCCACACGATCGACACGGGCGTGGACGTCATCAGGGACGACGACGGAACGACGGTCCTGCGAACCCTGAGGCCGAGTGAAAGCAACGGCGTGGTGACGGTAACGCCGAGTTGAGAAGTGAAAACCCGAAACCCGAAAGCCGGAAGCCGAAATGTCGGAGTGACGGGTCGCAAGGCGTTCCGGCGGCGATTGAGGGGATTGAACCACAAAGACACGAAGACACCAAGGAAATGAAGTCGAGAACCGGGGAAAGCACGATCGCGGGGAGCGAGATGACCGACCGAAATCTTCTGAATCTCTGGCTGGCGCATTACGATCCGATTCATCGGGGTTGGACGCGGGCGGGGATTGCCAACGGCGTATGCGCGACGAACGGTTTTTTCTTTCCACGGATTCGCGGCGGATACAACCTGTATCGGCAGCGCGAAGGTCAACCGGGAGTCGAACCGGCGGGCGCGGCCGGCGCGGACGCGGTCACGGCGCGGACCTTTCCCTGGGCGGCCCACGAGGCGAACGCGCGGTACCACTACCGGCTTGCCGCGATCAGCGGTGGTGGGCTGGAGAACCTTGAGGAACAATCCGAGGCCCGGATCGTGTGTGACGAGTCGGGCTCCTGGGCCGGCCCGCGGCCCAACGCGCCCAGCGATCTGCGGGTGACGCCGGCGGCCGGCGGGCGTTTTGTGCTGCAGTGGGCGTACGACCCGGAAGGGCAGGAGGTCGAGCCGGCCGGGTTCCGTGTTTACTGCGGGCTCGGCTGGTCGGGCGTCGATTACACGCAATCGGCGGGGAGCCTGCCATATACCACAATTAAACTCTATTTCATGTTTATCTCGGAGCCGTTCGTTCA
>DATIKE010000402.1:0-7641 GCA_035477895.1 Phycisphaerae bacterium
GATCGTGGTCTTGGGTCCATTGGTCACCGGCGACTGCCACGCCGATTGCAGCGCCGACGCCAACCAATCGTCGTAGGTCCCGTAGGACAGCTCATGATTCACAGGACCGGCCGTACTGAACTGCACCCGGCGGATGCCGGACGTCTGGCGGTCGCTGTTCATTTCCCCGCTGACGTGCGTCTGGGCCTGGAGGGCCAGATCCTCAGACACCTTGCGGATGATCTGCAGATTCGAGCCCGTCTTCTTCGTGTTGAAGCTGGACTCCTTGATGTAGGCCAGTTGTACTCTTGAAGTGTCACTCATCTGTAACCTCCCGGAGGCACCAGCCTCCCATCAACGTCAATCCGCCGTAAAGGGGATTTCGACATTCACCTGATATTCATGTCCGCTGACCCCGATCGGTCGAACGGTCACAGCTCCATACCTCACGCCCCCGGCAGAGACCCCCTCGAACGCGGAACCAATCTCGTCCGCCAGATCGAGCAAGTCCCCGTCCCCCAGCTCCACCGGGCCGAACAGTTGGGCATACACCCGCCCGTGCCGGCGGTAGCTCGCCGGACCCGACTCCACCTGAATCGTGTCGGTCCGCTTGATCGAACACCGGCACCAGACCGACCCGTCCGCCGGCGGCCCGTTCGGATCGTTGTCGTACAACACCGCGACGCTCTGTCCCGTGGCGATCTCGTCGTCAAATCGGTCCCGAATCGCGTTGTGCAGTTCACTGTCCGTCATGGGAACATCGCGCTCAATTCATCCACCGTCAGTCTCAGCATCCCGTTGGGCGCCTGCTGGCTGCCGCCGTGCTCAAGGCGCTCGATGTACTCGACGTTGTTGGCCAGCACGCACTTGACCGGCGTCTTGATCCCTTCGATCACGGCTGCCCCCGCCTGGATCGTGCCTTCCCCGGCCCTGTCCTTGCGGTCCGTCTGCCCGGCCGGATACCGCCCGATCGCGGCCTGCCAGCCGCCCCGGGCCCGGCCCGTGTCCACCGGCGTCTTCATCACCAGACGGCGAAGCCCTTCCAGTGCGACCTTGCGTTCCAACGCCGCAACCTTCTCCGGCACGACCTTGCGTGCAAACGCTCGGATCCTGTCGTTGAACTGCTGGATCTGCATGTCACGCCCTGCCCTTGATGCCGAACTGGTACGCCAGCACGCCGGCATTCGACCGGATCGGGTTGACCCAGGTCACCGCCCACGTCTGGTTATCCCACACGAACTCCTGGCCCACTTGAGGCTCGAACGCCAAGCCCAGCGCCGCCACGACCGAGAACAGCTTGGCCTCTTTGACCCCGTCGATCGAGCCGTACTGTTCCACCACGCCCCCGTCGGCGTTCGGCGGGACCACCGTCACGGTGTGCGACGTAGAAGTTCCCCGAGTCACCTTGCCCGTCGACGGCGTCAGGCTCGCGCTGGCATACGTCTTGAAAACGGCCGAAACGCCGTCTTCTCTGATCATGTCTGCCACTTCTTGCAGCGTGAACATCTTCTAAGCCCGGTACACCCGGCCGGAAACTTCCAGCAGGGGCTTCAACAGGGATTCGACTTTGGGGTACTGCTTTCCGCCGGCGGGACGACCTGCGACGTAGGTGACCGACTTGGACAGCGGGCCGAGGCTCTTGCTTTCCGACGCAACATCGCCGGGCTGCGCAACGACCCCGAGCAGTTCGTCTCCAAGCACCACGCGCAGGGCCAGCTCAGCGCACGCCCGTTTAAGATTCTCGGGCACGGCGTTCCATTCGATCGCGTAGGAGTCATTGTCCACCCCTCCGACCCGCGGCCAGGACAGGGCCTGCGTCGAGGACGCCTTGCGTCCCCGCCACCGGCCCTCATACTCGATGTCGAGATACTGCGTTGCGACGATCAGGGCATTCTCCTTGACCGACAGGGCTGCCAACGACCAATCCGTCGACCTCGTAACTGCGGTGTGGTACGTGTCCGCCGCGACCACAGAGGCGTAGCTGTTTGCCGTGGCCAGTCCAGTCCCATCCTCGACCACAAGCACGGCAGAGCCACCCCACGGTGTTCCTGTTCCGCTGCCACCCATTAGTCCACCACCTCTGTATCAGGATTTACGAAATAGTACCCGGCCAACTCCCGCCAGACGTACACCGTCATGCCGATCGGAAGGTGGAACGTCACCTGCCCGGCCGCGTCTGTCACCGCACGGTACAGGGGATTCTCGCCGTAGGCATCACCGGTCACCGTCACTGTCGCCCCAGGCAGGGGCAGGCCCGTCGTACTGTCGGTCAGTGTATAGACCCACTCGTGGTCCCCTGCACCAATCACACCGATAGCCAGCGACGGTACGATTTGTTCGGAATAGACCACCACGGACCCCAGAGAGTCAACCGCGTACGACTCGTACAGAACGCCGTACTCCCAGGCCGCGGCCCCGATGTCGCATTGCCAGATCCCTCGGACCTTGTGCACCCCCACCCCGGCCGCGGCTTCGGTATCCGACCATGCCGACCCGTCCCACCACTTCCCAGAGTTGGCCCCGCTCCGCGCCAGCAAGTGGAACGACACCGTCCCACTGGTCAGCGCCTCACCAGAGGCCGACACCAGCAGGTTGTGCGTGATCGTGTTTGCCTGTCCAGGAATTACTGCCTGCATGGGTCACTCCGATCAGTCGAGACTGACATCCAGGGCCCCGATTGCGAAACTGGCCGTGTCGCCGATCTGCACCGTCTTGCTGGCAGACAAGCTGCCGTGTGCCAGCATATTGCCGCCTGTTGGCGCATCAAACAGGGCGAAGTGTGTTGCGGCCGTCCACTCGCCGGACGCCTGCGGAAACGTGACGGCTGCCGCGTTCGACAGAGCCCCGCCGCTGGCGGTGTCCCAGCTCGCGGCCGACGTCTCCACACGGGCATACCCGTTACCACTCAGCTCGTTGCAGGAGCTGCCTGTTCCAGCGTCCGTCGGGTCCGCCGAGCACAAGCCGACGTGGATCGTCGGAGGGGTGTAGCTGCCCTTGCCGAAAACATGGTCAAGAATCTCGTTTTCCCAGTAGTTTGAAAAGCTACCCATAATTTACCTCGTCTTTTTCATCAACAAAAACGCAGCAACCAGATTGACCGCACCGGGAATGTACAGTGCCCCCGACATCGATGATGCGCCATCAATCGATCCAGACAACAAGCGGGCGACAGACCCCGCCGCCCCGAAGGACGCCACACAATCGATCTCACCCGTCATAGCCACCGCCCGCACGACAGAGCCGTGCGCGCCGGCAACAACGGAGATCGAACCGCTCAGCGCGACCGAGCCCTCCGTGGCGATCTCGCCAGAGACAGACGCCTGGGCCTGGACCTGTCCAGTCAAGGCCCGCACCACAGTCACCTCTCCAGCCGCGTCCGGTACGGCCGCCAGCGATCCGGCGACAGTCTTGGTGCTACCCAACGACCCGGAGGGGCTCCCGGCAGCAGTAGCTGTTCCAGTAAGGGGCTTCGCCACGACGAGAGAGCCGGCTATGGAGGCCGTAGAGGCTTGCGACTGGACAGTCACAGTCCCAGCCACAGACTTCACGAGAGTCAATGCACCTGTCAGGAAGGTGCTGGCGGTCGATGCGCCCGCTAGGGCCTTGCTGACGGAGGCATTGGAACTTGTTGTGGCCTGTGAAGCGATCGTCCCTGTCATGGGCTTGCTGGACGACATGTCGCCAGATGCAGCGGATTGAGCAGTAACCGCACCACCTAGATTGTGCTCAGTTCCGCCGCCACCCTCATCACTCCCAGCCCCCCACAGCACGATCTGCGGTCTTCGGAGAAGACGGTAGGGATCGACGTACAACTGCTGGATCTCGGAGGGGGAGAGGGCGCGGGAATAAACCATGGCATAATCCAGCCACCCCACAAGGTCATTCTGTATATTCCATGAAGCGCCCAGTATTAGCGAACTAGTTGTGGTAATCCCTCCAGACTGGGTTTTAGAACCACTTTGCATATTGCCATTAACATACAACCTCATAACGTTGGCAGCGTCACGCGTACCGACAAGAACCACAGCGTTTTCTGTCGGGACGACATCGCTGTCAACTATCTGGGACGCACCACCCCCGCCATAAATTATCCACCGATATTTATTGGGGCTGTCATCCTGCATTAACTGCCAGCCCGTTTGCGTCGTCGCGTCATAGATACTATTGCGATAATCCGGCGTTGACGAGGAGGTCTGCCATGCTAAGACGAATGTAAGTTCTCCAGGGAGTTGAAAAATACCGTTATTTGCAATGGAGACATAGTCATCTGTCCCACTGCAATATAATCGCGGTCCTTGCGGGCCACTTTGCCAGTAGATACCATTTCCAGTCAGAGTCCCTTTTCCGGCTGACGGATTAGCACAATTCAGCACCACATTCCCGCCGCCCTCATTCATCGGCCAGTAGCCGACGAGACCCTTGGCGAGAGGGTCGGTGGTGTCGATCTGACAGCCGGGTCCGGGCTTGATTCTGGGGTCGTGATAGGAACTCAGATTACGCATGGTTTACGCCGCAGCCTGAATGTCCGGGAAGTACGGGGTCAGTACGATGTAGGACACGTTGTCCGTGGCGTTCAGATCCTTCGTCGCAGATCCGTTCCACACGCCCAGGTTGACGTATCGGCCCAAAATTTCGACTGTCCCGCTGGCGTAGAACACCTGATCGGCTGCCACAGAACAGATGCAGGTGCCGATCAGTCGGAAGTTGTTGAACTTGGTCTCCGGAGTTACCGCAGCGTCGGAGGTCAGGTCGCCCGTGTTCGTTGGGGACTCAAACAGGTAGATCCTGACCGTATCCCCCAGCGTCGGAGTCGCCACCCACTTGATCGCGGCCTTCCACTTGTAGACGCCCGGCAAGGCCCCTGCGCCCCGGTCCCACTGATTGGAGACTTGTCCGTCTCCCAGGTCCACCGTGTCGTCCAAAGTGAATGTCACATCCCCACCGCTCTTTGTAAATGTTACGGCGGTTCCGGGTTTCATGTAGATTGCGTTGGTTGCCATGGATCACCTCAGTCTTGCGTGTGTCCGTAGTAGTTGAACTCGTTGGCCAGAGAACCAAGTCGGGTCGCGACCAGCGCATCGGCGAAGGCGGACACCGCCGCCGTACCTTGTCCCACAACCGACAGCGGCACTTCGCCGGATAGCTCGATCACGTCCCCGGCGACCACTTGGGCCTTCTCCGCCGCGGAGATCTGCCCGATGCCGTTGCCCTCAACCATCGAAGTCGTATTTCTTCCCGCTGCAATCCAGCAGGACTTCCAGGTCCGACCGACGAGATTGTTGCCCGCAGGCATCGCCGTATGAAGAATCACCCGGCAGCCGCCGCTGGTGTCTCCGGTGAACGCATGTACTTTCGACATCTTGCTCTCCTATCGAGTATTCCAATCCCCGCAGGCCGGGCTGCGGGCGTTTTCCAGCCCGCGCCATAGGATCCTCACCGTTTCCATTTGGCCTGTCCCGCCATCGGAACGATGTACACCGCGTCGTTCTCCGCGGGCGTGAACGGCAACGGCGTCTCCAGCGTCACCGTCTTGGTGGCATGGTCGTAAGCCGCGATGATTCCGCCCCCGGGCATCCCGTCCGTGGCGTCCACCACCGTCGCCCACCAGTACCGGCCGGAGAAGTACCCTTCGCTGCTCGGGCCAGAGGACAGCGTAAACACAGACGGCGTCGCGGCCCCGGCCGCAATCGTGGCCGCCAGCGTCCCGCTGGCCACCGCCGCCGGAGTCATGTTGACCAGAGACGCGGACGTGAACACGTAATCGGCGTTGTCTCCCGCCGCCAGCATCGTTTCGAGCTTCGAAGTCGTCGCGGCCGTGGCCGACACGTCGTTGTTGTCGCTGATCGCCTGGGTAAGATCCGCCACGGTCATACTGACCACCGGCTCGCCATCGTCCGTCGTGGCGATGTTCAGCGGATCGCCCACCATGAACCGGACCAGAATCCATTGGGTCTTGGCCCCACTGGTGGATGTCTTGATCTGGAGGATCGCGTAGTCCACATTGCACTCGGCCTGCGTGAGGGACAGGTAGTAGCTGCCGGACGTGCCGATCTCGGTCGCCTCGTTCGTACAGTCGACATACCCGTTGGGAGCCGTCCCGTCGGACCATGCGTCGATCTCGCTGTCCAGCCCGGCCGCCCCCGTCACCGCGTCGCCGTCGGCGTCCACAATGGGGAACACAAGGATCGTCGCGACGTTCTTTTGCCGGACCAGCTCCAGCCCGAACACCGAGGGACACGCCAGGAGAACGCACGCCAGAGCCAACAGTGCAAGTCGTTTCATCTTCCAATACCCCTTCCTATTCCCCGCCCGACGCCTCTCCCTGAATACGTATCACTGGCATAGGGATCGTCGCCCGGAAACGGGTCGTCTGATGTGTCGAATGTCACGCCGTTGTTGGTTACACTGATCGAGCCCGCCTCCGTGGCGTTGGAATACAGAGGCAGGTACATCGAGTACGTGGGGGTGGTTTCCAAGTCGATCGCCCGGCGTTTGGTCTGGCCGTTGATTCCGGCGAGCTTGTCGAACTCGGTTTGGGTGAGAACCCTAGGCCATAGGGTGACCTCGGCGATCTTGCCGTTGAGGCCGAACGTAGAACCATTCAACGCGCCGATGAAGATGTCCGTCGGGTCCAGCGCGACGCCGCCCGCGAGGAAGATCCCGTTCGGCGAATGCGTGTTCGTTCCATTGAACCAGAACTTGTGATAAACGTAGTTCGAACTGTAGGATGCCGTGATCGCCATGTGCGTCCAGACGGTGGTCGAGGGGTTCGAGGTCCAAGTCGTGGTGTCGTACGTCTGCCCGGAAAGCGACGCATTGAGCCGGTAGAAATGATTGAACCGATCGCCCCCGGTGTCGGATTCCGGAGTCGTCAGCCGCCGGTAGTTCGTTCCATCCGTGAACGACCAGAAGTGGTGATTGACCCCTATGCCGTCCAGCGTCGCCACCTTCACCCAGCACGATATCGTCCACCCGGTGACCGTCGAGTTCGTGGACAGGTTCGCCCAGGATCCATCCGCCAGGCTCAAGTAGTCGCTCTCGGACCGGACGAACACGCCGGAGCCGAACGCCGGCGGAACCAAGGCCGCCAGAGCGAGCACCACCAGCGATGTCTTCAACATGGTCTTGTTCATTGCTGTCCTCCGATTCGGATCAGGATGCTCTTGGGTCTGGGCGGCGGCGGTTCGTCCTGTGTGGTGAAGCTCCACTGTGTCCCAACAATCTCCTGTTCCCCATCACCCAGCTCGTCGATACGCCAGTAGTACGTCGTCGAGTACGCCAGTGTCGGCGAGTAGGTGTTCACCGCCCGGTTGTCGATCAGGGACAGGTTTTGGCTCGTGGTCCCGAAGTAGACGTTGTGGCTGGTTGCGTAGGCCCCGGACGCCCAGGACAGCCCCTGCGAGATCGAAACTCCGCTTGCCCCGTCGGCGGGGATCGGAGAATGGGCCGGCTGGACAGTCGGGTAGGGGTCGTCATAGCTGTAGGTCGGCGGGTAGGTCCAGAAGGTTGCCAGTCTTGTAGCGGCAAACCCGTCGTTGTAGTTCCCCCACGCTGGTTGCCCGGAACCGCCGAGGTTGTTCTTGCACCAGTCGAAATACTCCCACGTCTGCGGGCTGTTCCATGCCGTGACGGCCGGGTATCCGCCCTGCTGGTGCATGATGT
>DATIKE010000403.1:0-14378 GCA_035477895.1 Phycisphaerae bacterium
GGAGTACATTCGGCTGCAAGGCCAGGAGCCTCCTGCGAACGAGGAAAACTTTGGTGTTGAGGGATGAGCCGAAGGACTTCAGTCCGTAGGTTCATCCCGGTCTTCAAAGCCACCGCCTTGCAGGCGGTGGTGGTTTACTTCGGGAACTGGCCGCAGGTATACAGGATCGTGGACGCGGGTGTGCCGACGATTATCTTCGCCGGCCTGGGGGTCTGCTTCACCCAGCACATTCAGAAGGTCGCCAAGCAGCCCGGCGTTTACCTCGCATCCTGCGCGGACTTCGAATTCACGCCCATCCGCTTCGGGTTGAAGATGATCCGTGCCAACCACGACATCCGGCGAACCCGCATCGCGGTTCTCGGCCACAAGGAAGGCAAGGACGAAATCCTGGAGCCTTTCGGAATGGCTGTCCGCCATGTGCCAAGGAACAGGTTCCCGGAGGTCTTCAAAACCATCGAGACGAGCTCCGAGATCCGCGCAATGGCCGAGGAGTATCGCAAGCTGGCTGACAAGGTTGTCGAACCGACCGGAGAGGACCTGATCAACGCGGCCAAGAACTACTTCGTCGCCGAAAAAATCATGCAGGAGCATGACTGCCAGGGGATCACCATGGACTGCCTGGGGCTGGTGACCGAGCGACTGGTCCCCACCCCGCCGTGCATGGCCTGGGCGATGTTCCTGGACAAAGGCATCTCGGCCACCTGTGAAGCGGACATCCGGGCGGTGATGTCCCAGGAGCTCTGCCTCAAGCTGCTGGACAAGCCCGGTTTCGTCCAGGATCCGGTGCCGAACACGGTGGACAACACCTTCATCGGGGCTCACTGCGTCTGCGGCACGCGGATCTACGGCTACGATCAACCACGGGCACATTTCATATTACGCAGTCACGCCGAATCCGACATCGGCGTGTCTCTCCAGGTGATCTGGCCGCCGGGCACCGATGTCACGGTGATGGAGCTAATGGAGCCGGGCAAAATGATCCTCGGACAGGGGAAAGTCCTGCGGAACTACGACACCCCGCCGGCCGGTGGATGCCGCACCTCGGTTGAGATCGAACTCGACGGGCCGGCCGACGTGCGCGACACGAAGGGATTCCACCAGCTCTTCATCGCCGGCAGGCACGTGCGCGATTTCCAGGCGTATGCCCAGATGTACGGCATCGCGACCGAGCACATCTGAGCTGTCCTGCTACCAGATGGTGCAACACGTTGAAGGCGTGCTCACCGCGGCCGCCGGCGGGCGACGATATGCGCATTCACATCAAGCCGGCTCATCGGTTTCGCTGTGGTCGATCGCCGAACCAGCGGGTCATGAGGGATTCCATCCAGGTCTTACGCTGGGGATCGAAGTGGCCGGCCGCGGCCTCCATGAACGGCTGCATGCGTCGGCCGACGTATTCGGTCACACCCTCCCGGCCGATCGTCTCCAGCGTCCTGCTGTAGCTGTCCAGGATCTTCTCACCGAACAACCCCGTGCCCGTCTGGCCGAGGGCCAGGGCGGCGCCTATTCCCTTGCGGCCCCACGAGGCCACGTCGATGCTCAGAATCCCGCCGATCGCCTCAAGCGAAATGTTATCCCGCGAGGCGATACGTTCCATCTGGTCCCAGAGAGTTTCGAGCCGGGGCATGAGGTTGACCGCGCCGGAAAACATCCGGCCATAGGCCTGGGTCATGTCGTCCGCGAGCTTACTCAGTTCCTCGCGCGACAGCGGCGGCGTATCCACGGCGGCGGCGCTCTGCCGCGCGCCGTCCTGAACCGCCGCCAGCAGATCGGACAGGCCGTCGACGTTCGTCTCCGGCAAGATCACACCGTTGCTTCTGAGTTGCTCAACAAGCCGGGCCAGGAAAGTGTTGCTGCCCGCCGCCGCGTCGGAGGCAATCGCGAAAACCCACAGCGGCGACAGGTGCATCGCGAAAAGCCCCGCGGTCTCCAGGGCCGTCCCCAGCATCTTTTTGGGCATGTACTGCGGGTCCGCGCTCGCCGCGGCCTGAGCCGCCTCCGCGTCCGCCGGCCGGACCTGCGCGATTTTCTCGACCATAAACCGCTGCGTATCGCCCAGGAAAACGCGATACAGGGTGGTATCGCGCAACGACTCAGGGAACAACGTTTCGCTCAACAGGCCGATCGTCCCACCCGCCATGGCGGCCAGCGAGCGGACCGTCCGTTCCGGAAGGCTGACGAGGTAAGACAGTTGCCGGTAGAGGCTTCCCGCGAAATCCGCCATTATTGCGTCACCTCGCCTGACACCGACCAGCTACCCTCGTCTCGACCATCCGGACGATCCGCCGGGCAACGACCCTCTTAGATCCACGGACCTGTCGTGACCACCCTTCCTCGGGCGAGTAGAACTCAACGGTTGCCTGCGTGCTCCCGATGTTCGAAGGCCCGTTGAGCACGATCAGATCGAAGTGCTTGGCTCGCAGTTTGCGCTCCGCATGCAGCCGGCCCGCGTGGTCCTCGAGGGCAAACCCGACAAGCACGCGTCGCCCCTTTCGCCGCCCCAGCGAAGCGGCGATGTCCTCCGTCGGCTCCAGCAGGACGCGAATCGGCCGACCGGACTTCGGAGTTTTCCGGGCCTCGGACCGCGCCGGGCGATAGTCGCACACGGCCGCGGCCATCATGCCCGCGTCGCAGTCACGGAACACCCGCCTGCAGGCCGATGCCATCTCCGCGGAAGTCCGCACCGCAATGACCTTGACTCCCCTGGGAGGTTCAATCTCGACCGGCCCGGTCACGAGCGTGACCTGGTGACCGCGAGCGGCCGCCGCCCGCGCGATCGCGTATCCCATTCGGCCTGAAGAAGCATTGGAAATGAAACGCACCGGGTCGAGGTGCTCGCGCGTCGGACCGGCGGAAACAAGGAGCTTCACGCGGCTGCCCTCAATGGTTGGATCCGGCCTGCCTGGGTGGGTTGTTGCGGAGGCGTTTGACCGCCGCCTCGATGATCTCTTCCGCCTCGGCCATCCGGCCCACACCGGTCGTGCCGCAGGCCAGGAATCCTTCCCCCGGCTCGACGATGCCGAACCCGAGATCCCGCAGACAGGTGAGATTGCCCTGCACGATCGGGTTATTCCACATCCGCGTATTCATGGCCGGAGCCAGCAGCACCGGGCAATCGCGGCCCAGCATCAGCGTGGTCACCAGATCGTCCCCGATGCCGGCGGCGAATTTGCCGATCAGGTCCGCCGTCGCCGGAGCCACCAGGAAGAGGTCCGCCAGTTCGGTCAGCGCCAGGTGCTGTGGATCGTAATACCCCTCCTGCTGCCACATCGTCGTGAAGACCTGCCGATGCGTCAGGGCCTGAAACGTCAGCGGGGTGACGAATCGTGCCCCCGCGTCGGTCATCGCGACGGTCACGCCGCAACCCCGCTGCACCAGGCCCGAGACGACCCGGCAGACCTTGTACGCCGCGATGCCGCCTCCGACGCCGATCGCGACCTCGTACCCCTCGAGGTCGCGCGGTGGTCGGCCGGCGCAATCCTGATTACTGTTGTTCGCCACCGGACGCCGACTCCGTTTGTGGGGCTTCGGGCTCACCGGTCACCGCCGAAATCTTGTCCTCCATGATCTCCTGGGCGATGATTTCCAGCTCCTGCTTGTTGTCCGGATCGACCAGCGGGCGAGCATCCTGCATCAGCTCGATCCAGCGCTTCTGCATGAGCGCCGTGAGCTTGAAGCGCCCGCCGGCCTTCTTGATGATCTCGTCGTCTTTCAGGTACTCGATCATCTTCCAACATTCTCCTGTGTTGAGCATCCGGCCGCCTTCGCCCGGGTCCGGGCTACGAGCCGGACCAGCGATTCGACCGTTTCATCAATGTCCTGGTTGACCACAAAAAGATCGTATGCCCCGCACTCCTGGGCATAGCGAATCTCACCGTCCGCCTTGCTCAGCCGCTCGGCCATCGCCGACGCCGAGTCCTGCCGCCGTCCCATCAGCCGGTCTTTCTGATCCTCCGGCGACGGGGCCAGCATGTACACGCCCACCGCGTGCGGCATCCGTCGCTTCACCTGGATCGCGCCGTTGATCTCGATCTCGAGGATGACATCGCGCCCGGATGCCAGCGATTCATTCACCGGCTCCGCCGGCGTGCCGTACAGGTGTCCGCCGTACACCTCGGCGTGTTCCAGCACCTGCCCCCGCCGGATCCGCTCCTCGAAATCCTCCCGGCTCACGAAGGAATACGCCTGCCCGTCCACTTCGCCCGGCCGGCGCGGCCGGGTGGTTATCGACACGCTCAGCAGCGCATCCAGGCGTTCCGCCAGCCGCCGGCACACCGTCGTCTTGCCCACGCCGCTTGGCCCGCTGACGATCAGCAGCACACCCTGATTTTCATGCCCGGTTGCCGTCACCATCGCGTTCCCTGGCCGTCACCGGCCGAACCGTGGTCACTCGACGTTCTGAACCTGCTCTTTCAAGCGATCGATCGCCCCCTTGATGTCCACAATGTGATGGGCGACCTCCGCATCGTTGGCTTTGCTGCCGATCGTGTTCGCCTCCCGCAGCATCTCCTGGGCCAGGAAGTCCAGCTTCCGCCCGGCCTGATTGTCCGCCCGGCACAGGCTCTCGAAATGGTCGAGATGGCAGCTCAGCCGGGTGATCTCCTCGTTGATGTCGCTTCGCTCGGCGTACAGCGCCACTTCGCGCTTCAGATCGTCCAACTGCAGTTGCAGCCTCGACTCCGCGATCAGCTCGTTTGTCCGCTGCAACAGCCGCTGATGATATTCGCGACGAACGACCGGGGCCCGCTCCGAAACCGTCGTTAGGCTATGCCGTATCTGCAGGCACTGCTTCAGAAGATCATCGCAAAGCGACCGCCCCTCCACCTTGCGCATCTCGATGACGTGGTCGAGAACCCGGTTCGTCAGTTTATCGAGCGTTTTCCACTGCTCCTGCCGCTTCGCCTCGTCGATTTCCGGAGGCTGGCACACGCCCGGCAGGGCCAGCAATCCCGCCAGGTCGATCCGCACCGGACCCGACGGCGATACCACCTGTAACTGCTGAACGTAACTCTCCAGCGCCGCCCGGTTTACTTCCTGCGCCGCTCCCGGCGTGTTGTCCCGCAGCCGCAGGGTGCAGAACACGCTGCCCCGCGTCAGACGCCCGCGAATCAGTTTCTCCACCTCCGGCTCGAACAGCGACAGCGTTTCCGGCAGCTTGATCGAGATCTTGAGATACCGGCCGTTCAGGCTCCGAACCTCCAGCGCGTACGACACCCCGTCCTCGGTGTGCTGTGCCTCGCCGTAACCGGTCATCGACTGAATCATTCGTTCGCGTCCGTCTCTCGGGTTCCTGCGGACCGGGGCGCCACTTGTGGCGGTCACCGCCCGGGCCGGCGGCAGGGCGCCTCAGCCGCCCGGCTGCGTTGCGACAGGCGAACCGGATAGCGGCGCCTCCGCTGGTGCCGCGCCGCCCGATTCCGGTGCGTCCGCCGGAGTCATCATCGGCGTCGGTATCTGCTCGGAGTCCGGAATGAACGTGAAGTTCCCGATGATGGAAACCACCACGAACATCGCGGTCAGCGCGATCGTTATCCAGGTGAAGACGTCGCCGGTCTTGGCGCCGAACGCGCTGTGCCCGCCCGCGCCGCCGAACGCGCCCGCCAACCCGCCGCCGCGACCCTTCTGCAGCAGCACCACCGTGATCAGCAGGATGCAGATCGTCACGAACAGAACCGTGATGATCCACCGCACCAGGGCTGAAGCCAGTATCTCCATCGCCGTGATTCCTCTCTTACGTTGTACTCGTTCGAGTGCCGCCTTACCGCCCGCCCGCCTGCGCGGCGATGGCCCCCTTGATGATTCCCAGGAACTCGTCCGCCTTCAGGCTTGCCCCGCCGACCAGGGCGCCGTCCACATCCGCCTGAGCCATCAACTCCTGGGAATTGCTTGCCTTCACGCTCCCGCCGTACTGAATCCGCAGGGCCTCGGCCGCAGCCGGACCGTACAGCCGGGCGATCTCCTTGCGGATATACGCGTGGGCCTCCTGGGCCTGGGTCGGCGTGGCGGTCTTGCCGGTGCCGATTGCCCAGACCGGCTCGTACGCGAGCGTCACATTCTCCAGGCTGACGTCCGGACCGAGAACCTCGTGAATCTGGCCGTGCAAGACCGCCTCGGTCCTGTTCGCTTCACGCTCATCGAGCTTCTCGCCCACACAGTAAATCACCTTCAGGCCGGCTTTCAGGGCGGCGACGACTTTCTTCTTCAGCATCGCGTTCGTCTCACCCAGAACGTGTCGGCGCTCGCTGTGCCCGATGATCACCGAGTCGCAACCCACATCCTTCAGCATCGCCGGCGAAACCTCGCCGGTGAACGCGCCGCTGTTCTCGAAATAGCAGTTCTGGGCCCCGATCTCCATCCGCCCCTTGAGCAACGGCTTGAGCGCCTGCACGTAAACAAACGACGGAAACACGGCCAAGTCCGCCGGGCAGTCCCCCGGCAGGCCGGCCAGCAGCCCCTCGACCAGGGCCTTCGCCTCGCTCAACGTCAGGTTCATCTTCCAGTTGCCCGCCACGTACTTCCGTCGCATCCTCGTCTCCATTCTTCAATCTGAGATATCAAATCTCCAAACCCTGATTTTCAGCCCCGGTCCAGTTCTCAGAACATCTCGGCGGCCCGCGGGTATGATCCCAGCACGTTCAGCCTCAGGCAGTGCTCGCGAGCCGCCATAATCGCCTGGGTCACGCCCGGCCTGTCCTGGTGCCCCTTGAGGTCGCCGAAGAAGTAGTACTCCCAGTTCCGTTTCTTGCTCGGCCGGGACTGGATGAACGACATGTTCACCCCGTTGTCCTTGAACGCCTGCAACACGCTCACCAGGGCTCCCGGCTCATCCTTGGTCGTGAACACGACCGATGTCTTGTCGTCCCCGGTGGGCTTGGCCGGCTCGTGGCCGATCACGAAGAACCGTGTGGTGTTCTTCGGGTTGTCCTCGATGTTCCCACAGACAATCTTCAGCTCGTACAGCTCGGCCGCCAGCGTGCTGGCGATCGCCGCCGCCCCCTTTTCATCGCGGGCCAGCTCCGCGGCCTTGCTCGTCGAGGCCACCGCGATCGTCTTGTTCGCCAGATTCGTCTCGCCAAGCCACCGCTGGCACTGGGCGAACACCTCCGGCTTCGAGTACACCTGCTGCACTTCCTCCAACGCACAGTTGGCCAGCAGGTTATGGTGGATCGACCGGTTGATCTCCGCGCAGATTTGAATGTCGGTTTCCACCAGCGCGTCCAGCGTGTCGATCACCCCGCCGCCAACCGTGTTCTCGATCGGCACGATGCCGAAGTCGGCGTGCTCCCGGGCCACCTCATCGAACACGCCATGAATGTTCGCCACCGGCTCGTATTCGACGGACGCCCCAAATTTCTCCACGGCCGCCAGGTGCGAGTAGCTCCCCTCCGGCCCCAGGTATGCGATTCGCAGCGGCCGCTCCAGGGCGAACGACCCGCTCATCAGCTCGCGGTAAATCGCGACCAGCGTCTTGTCCGGCAGGGGGCCCTTGTTGGCCCGGCATACCTTCTCGAAAACCGCCTTCTCCCGGTCCGGGGCGTAGATCGGCGTGCCGTCGGCATTCTTGATCCTGCCGACCTCCACGACGACCTCCGCACGGCGGTTCAGCAACGCGACCAGTTCCTGGTCGATCGCGTCGATCTGTTTGCGGAGCTCATCGAGGGTCATCACACCAACTGCCTTAGAGCCTATCTCGGCAGGTCGGTGCGGCACCGGCGTCTCGCCGGTGAGTGCACGGGCGAGACGCCCGTGCCACACCAACTGGGATAGGCATTTAGCCATGCCGGCTGGACGGTTTCCCGCCCCACAGACGGCCCAGGACGCCTCGCCCCAGCCGCTTGAACCGAGAACCCCTCATCTTACCGCCGCGTGCAGGCCGACGCAAAACCGACGCAGGCGCCCCCCGCCGGGCGTCCCTGTCGCCCGCCCGGCCCCTTGCCGACCCGATCATACGGGTCACCAGAGGCCCTCGTGTCACCGAATCACGAGACGCACACCCGACAGGACGTGCCCATGACGTCAAACCCTGGGATAGGCTCTTACAACGCCTCGCAGACCAGGTCGCCGACCTGGGAGGTCGAGTACCCCATCCTGCCGGCCGACTGGGACTTCATCTTCGGACAGGTGGCGGTGACGGCCTTCTCGACCCGGTCGCCGGCCTTGCGGACCGCGGGCATGTTCTTCTGGTCGCCGACCACGCGAAGCAGCATGGCCAGCGAGGCGATCGCCGCGATCGGGTTGATCACGTTCTGCCCGGTGTACTTCGGGGCGCTGCCGCCGATCGGCTCGAACATGCTCACGCCCCGCGGGTTGATGTTGCCGCCGGCGGCCACGCCCATGCCGCCCTGGATCATCGCGCCCAGGTCGGTGATGATGTCGCCGAACATGTTCGGCACGACGATCGTGTCGTAGAACTCGGGGTTCTTCACGAACCACATGCAGCAGGCGTCGACGTGGTTGTAGTCCCGCGTGATATCGGGATAGTCCTTGTCGCCGATCTCATTGAAAGCCCTCCACCACAGATCATGCGCGTAGGTCAGCACATTTCGCTTGGCCACCAGGGTGAGCTGCTTCTTCTTGTTCTTCTTCCGACAGAAATCGAATGCCCAGCGCAGGCAGCGCTCGACGCCGAACCGCGTGGCGATCATCTCCTGGGTCGCGACCTCGTTCGGCGTGCCCTTGCGGAGGAACCCGCCGCCGCCGAAGTACAGATCCTCGGTGTTCTCACGGATCACGTCGAAGTTGATGTCCTCGGGCCCCTTGCCGGCCAGCGGTGTCGGCACGCCGGGATACAGCTTCACCGGCCGCAGGTTGATGTACTGGTCCAGCACGAACCGCAACCGCAGCAGCAAGCCCAGCTCGAGCACCCCCGGCACGATGTCCGGGTCGCCCACCGCGCCAAGGTAAATCGCGTCGAATTCCCGAAGCTCGGCGATCTGCTCATCGGTGACGATCGGAATGTTCTGAACATGGGGGTCGCCGCCCCGGGCCAGATAAGCCTTTCCGCTGAGGTCATAGTCCTTGGTTTCGTACTTGAAACCCTCCTTGCCGGCCACCTCCTTGAGGACTTTTAGGCCTTCGCGCACGACTTCCGGCCCGGTCCCGTCTCCACCGATCACCGCAATCTTGAGCACGATTTGGACTCCTGTTGTTCACCAGATCCGGCTCGCACCCCCGAGCCGTGGAAAACCAAGCCCCGAGACGGTATCAAAAGGTCCGTCCAGGTTCAAGGCGACCGCCCGACCGTCGCCGACCGAAAGGAAATCGCGCATGAATCGACGTTTCAGGGCCGGCGCGTGGATGGCAGGGGGTACTCCGCTGCTCGTGGCCTTCGGCCTGGGCGGTTGCGGAGCTTTCGGCGAGAAGCCCGTGACGGTCCGGGAGTCCACCTGGTCGCCCGCCGCGGGTATCGAGGGTATTCGCCTCGAAACGGATCACTATGACCTGAAGATCACCGCGACGGACCCCGTTCTCAGGCAGGCGCTGCCAAATTTCCTGGAGACTACCTTTGCCGAGTATAACCGGTTATTGCCTCCGGCGATAGGACACCCGCGGAAACTCGAAGTATATCTTTTCGCGACCCGCGAACAATGGGCGGCCTTCACGAAGCTGTTCGTGCCCCAGAGGGCCCAGGTGTACCTTCACATCAAGGCCGGCGGCTATGTCGAGCCCCAAACCGCCACCGCCGTAGTCTGGGATCTGGGCCGGGACAGCACGCTGACGCTTCTGGCCCACGAGGGGTTCCATCAGTACATGGCCAAGTTCTTCCCGGAACCCATTGTCGCCTGGCTGAACGAGGGGCTCGCAACGCAATGGGAATCCTTCGATCTGCGGTCGGACGGCCGGCCGCGATTCACCCCCCGGCTGAACTACTTCCGCAGGAACAACCTCCGCGAAGGCCTCTCCTCTCCGCAGGCATGGATCCCCCTGCGCACACTGCTGGCCATGAATGCAGGCCAGGCCGTGGTCCAGACCGGGCAGGTGACCCGCGGGTATTATGCCCAGGTCTGGTCGCTGGTGCTGTTTCTACGCGAAGGCGGAGTCCGAGACTACACGCGGTCTTTCACCCGCCTGCTGGCCGACCTGGGCACCCAGCACATGCACCACAACATCCGCGCGTACCGGGCGGCCAAGCCGGAAGCCGGCGACGCCTCCTACGGCGAACTGATCCTCCGCCGGTACATCACCGAGGATCTCGACACCTTCGAGCGTCAGTACCGCGACTTCTGCGAAAAGCTCGTGCGCTGACCGGAGCATGCGTGCGAGAGCTGATGAATAGACCGTCGGGGACTGAACCGGCACATACCTGCCGAGACTCAGCGCGGCTGGGTGGCCGGTGACTCGGGAGAAAACTCGTAAACCACCTTGCCGTGAACGCCATGAAATCGGAAGGTCAGCCGGCTGGTCTTGCCGGTCGGCTCGACGGCCACCGACAGGAAGCCGCCCTTGACGAGATGGAATCGGTGGTACTTCGGGTCGAGGCCGGGCGAGCCCTCGGCGTGCTCGTCGCTGGCCGGCCCGCAGGAAAACTCCTGCACGCCGGTGGCCGGGTCTACCGAATGATACTGCCAGTGGCGGTCGCCACAGATGATGAAGAAGTTGTGCGGCAGATGCTCGGCCGCCCAGCGGCGGAATTCGTTGCCCTCGTAGGCGAACGCCTTGTTGCTGTGGTTGTCAGTTTTGTTGGGACGGTCGGGCCCGACGATCGGTGTCGGGCTGATCAGGATCCTCCGCTCCGCGTCGCTGCTCAGCAGCGTGCGTTTCAGCCATTCCTTCTGCTCCTTGCCCCAGATGGTCTTGTCGGGGCCGTCGGGGTCGGTGTTCGGCGAGCGGAAGTTCCGGCCCTCGGTCAGCCAGACCTGGAGATTCCTGCCCCATCGGAAGGTGCGGTACGGGACTTTGCCCGCGGGCACCTGCTCGCTAAAAACACGAAGCCCGTCCTTGAACGTCAGGGGCGACATATCCTCGACCACCATTGTCGGCCAGCAATCATTGTAGTAGGTGTCATGGTCATCTTTTTCCCAGTAGGCCGGCACCTGCAAGTGGAAGTTGATCAAGCGCGGATAGCTGTACATGCGATGCCAGTGGTACCGGGCGATGGGCACGGTGTTGGCGATCGGGTCCTCGTTGTCGTAGTAGACGGTGTCGCCGGTGAGGATGAGGAAATCGGGCTTGAGCCGGGCCATCGCCTCGTAGATGTGATACCCGTCGGGGTGGTCGACGTCCTTGTACATCTGGCCGGTGACCACGGTGAACATCACCTTGGCCGGCACGTCGGCGGGCGGCGCGGTCGCAAACGAGCCGCGCAAGGGCGCGTGCGGCGTCGAGTCATCCGGGCTTGCCGTTTCAGAGGCGTAGTAATAGCGCGTCGCGGGCTTGAGCCCCGTCAGACGGAATACGTGGGCGTAGTCGGTGGTTTCGCCGACGGCCGCCCACTCGGTCGCCTGTGCGTCGGCCAGATCCTGCGTGAGTCCGTACCGGACGCGAACCCGGCCGGTCGCCCCGGGGCATTCGCCCTCGAGCTGGTTGACGCTCATGCCGGGGTCAAGGTGCCGCGCGGGCCTGCCCCGGCGAACGATGCCGTCGGCCTTGCGCCGGGACTGAGCGGTCAGCCGGACCCAGATCATGGCCGAATCAGGGGTGATCTCGCCGACCTTGACGCCGGTGGCCTGATGCGTCGCGGGGTCCGCCGCGGGCACGACGCCAAGCCATGTGAACAGGCAGAAAGAGGAAATCAACATAGCAATCACCTCCAGCGGCATGGGTCTCGACGAAATAACCAACGGGAGTGTAAGGCGCGGCCCGCGGCGTCACAATCGAACCGGGCAGGAAACAATCAACAGGCGACCGCTCGCCGAACAACCGTTGGTCGTAAAAAAGCAGGAGGGGCAGACCCGTGGTGCGATGGTCTGCCCCTGTCAGGCATGGCGATCGGGTGCAGGAGACCCGATTGCGGGATCCGATGAGCGAATCAGCCTACGTGAGCCGTCGACCGCACGCGGAGGTTCGGCCAATCGATGCCGGATACGCGGGGGCTCCGGTCGATTTTCCTTGAATCCGTTTTTCTGGAAGCGGCCTTGCCGGTCCCTTCGTCCACCTGGTGGGCGGTCTCGATGAGCTCCATCAGGCGGGTAGTGTTCTGGGCGACGGCGTTGAGCATCTGCTTACGCCGGTTGAGGCTCTGATCGAACTTCGAGTTCGTCGATGACGCCTCAGCCAGCAGGCGCGAAAGCTGCTGCACGGTCTGCCGGGCCTGCCGGGTCATCTCCTCGACCGTATTCTGGGTCCGCTTGGTTCGGGCCGACCAGTCGTCGGCCGTCTCCTGGATACGATCGAAATCGCGGAGGACGGCGTTCAACTGCTTGACGGCTGCCTGGGCCTCGGCGGTCGACTTATCGAGGCGTTGGGAGACTGCCTCGCCGCGTGCCAGCTCCTGCTGCCAGCGGCTCGAGTTCAACTTGCGATCCAGGGCGGAGTGGCATTTCTTCATCGCGATGAGGATTCTGGCGGAGGTCTCGGCCGCGGTCCGCAGGTGGCGCGACTGCTCGTCGACCCGGTCGGCGTTGTCCGCCCACTGGGTCAGGGTCGCCTGGACCCGGGAGGAAGCTTCGTGCAGGTACGAGGCGATGGTCCCGGCCCGTTCGACCGCTTCGGTCAGGCAGGAGTGCTGCTGGTGGGCGGCCTCGACGATGTGGCCAAGCTTCGCACCGGCGGTCGGCGCCAGCTCGAGCCGCACCGGCGTGCCGGCCTGCTCCTCCAACTGGCCCATCCGCCGGGCATGCTCCTTGACCCTGCGGGCCAGGAGATGCAGCCGGTTGAGCTGAGACTCCTCCTGCTGATTCATCCGCCCCTGGATCTCATCGATCTTGCGGGTGTGCTCGTCGCGCAGTTCGCCCACTTCGCTGGAGGTCGCCGCCTCGGCGGCCAAGGCCGCCACCGCCGTGCTGGTGCGATCGCAATACTCCGACACCTGTCGTATGGACTGATCGAGCTGGCCGAGCACCTCGCGGATCTGCTCCGCGTGCTCGTGGCGAACCTGCTCGACCTGCCCGGCCGTGGCGATGTCGGCCGGCAGGGCATCCAGCCTCGCGGACAGGGCCTCGCACCGGGCTTGCGTCGCCTCTGCCATTGATTCCATATCCCGCCGCTGCACACTCAGCAGGGCCAGCACCTTCTCGCGATCCTCGGCGGCTTGGCACCGAAACTGCTCGAAGTCGGCGGCCTTGGCCGTATCCGCGGACAACGTGTCAAGCTGGTTCTTGGTTTCCTGCAGTCGCCAGACGATCCGGTCAAACCGGGCCTCCATAGCCAGCTTCTGACCCTCAAACTGCTCCAGCAGGGCCTGCGATTCACGTTCCTGACGGGCCCTCAGGTCCGCAAGCTCGTCCTTGCCGACCGTGGACGACGCGAGGGTGGCAAGCCGCTCCTGAGTCGCGCGGAACCTTTTGAGCACGGTGCCGAAGAGTTTCTTGAGCGTATCCCGGTTGGCATCGATGCGACCGAGAACCTCGGTGGCATGGGCTTCGTGTGATTCGCGCAGGCGGGCGATCTCCGCCGCGTCCATCTCCCGATTCTGGCGCAGCTCGGTGACCTGGGCCGCCTGCCGACCCTCAAGAGCCTCGTGCGATTCCCGCAGGTGCGAGATTTCGGCCGCATACGACTCTCCGTCTCGGCGAAGTGCGGCGATCCGGGCTGCCTGTTTCGCATCCAGGGCCTCGACCTCCGCCCGCTCGGCAAACCGCTCGCTCAGCTCGGCAAACCGCGCCTGGACGAGCTTGGTCTCCTCAACCAGTCTGGCCTGGAGCTGGGCCAGGTGTTCAGCCTGGGCCGAGATCCGGCTTCTGATCTCCTCGTACAGGGCCTTCTGCTCGCCCGATCGCCTCTCCGCCTGGACAGCCACCTCCCCCCTGAATACCACCAGTTCGTCGCTCTGCCGGCCGATCAGCTTGAGGACTTCGCCGACCGCGGCGGCCTGCTGCCGGCGGACCTCCTCGATGTCCTGTCGGGTCGACGCCCGGCGCTCCAGGCCGGCCAGGGTTTCGCTGACGGACGTGATTCGCTCGCCGACCGCTCGATCCAGGGCCGCGATTTGCTCCTCGTGGCCGGCCATTCGGGCGGTCAACGCCTCGCGGGCCTCCTCCACGCGGCGAGCCGTCTCCGCGGCCAGGCGTTCAATGGCTTCCGCCTGCTCGCTCCGGACCGTCTGAAGTTCACTCCTGTTTCCGGTTAATTCGCTTTTGAGCTGGTCCGCGACCTGTGTGATCTGCTGTTGCTGCCCGTTCAGGGCGGTGATCCGTTCCTCGTGGCCGGCCATTCGGGCGGTCAACGCCTCGCGGGCCTCCTCCACGCGGCGAGCCGTCTCCGCGGCCAGGCGGCCCTCG
>DATIKE010000404.1:0-5960 GCA_035477895.1 Phycisphaerae bacterium
TCGACCAGGTGATGGCCTTGCCTTACCATCTCTACGTATTGGCGACGCAGCACCCGGCGACGGACAAGGTCCGGCCGATGCAGTACGGTTCTGCACTCGTGCTGCTGACACTGGTTCTGGCGGCCAACCTCGGGGCGATCATCCTGAGAAGCTACATGAGGAAGAAGTACCGATGGTAATCTCGCCAGACAGACCTGACGTGACTACCGCTCCGACGAAGATCAAAACGACGGGGCTGAACCTGTGGTACAGTGCGAAGCAGGCCCTGTTCGACGTGTCGATGGCCATCCCGGCCGGACTGGTCACGGCCCTGATCGGCCCGTCCGGTTGCGGCAAGTCCACGTTTCTGCGATGTCTTAACCGGATGAACGACGTGATTGAAGGGGTGCGGATCGAGGGGCAGGTGCTGATCGGCGACCAGGACATCCACGTGCCCGACATGGATGTGGTCACCCTTCGCAAGAAGGTGGGCATGGTGTTTCAGAAGTCCAACCCGTTCCCCAAGTCGGTCTTTGACAACGTGGCTTACGGGCCGCGGCTGCACGGCACAAGGGACAAGGGGCAACTGGCCGAGATCGTCGAGCACTGCCTGATCCGCGCGGGGCTCTGGGAGGAGGTCAAGGACCGGCTGGAGGACAACGCAATGGGGCTGTCCGGCGGGCAACAGCAGCGGCTATGCATCGCCCGGGCCCTGGCGGTCGACCCTGAGATCCTGCTGATGGACGAGCCGGCCTCGGCGCTGGACCCGCGGGCAACGGCCCGCATCGAGGACCTGATCGGGGAACTGCGGGGCGAGTACACGATCGTCATCGTGACCCACAACATGCAGCAGGCGGCCAGGGTTTCGGACCACACGGCGTTTTTCTACGAAGGCTTGGTGGTGGAGTTCGGCACGACCAAGCAGATCTTCACCAAGCCCCGCGACCAGCAGACGGAGAACTACATCACCGGACGATTCGGTTAATATCAGGGGGATGCCTCGCGGGGTAACCAAAGGAAATCGCGGCGGGGGTGAATCATGTCCGTCCACATGCATCGTGAAATCGACAAGTTGAAGAAACACATTCTCGCCCTTGGAGCCCTGGTGGAGGAAAACGTGCAGCTTTCGCTCAAGGCCCTGTCCACCGGCGACAAGTCCCTGGCGGACCGCGTGCTCGACCGAGACGAGGAAATCGACCGCAAGGAAGTTGCCATCGAGGAGGAGTGCCTTAAGATCCTCGCTCTGTACCAGCCGGTGGCGGTGGATCTGCGCTTCGTGGTCGCCCTGCTGAAGATCAACAACGACCTGGAGCGAGTCGGGGACCAGGCGGTGAATATCGCCAACAAGGTCGAGATCACCGCCCGGGCGGGGAACGCTTCGCTGCTTCACGTTTTCGAGAGCGTGATGGTGGACAAGGCGCTCTGGATGCTCCGCGAGTCGCTGAACGCCCTGGTGAACATGGACACCGGCCTGGCCCGGAAGGTCCGCGCGACCGACGACGAGGTCGACAACCTGAAGGGCGAGGCCCGCGAGGCGTTCCTCCGCGAGATCACGAAGAAACCCGACCATGCCCGCACGCTCCTGGCCTTGTTCGGCGCCGCCCGGAACATCGAGCGGATGGCCGACCTGGCCTGCAACATCGCCGAGGACGTTATTTACATGGTCGAGGGGAACATCGTCCGACACGGCGGAAACCAAGCCGACAAGTGAATGCAACCTCACCCTGGGACCCAGGATCGCGGGCTCCAGATCGGACGAAATACCACATCGTTACCGTTCGGCAGGGACAAGGTCGTTCGGCGGGCGCGGCGTCATCGACGTCGGATGGGGGTTCGTTGAGGACCATGCCGCGGTGACCCGTTGGAGCGCACAGGCGTCCTGGTATTCCGCATCCTGCCCGTCGTAGAGGACGTCAAGGACCATAGGTTTGTCCGGGTGCGATCCGGAGAACGTCCGCGATGGCCTTGGCCCCCAGGGAGTCACAAACGAGCTCGCTGAGATTGTTCGCGAACAGGATGGGGTAAGCCGGCCAGAGAACGTCACCAAGATCATGCGTGCGGACGTACTTGTCGATCTCCTCCCGGTAACCCACGATGCGGTCGTTCTCGACGGCAAACCCGCGCAAAACCGTGAAGTGGGTCTGATGACCGAAGGTCTCCCAGTCCGGCGGCTGAACCGGTCGGCGAACGTCGTCCGGGTGTTCGCGGGGGTTCATCAGGCAAACGTACACACGCCGAGGCGAAGAGGGCCGGCCCGCCCCATCAGCCAGGCCGATCGCTCCGGGCCCGAGAACCATGATGATACTTGCCAACACAAGCGTTGCGCAACATGTTTGTCGTCCCTCCACGAAAGGTGCGCATTCGTCCTTGGCTCGGGTCTCAACTCGCGGGCTTACTGGACCGGCGCGAAGATCTGAAACTCGGCCAACTGGGCGGGACGATTTCCGTCTATCTTCAGAATACCCAAGCGAATGTGCCGGGTCACGGTCGGCTCGAACCGGACGAGGCGGCTCTGGCCGATTGTTGTGCCCCTGGCAAGCGGTTTCCACTCCTCCTGGTCGCTGCCGCGGCATTCGATGACGAACTCCCGCGTGCGGTCGAGGATTTCACACAACCGAGCACGATCGATCTTCGTATCGCTGCCAAGATCGACCTCCAGCCGGGCGGGCGGTTGCCTCATGAAGGCCTGCCAGATCGTCGTGTAATCATCATCGAAGGCATTGGCGGTCGGATTATCCTTTTCTTTCTGTCCGGTATCGGCCTCTGAAGCCTTGCGGCCTTTGGCCAGCGAACCCGAGGGCAACGCGGGCAGTTTCAGGCCACCGGCCGACCGATCCAGTTGCAGCGTGACGATCGTGTCGATCGGGTCCTGTCGTTGCGGAGGGACGATCAGGGTGATGTGTCCGGCGGTCTGTTTGAATTCGACCGGGCTGCCATCCTGCAAGGCGGCTGACAGGATCTTGCGCGGAACCGGCGCCAGCCTGACCCGGCCCTCGTCCCAGCCCAGCACGTGCAGATAGACGGTGCGGTCCCGGTGGGTGCTGGTCCCCCAATAGTCACGTATAAAGGGCCCGCCGCGGGTACCGAAGATCGTCCGACCGTTGGTCTGGAGCCACTGCCCCATGGCCTTGAGGCGATCGACCTGCTCTGGCTCGATCCGGCCGTCCGGGCGCGGCCCGACGTTGAACAACAGGTTGCCGTCACCGCCGACCACCTTGATGAGCACGTGGAGACACTCCTTGAGCGACTTGACGTAGTCGTTGGGCTTGTAAGCCCACTGCTCGCCGATGGTCATGCAGGTTTCCCAGGGCCGGCCGCCCTCGGCCTGGCCGATTTTCTGCTCGGGCGTGTCGTAGTCGGCGGGCAGACCGGCCCGGTTGTTGATCAGGATGCCCGGCTGCTGCGAACGGATCATCCTGAAGAGATTGTCGGCATCCCAGTCCTCGGCCGAGCCCCCGAGGCCGTCGAACCACATGATGTCCACCTTGCCGTAGTTCGTCAGCAGCTCGCGGACCTGCCCGTGCATGTACTGAAGGTAGCGCGCGTGGTTCTCGGTGCGATAGTCGGGATGGTGCCAGTCCGGCTGCGAGTAATACCAGCCGAGCTTGAGGCCCGCTCGGTGACAGGCGTCGGCCAGCTCGGCGCAGATGTCGCGTTTGAACGGTGAGTTGGTGATCTTGTAGTCTGACAACTTCGTGTCGAACATGCAGAAACCGTCGTGGTGCTTCGAGGTGAATACGAGGTACTTCACGCCCGCGGCCTTGGCCGTGGCGACCCACTCGTCGGCGTTGAAACCGGTCGGGTTGAACTGCTTGTAGAGGTTGTCGTAGATCTCGACAGGAACCTCACCCTTGCCCTGTCGACCGGGCCGCTCGGCACTGCGCGACCAGCCGATCTCGGTGCCCTTGATGCTGACCGGCCCCCAGTGAATGAACAGGCCGAACTTGGCCTGCCGGAACCACTGCATGTCCGCGGCCGACGCCTCGAGATAAGGCCGGGTGGCCGTCGGGGGCAGCGGTTTGGCCGCCTGGCAGCCGGCCAATGAGGCCGCAAGAATACCAGCGGAGAGCGATACAAGTACCAGGCGGGCGAACGGTAGCTGACAGCGCGGACTTCGCATTATGCACCTCCATGAAAAGTGCGGCTATCTTAAAAACCGGCTGGTGGAGATGCAACTGCGCTACCTCCGTCCGTGCGCAAGGAAGTATCCACCAGAACCGCGGCGGGACTCCCCCTTCGAGATGCACCAGGACGGCCGCCAATCGGACCAAGACCACCGGAAGGATTCCCGGCAACCGACAGTTTCGCGCAGATAGACGCGATCCCCGAAGGCTTGCCGGCCCGCCCCCTCCCCCCTACCATTCCTCTGACGCAGTTTTTTGGCTGGTCGGTTCTTACGGTACGACCCCGCATTCCATGACCAGCCGACCGCGGCGCCCGTGTGCCTCATGCAGCAGACCCGACACTACAAGTACTACGACCTGATCATGGCCGCTTTTGTGGCCGTCCTGCTCTGCTCGAACCTTATCGGCGTGGGCAAGGTCTGCCGGGTACTCGGCGTGACCTTCGGGGCGGGGAACCTTTTCTTCCCCATCAGCTACATCTTCGGCGACGTGCTGACCGAGGTGTACGGCTATGCCCGGACGCGGAAGGTCATCTGGGCGGGGTTCGGGGCTCTGGCTTTCGCGGCGATCATGGGGCTGACGGTGATCCACATGCCGACCGACCCGGACGAGCCGAACAACAGGATCATGCAGCCGGCACTGGAGACGGTATTCGGGATCACCTGGCGGGTGGTCATCGCCTCGATGCTGGGGTACTGGGCCGGCGACTTCGCCAACTCGTACATCATGGCCAAAATGAAACTGCTGACCCGCGGTCGGTTCCTGTGGACCCGAACCATCGGCTCGACCGTCGTCGGGCAAGCCGTGGACAGTGTGCTCTTTTATCCGATCGCGTTTCTGGGCATCTGGAGCGGCGAGAGCATCATGCGGGTTGTCCTCTTCAACTGGGTCTTCAAGGTCGGAGTGGAGGTGGCGGCCACACCGCTGACCTACGCGATCGTCCGCCTGCTCAAGCGGGCCGAGAACGAGGATCACTACGACTGGAATACCGATTTCACGCCGTTTTCGCTGAAGGACTGAACGGCCGGTTGCGGCCTTCCGACTCACTGCGGCGCGCGCTCTTCTATTTGTTGCAACCGGGGGGCGATATGCGAGTCAAGATAGCAGAGTGAGTCATTCATCAACAGGACGTAAAGAGCGCAACCAAGCAGAAGGACTACGATCGTCGTCCACTGGTTGAACCGCATCAAACGCAACGGCGGGGACACAGCCGCCAAGCCAAGCAGGCCCGCGATGACGATCACCGCATCGAAACTCGCCCGCTGCCAGTATCCCCCTCCCAAATGCAGCCACATTCCGAATTCGTCGAAGGTCAGGCCCAGACCGATACCGTAGACCAACGCAGTGCCGGACAGCATTCGCCCCTGAGGCCGGGAAAGGATCAGGTATGCTCCGACACCACTCAGCAGGAAAATACCGTAATTCAGGTGGTGCACATGGGTCTGACCGATGAAAAAGTAGAGGTCAGGGATCCGGCGGGACATGATCAGGAACACAACGCAGCGGGCTGCCAGGAAGGTAAACACAAAGGAAACGAAGATCAGGCGGGCCAATCGGCGGGTATTGGGATCCGACGAAAGCCAAGCACGGTTTTCCGCAGTAATGGGACCTTTGTCCGGCACGGTCGGTTTCTCCCTGCTCGTCGCGGGCACTGTACGGCAGCAGCAAGCCCACGGCCACAGGCTCAGAAGATAACACCGGCCGGACACAGAAGGCCAGCCCTGATGAATAGGGGATTCTTCGCACCTCGGGGGCTGGCTGAGGGGCTCGAAGGCCGATGAGGGAGAGGAGAATCGGGGGGAGAGGGCATCCCGACCGAAATTGAAAGTTTTTTTCTTCGCAGGCGGTTTTTTGTTG
>DATIKE010000405.1:0-1544 GCA_035477895.1 Phycisphaerae bacterium
CTGGCAGCAGGAGCTGTTCGAGCATGGGGCCGTCGCCTTCGAGCGGACGAACCATGGCGTCGAGGACCGCGCCGCCCGGAAGCTCCAGAAAGAAAACGCGCAGCTCAAGGCCCGCCTGGCCTCCAAGGACGAGGTCATCGCCGAGGTCATGGCCGAGCAGGTGCGTCTAAAAAAAACGCTTGGCCTGGCCTGAAGGAGGCCTGGGCCCAGCCCGACGTCCGCGACGAGGTCGTTGACTACGTGCGTCACTGGAGCGATCGGACCGGCGTCAGCTATCGGCGGATCGTGCAATGGATCGGCATCCCCCGCAGCAAGTTCTACCAGTGGCAGCATCGCTACGGAAAGGTCAACGAGCACAACGCCTGGATCCCGAGGGACTTCTGGCTGCGCGACGAGGAGAAACGGATGATTCTGGACTTCTGGAATACCCATCCCGGCGAAGGCTACCGCCGGCTGACCTACATGATGCTCGACGCCGATCAGCTCGCCGTCAGTCCTGCGACCGTCTATCGCGTCCTCAAGGACGCCGGGGTCCTGCGACGCTGGAACCCCAACACGAACTCCCGCAAGGGCCGGGGATTCGAGCAGCCGGTCAAACCCCACGAGCACTGGCACATCGATATCTCCTACCTCAACATCCAGGGGACCTTCTACTACCTGTGCAGCGTTCTGGACGGTTTCAGCCGCTTTCTCGTCGAGTGGGACATCCGCGAATCCATGACCGAACAACAGGTCGAGATCGTCCTGCAGCGGGCCCGCGAGCGGTTCCCCAATGCCACGCCCCGGATCATCTCCGACAACGGACCCCAGTTCATCGCCAAAGACTTCAAGCAGTTCGTCCGAATCAGCGGCATGACCCACGTGCGGACCAGCCCCTACTACCCCCAGAGCAACGGAAAGCTCGAACGATTCAACCAGTCCATCAAGGTCGAGTGCATCCGGCCCAAGACCCCGCTGTCGCTGGACGATGCCCGACGCATCGTCACCGACTATGTCCGGCGGTACAACACGATCCGTCTGCACAGCGCGATCGGCTATATCACCCCGCTGGACAAACTCCAAGGACGGGCTGAGCAGATCTTCGCCGCCCGCGACGCCAAGCTCCAGGCCGCCCGAGCGGCCCGACGAACCGCCGCCGCAACCGAGACCCAGGCAGCAAATGCGTGACATCGTAATAGGAAAGGACCCATGGAATCCGCGACAGCGACAACCCCGCGAACGAGCCGACGGCAGGCCCCCGCAAGGCGGAGGCCACGCCGTCGTTGCGTGGCGGCCGACTTGCCGGGCCGGAGGATGCGGACCCCTCTTGGCCAGCCGCGAGCCTCCCTTGAAAGCACAAGGGGAGGCTCGGGGCGAACGCACGAACCCGACCGACCGTACGTCGTGCAAAGCGGTCCGCAAACCGGCGAGAGCCGCAAGAACTGTCAACTGCAAATCAAGGACTTGACAAACGCCACCCAAGAGTCGATGATGCCATCGTCAGCCCAACAACCGAGTCACTGGGCCGAACAGGGAACTTGTCCAATTCCCGCTGAACCAACACA
>DATIKE010000406.1:0-7042 GCA_035477895.1 Phycisphaerae bacterium
CGGTATCTTGATGGGCAGATCGAGTTCGTTGCGGGTTTCGGTGCGGAACGTGATATCGGTTGAACCCGTGTTGTCGAAAACGCGATTCTCGTCGAAGAACCGGCGATTGTCGGTCCGATAGCGCACGAAGCCGATGTGAGATTCGTTGTAGTAGTTGAGGATCTGGGCGAGCGGCTGCCCGACCCAGTGAAAGCCGAGATCCGGGAGATGCTCGGTCTGGGTCAGGAAGTCGAGGATCCGCCACTGGGCCAGGCCCGTGACCGCCCAGTTGTCCTCCTGCTTCTTGAGGTACACCAGCGTTTCCTGCTCCTTGCCCTCCTCGAACTCACCAGTGAAATACTCCTCTAGGAAGTGCGGGTCGCTGATGTGGGAGCCTTCGAGGGTCAGCTCCCACCCTCGCCCCAGGAGTTGCCGATGGCGCCAGGTGATCCGGCCGCGGTTCTCGGTGTCCGGCGGGCCGCTGCGGATCGGGCCCAGCGTGTCCTCGCCCGTGTCGTGGATGTAGTAACCGCGGAACTGCCCGTAGGTGTCCTCGGTCTCGTAATCGATATCCGTTCCCACGCCCGGTCCGCGCTTGCTGAAGTAGTCCAGCCGCAACAGCGCGTCCACCCCCTGCGGCTTCTCCGTCCCCATCAGGTTGAACAGGTACCACTTGGACTGGAACTCCGCCCCGAAGTCATCCCCGTATCCGATGCGCACCGACCGGATCGGCGTTTCACTCTCGCGGAAATCCCCGGCCGCATAAGGCCAATAGGCGATCGGCACGCCTTCCAGATTCAGCGTCACATTCTTGGCGGTATAGCGCCCCGCCTGGACGCCGCTGATCCGGCCGCCCTCGTCGCGCGGCGTCGCGTCGGTCAGGTGGACCCGGTCGGCGCCGATGTGCACGTGCGGCGTGTGGAACTCGCTCGAACTGACGACCGCGCCGGTCGCCTGGTATTCGGTGGTTGAAAGCTGCCGCACCTGGGCCGCCCGGACGTAGATCGGAAGGTTCCGATCCGGGGCGATCGCCCTCATGACCGCATCGAGGATCAGCGCCCGGTCGTTCTTGAAATCGTAATAAAGCTGCGACCCCCGGATCATCCGCTCGCCGCGGGTCAGGACCACGTCCCCCTCGAGGTAAACGCCCGCCACGGCGGCTCCGAGTCCGACGGCGATCCCCATTTCAGGAGATCCCGGAAAAGCTCCCTCGACAGGTTTAGGCCCCTGCTCAACAGGGAAGGGTTCCAGCCCTGGGGCGGCGGCCGGCTCGGTCGTCGTCCTGGGCTGGGCGGCCGAACGCTCCGCCAGGAACAGCACGGCGGCATCCGCGCGAATCTCCAGGAAGTCCCCGCTGTCGATCAGCCCCTGCGAAACATACACGTGGCCGGTCGCGGTGACCAGGTTCTCGTTTTGATTCAGTACTTCGCGGTCGGCACGGTATCGGACAATCGGACGCGGTTTCGGGATAACGGGCACACGGGGTGCGCTGAGGTCCACGACCTCCATCTCACCGACCGTGCGGGCGGCCTCGTCGCGGACCTCGGCTTCTTTGCCCGGCGGCCCCGTCTGCACCGCCTTTGGGACACCCAAAACAGATTTTTGCATCGACTGACGGATTTTCGCCGCCTCCTGGTACAACTTGGTGCCGGACGACGAACTTCGATCGGTCACATCCGCGGCCACGACAGGCGGTTCGGTGGAATTGAAGGTCACAAACAATTCGGGGCCGGCGGTCACTGTGCCGGCCATGTCCAGAACCTGGGCCTTCTGGGAGAGATACACCTCGTAGTGGTAGTAGTTCTTTTCCTGCCAACGGCATCTCTGCATCCAGACAACGGATTCCTGACTCCGCAGGCGACGATCACCGAGGTGCAGGGCGAAGTCGCCGTGGTACTGGATGACCTGCGTTTGATCGTCCAGAACCCACAAATATGCGTAATTTCCGTAGAGTTCCGGGGTGTTTCGGCTGATCCCGGCAGGGATAAGGGGCACTTCGGCTTCCGGGTCATCGACGGGCAGTAGAGGGCCGGTCTGCCCCAGAGCGGATAGGGAAACCACTTCCCAGCAAAACAGGACCATGGCCAGACCGGCAAGTCGGACAACCGCTTTCAACATGCCTCTGCCTTTCAGCCAAGTCCCACGGACGGGTGCCGGACCGACCGCCTGGCCCGGAGTTGGCCGCCCGTTGCCTGGAGAGCGATCGGGAGGGATCATAAAAAAACTTACAGATTATGTCAACAGAATCCTGAGATGCATATGGACACAGAGAAGCATTTCACCCATAATAACCTCGTCTCGGGTATGGGGATGCCGGCGCCGCCTGCTCCAGGGGGGCCCGCAAGCCGCGTGATTTATCCTTCCGCGAGGCCCCACCGCGTTCGCGTGGGCCGGTGGTGAAGAGTCCAGTGGTTTTTCCTTGGTGTGCACTCTTACCACGAGGGTGCCGTGAAAAAGGAGAGCAAGATGGAAAGCAAACCCAAACGCTCGTACTATCTGCCGGGCAAGCTGGTCATAGCCTTCGACAAAGAGTGCTCCAAGTCGGGCTATGTGAAGGAGAAAGTCGTCGCCGCCGCCATGCTGGCCTTCCTCGATAGCGGCCCCGACGCCCGCAGCAAGATGTTCGATCGGCTCGACGGGTTCCTCCGCGGCAAGGGCAAGAAGTAAGCCTTTGCATGCCACCCTTGCGGGGCGGGCCTGCTGCCTCGCGGGGCTGTGTTTGCCAACAACAGAACGGCCCGAAGGCATCCAGGCCTTCGGGCCGTTCCCTTTTTCTCCCTTTTTCTCCCTTTTTCGCGGACACGCACCTCACTCGCGCATCCCGGCTTACTCGCCGTGAGAGCGGGCGAAAAGCGTGCGGGTGCGTTTGGTCTCGACGTCCTTGATCCGCAGGCGGACGCCTACAGCCAGGGCGGTCTTTCCGAGGGCCTGTTTCAGTTCCTCGCCGGTTTTGATCGCCTTGCCCTGCACGGTCAGGATCAGGTCGCCCGCGTTAATGCCGAGGCCGGCGGCGGCCTCGCCCAACGGCTCGACGTCAGTCACGATCAGGTTGGCTCCGGTGAGGTCCTTCTCGTCCTCCCATCCGAGTTTCTTGGCCAGCTCCTGGCTGACCGGAGCCACGGTCAGCCCGAGGCTTGCGATCTCGGTCTCACCGGTGTCGCTCGCATCACCCTCGCGATCGGGACGGCCGCCACGACTCCACGGCGAGAAATCCTCGGGCTGCTTCTCAACCCTGACAGGGATGGTGATTTCCTTTCGATCGCGCCAGACCTTCATATCGATCGTCTTGCCGGGTTCGGTGTTGGCCACGCGGCGCTGGAGATCGGCGACGGTCGTGACCTCCTTCCCGTCATACGTAAGAATGACGTCCTCAGCCTTGAGTCCGGCCTTGGCCCCCGGTGCGTCGGGAAACACGTGCTCGACCAGAATCCCCTTGTCCTCATCCAGGCCGTATGTCTTGCCGATCCCGGGTTCGAAGGCATCCTTAAGGCCCTTGATCTCGACGCCCAGGTAACCGCGGACGATTTCCTTGCCCTCTTTCCACAGCGGCAACAGATCCTTGACCGTCGCGCTGGGGACCGCGAAACCCACGCCCATGTAGCCGGCGCTCAGCCCGCTGGTGACGATCGCGGTGTTGATGCCGATCACCTCGCCCTTGAGGTTCAGCAGCGGCCCGCCGCTATTGCCCGGGTTGATCGCCGCGTCGGTCTGGATGAAATCCTCGTAGCCCTCGATGATCATCGGGGTCCGCCCGGTGGCCGAGACAATCCCCTGGGTCACCGTCTGGGTCAGCCCGAAGGGCGAACCGATGGCCAGCACCACTTCCCCGACCTGGATCTTGTCGCTGTCGCCCAGAGCCAACTCGTGCAGCTTGAGCCCGTCGGTGCCGATCTTGAGCAGGGCCAGGTCGGTCTTGGGGTCGCGTCCCACGATCTTGGCCAGAACGCTGGTGGTGTCGGTCAGGCGGACGTCGATCCGGCTTTCGGCGCCCTCGGCGCTTTCCACCACGTGGTTGTTGGTGATGATGTAGCCGTTCCCGGCGTCGATGATGACACCGCTGCCCATGCCCCTCCGCGGAACCTGCCGACGCGGCCTGGAGGGCTGGCGTTCAAAGGGCATGAAGCGGCGATCCTTGAAAAACTCCCGCAGCGGCTCGGGCAGATCCTCCGGATTGATCTCCTGCCGCTCCATCCGCTGATCCTGCTTCTTCGGAGTCGCCGTGACAGTGATGCTGACGACGGCCGGCCTGGTCTTCCGCACGATGTCCTGAAACGCCTCAGACAAAGCCTGGGCCGCGGCAATGCCTTGGGGCGCCGCCTCAACCCTGGCCGCCTCCTGGGCGAACAAATGATGCCCCCACGCCACCAGGCCGATGGCGCCGGCCACCGCCAGCCAAATCGCAACGCCCGCTCGCCCGCTTTTCGTTGAAAACAACCTCATCGTTCGATTCTCCTCATGTGTGTCGCTGCTCACTGCACTCTTTGAAGGCTGGATTTCATGTCGATCGTCCCGGGCAACACCCGGTACCGGCCCCTTTACCATAACCAGACGCCTTGGCAGACGATATCCTGTCCGCCTTTGATCGGGATCGGCCGGACCACCCGGCTTTGTTCTCTTCTACGCTGAATCGTACCGTCGGGTTGCCCAGGCGCCCGCCAGAAGAAGGAGAATTCCCCCCGCGGTCCAGATACAGCCTGCCCGCAGCCCGACCGGGTAATACACGAATCGGACCTCGTGGACTCCGGCCGGCACCGAAACCCCCTGGGCCACGGCATTCACCCGGTGGACCGGAGCCTGCAGTCCACCCACGAAAGCACGCCAACCGGGATCATAGGTCTCGTTGAAGACCAGCAGTCCCGGGCCGGGCGTGTTTACTTTGGCGAGCGTCTCTTCCGGCCGCGGCCGGTCGACCTGAATCGAACCGGTGTCCGTGATCGAGGGCGGCGCGGCGTTCTTGGCCCACTCAATAACAACCCCACCGGGCAGGTTGACCTGGGCCGTCTTGTTGGTCAGAAGATCGACGGTCGATCGCAGATCCGGCTCCGCGACCACCTGCGATGCCCACCCGACGAGCGGCCGAACAGCAGGCAACTCGTACAGCGAGACACCGTCCGGCAGATCGCGACGATGAATCGGCGGGGCGGCTTGTGCGGCCTGGGTAGTCGCCGACGCCGAGCCGGCCGGGCCGGACGGCGAAGCAATCCGGCCAAACGCCGCGTGGCCCACGGACATCGACCAACCACGTTCCGACTTGACCCGCACCCTGGCGTCACCCACCGCACCATCGCAACGCAGTAACCAGCGCAGTTGTCGCCGTCCGAGCGACCAGTCCACCGGTTCAATCGAGAAGGTTCGGTCGATTCCCTCGCCGGCAACCGTCTCCAACCGCACGAAGCCGCGTCCGGAAGGCTCCCCGCCGGACTCGATCTCTATTCTCAACTCGTAGATCCCGGGTTGATCGATTCGCACTGACCACAGAAGATCCTCACCCGCACGGACAGGCCGCATACCCGTGGACGTCTCGGCGATCGGCTGCACCTCGGGGTTCGGCAATCGTGGCCACCGGGCCGTTTCGAGCAATCGCCGCTCTTCCGTCGATCGCACGGCCAGAAACCGCACACCGAGCGCCCGACACATAGCCGGATCGGCCAGCAACGAGAGGATCGACTCGCTGGACCCCCAGGGCATGAACCGCAGGAGGAGTCGATGCCCGGCCGGCCATAGCGGGCCATAACCGTTCAGCGTCGCGACGCCATGGCGCACGTTGGTTTGCGGCCAGAGGACCTCGATCGGCCGGTCGTAGCTGGCCGAGAATCGTGGAACCAGCAGTCGCTCTCCGGCCCGCGGTTCCAGTTCGCGGATCGCCTCGGTCAACGGCGGGGGCTGCTCGATGTCCCGCTGCTGATAGGCCTTCGTGTCCACATCCACGAAGGCGGTCACCGAACTGATATCCACGAGGAACACCAGACACAAGACAACCGAGGCACCTCGACCCGGCCGACGGCTCCAAATCACCGCCGTCGCGCAGGTCAGCACGATACACCCGACCGGAAACCAGATCGCGGGATTGTCCGGCCGGACGGCCGCGCGAAGCCCGTCGAAGAAGCCGGCGAACCACGGATCGGGGAAGCGGTGGATCACTTCGTCCAGGCGCCAGCGGGCCAGGAACATCGCCGCGAGGACAACAGCCGTGAGCAGCGGCACAATGCCCAGCGCCGCCCGGCGCACGGCCCGCCCCGTTCGTCGTGCACCATCTCCACCGGCCAACAGCACGGTGGCGGCCGTCGAGGCCAGCACCGGCAGGGCAAACGACCACACGAGAATCCATCGGGCGGGCACGCGCAGGTTGCGGTAGATCGGCACATTAAACAACCACTCGCTCAGCGGCGTGTGCCGCCCCAGAGCCAAGATCGTTGACGCGATGATTACCCCCCACCAGAAGAGCACTTCGCGGCGCCAGCGCCGCGCGGCGTCGGGCCGCTTGCGAATCAACGAAAGCGAGGCCAACGCCAGCACAAGCACGAGGATCGAGGGATAGGCCCACTGCTCGCAGAAATGAGACATGCCCCACCACGGCTGATCCCAGATGTTCGGCGTGCGGGCACCGTACAGCATGGGGAACAGCATCAGCACGGCTGAACCGGGCCACCAGGAGTTCTCAACGAACAGGTGATAGGCGGCGGCGCTTCGGCCGCTGGAGGCGAAGAAGAAAAGGGTGGGGATCAGCTGAATGCCGGAGAGCATCACGCCGAGGGCCACGCCGAGCGGATACTGCCAGGCCAGATGCTGGCGTCCCGGCCAGAGCACGACAAGCACGTAGACCGTCAGCAGCGTCAGGCCGATGATCGTGACCTGCATGTGCTGCACGAGCATCTGCAGGCCCAGAACGATCGCGGCGGTCGCGAAATGGCGGTAAGCACCGCTGCCGGCAAAACGCCGCCAGGCATGAAATAGCCACGGCAGCCACGCGCAGGCTTCGAGAACAGTCAGATGGGCTCGATGAGCGACGAGGAAACCAGCCATCTCGAAGCCGATCGCCCCGATGAGGGCCGCGAATCGCTTG
>DATIKE010000407.1:0-8797 GCA_035477895.1 Phycisphaerae bacterium
CATCGACGGCGGGACGCCGGCCAAGACCACGCCGAACATTCCGATGTATCCCGGCGGATACGAGATCGGCGAGGACGAGAAGCGGGAGGTGTGCGAGGCGCTCGACCGGAAGTACATCTTTCGCTACTACATGCCGGCCGGCCTGTCCTCGAAAGTCACCGAGTTCGAGCAATCCATTGCCCGGATGTGCGGCAGCCGCTATGCCCTGGCGACCAACTCGTGCACCTCGGCGCTGATTTCATCTCTGGTGGCCTGCGGCGTGGGGCCGGGCGACGAGGTGATCGTGCCCGCGTACGCCTACTGGTCGTCGGCCGCGGCGGTGCTGTCCGCCCGAGCGGTTCCGGTCATCGCCGAGATCGATGAGTCGTTCACCATCGACCCTGATGACATCGAGCGGAAGATCACCCCCCGGACCAGGGCGATCATGCCGGTGCACATGCGCGGGTCGGCCTGCGACATGGACCGGATCATGGAGATCACCCGACGGCGAAAGCTGATCGTCATCGAGGACAACGCCCAGGCCTGCGGCGGAACCTACAAGGGCAAGGCCCTGGGCTCGTTCGGCGACTGCGGCTGCTTCAGCTTCCAGTACTACAAGATCATCACCACGGGCGAGGGCGGTATGCTCGTCACCGACGATGAGCGAACGTATTTGCTGGCCCAGTCGACGCATGATTCGGCCGCCTGCTGGCGACCCGACCGGTTCGCTCCGGCCCGGTTCCCCGGCGAACTGTTCTTCGGGTACGACTTTCGGATGAGCGAGGTCGACGGGGCCATCGGGCTGGTCCAATGCCGGCGGCTGCCCTCGCTGCTGGAGCGCATGCGCAGCCGAAAGGCTCGGATCGCCTCCGGCCTGGAGGAGCTGAAGGCGAAGGGGCTCGTGCCCCGCCGACAGTACGACGCCGGGGGGGACACGGCCATCTGCGTCATGTTCATGGTGCCGACGATCGCGCTGTGCGAGAAGTTCGTGAAGGCTCTGGCGGCCGAGGGCGTCGACGTGATGCATCCGTATCACCAGGCGATCCCGGATTGGCACGTCGCCCATCACTGGCTGCACATGATCGACCAGGTGACACCCACGCCGGACGGGTATCCGTATCGCGACCCGGCCCGCAAGGGCGATCCGGTAAGCTACAAAAACCTGTGCCCGCGGAGCGCCGACCTGTTGTCCCGAGCGGTGCATATCAACGTTCCGCCGCGGATGACCGACGCGGACTGCGACATGATCGTCGAGGCGGTCCGCAAGGTGGCCGACGCGTATCTGTAAGCCCGCGCCAGGAGTGCAGCATGATCACGATCGACGTATGCATGGAGACGGTATTCAGCGAGGTCGCGTTTCTGGATCGGCCGGCCCGAATTGCCGCGGCGGGTTTCAAGGCCGTTGAGCTTTGGTTTCCCGAACTGCACATTCCGGACGGCGACTGGGGTCGTCTGCGGACGGCCTGCGACAAGGCCGGCGTGCGGATCAACAACATCGTGGCCAACAGCCCGGACGGCGCGATCGGCGGATCGCTGACCGACCCCAAGGACCGCCCCAAATACCTCGAGCGGGTGAAGTCGTCCCTGGAATGTTGCGCGGAGCTGGGCGTGTCGATGATGATCACGTGCACTGGCAACGTCGTGGCCGGCATGTCGCGCGAAGCCCAACGTGCGAGCGTGGTCAATGGTCTTCGGGCCGCGGCCGACCTGGCGGCGGAGGCCGGCGTAACCCTGGTGATGGAGCCGCTCAACTCACTGGTCGATCACCAGGGGTACTTTCTCGATCGGCCGGAGGAGGGCGCGGCCATGGTCCGCGAAGTCAGTCATCCCAATGTCAAGCTGCTGTTCGACGTTTACCACATGCAGATCATGCGCGGCCACATCCTGGAGACCATCCGGGCGAACCTGGACGTGATCGGCCATTTTCATTCGGCCGGCGTGCCCGGTCGCCATGAGCTGGACAGCGGCGAGCTGGATTACCCGCGGATCGTGGATGCGATCGCCGGCATGGGTTACAACGGCTGCTTCGGGCTGGAGTACTTCCCGAAGGAGGATTCGGCGACGTCGCTGGCCCGCATGCGCCGGCTGCTGCCGGATCGGTCGTAGCTGTGTACCGACGGAACGCGGATCGAGCCGAGGTCGCATGGATTTCGCGCTGAACACCATTGATGTTGTCGTGATTGTCGGATCGCTGGTGGTGGTGGTGGTCGCGGGGCTGCTGGCGTCGCGCAAGCAGGACAAGACTGCCCGGGGATACTTCCTCGCTTCGGGCCGGCTGCCGTGGTGGATCATCGGGTCGGCTTTCGTCTCGACGAGCGTGTCCAGCGAGCAGATCGTGGGGACCGTTGGGGCGGCGTACAAGCACGGCATGAGCGTCGCGAACTGGGAATGGTGCAGCTTTCCGGTCTACACGCTGCTGCTGGTTTTCTTCGTTCCCATTTACCTCAAGAATCGAATCACCACGGTCTCAGAGTTCTTCGCCCGGCGCTACGGCCCGCTGTGCTCGGATATCTACGGCGGGGTCATGCTCGTCGCCTACGTGTTCATTTTTCTTGTTCCGGTGCTCTACGGTGGCAGCCTGGCATTCTCGATGATCACGGGCTGGCCTTTTCACTTGGTGCTCTGGCTGATGGTCGCCCTGGTGGCCGCTTACGCGGTCAAGGGCGGCCTGGTGTCGGTCATGTGGACCGATGCGATTCAGTGTCTGCTGCTCGTCGGTGGCGGTGTGTTGCTGTTCTTCGCAGCGTTGGGTCGCATCGACGGGGGCTGGGAGGCGATGATCCAGGCGAACCCGGACCGGTTCCACCTGTATCGCCCGGTGGACGATCCGCTCGCTCCGTTTCTGGGTCTCATTTTCGCGTCGTTCGGGGTGATTCTGTTTTACCAGGCCGGCAACCAGGTCATGATTCAGCGGATTCTGGCCGCCCGGTCGACGTGGGATGGTTTGATGGGCGTCATCTTCGCCGGGTTCATCAATTTCATCCGCCCGCTGGTCACGTGTTTCCTCGGCCTGATCGTGTATCACTGGATTCATGTGATGAAGCAGGACGCGCCGCTGGACACGCCGGACAAGGCTTTTCCGTACGCGTTGCGCATGCTTACGCCCAGTTGGGGGCTTCGCGGGATGATCCTGGCGGGTTTTCTGGCGGCGGTCATGTCCACGGTCAGCGCCCTGGCGAACTCGACGGCGACGCTGTTCGCCCTGGATGTGTACAAGAAGAGAATCCGCCCCGACGCCGACGATGCCCGTGTCGTGAGAGTTGGTCGGCTGGCATCATTGTTCTCGCTTGTTCTGGCGGCCCTGATGGCCCCGAGCGTCGAGCATTTCGGCGGCATCTTTCAGTACTTCCAGACCGGCGTGACCTACCTTTCGACCCCGTTTATCTGCATGTTGTTTCTGGGAATACTGTGGAAGCGGGCCAATTACGCCGCGGGGCTGTTCGGCGTGATCGGCGGCCTGGGCATTCAGATCGGCCTGGCACTGGGGGCCCGGTTTGCCGGACTTCAGCTTCACTGGCTGTATGTCGCGTTTGCCGCCCAGGTGCTGACCGTCGCGGGCATGATCGTCGTGGCCCTGATCACCGCTCCGCCGCCGGTCGCCGCCTGGCAGCCGTTCCTCTGGAGCCCGTCACTTCTGCGACACTACGATGAAGGCGTTTCCCGCCCATGGTATCAGCGCGTGGTGTTGTGGTATGCACTGTTTGGCGTTGCGTTCATCTACCTGTACTGGCGGTACTGGTGAACGCGGTTCCGCCTCGACCCGCATCAGGCCAGCGCTGAGCGCACCGAGGAGATGACGCTCGGGAGGTCGATTGACTCGGGGCAGGCCCCGCGGCAGGCGCCGCAAGCGGTACAGGCGGCGCTCAGAACTGCGTCGTGGGTGATCGCCGCCATTTCCCGATCGCCATAGCGGTTGAGATACGCGTGGCAGCGGAGCAAGTCTCCGGGACGGACGCCGTTCGAGCAGGCGCGATTGCAGCTCCCGCAGTGCCGACAAGCGCCACGGGCCTCGGCGAGCGCCTGCCGCTCCATGGTGTCCATCCGCGCCTGGTCGAGCATGACGGCGGCCGCGGCCAGGTTCTCCTCGAGGATCGTGCGGTTCGGGGTGCTCGAAATGAAGGCGTCCATCCTGCCGCGGTTGAGCATGTAGGCGTATGCCCGCTGGTAGGCCGACAACTTCCTGCCTGCCGGCGCGGAACCGTAGTGCACGTCGTAGACCTTGGGGTCCTGGCGGATCGGGCCCGATGTTTTCATGCTGACCAGGCCGATGCCCGCGTCGCGCATCGCCTTGATCGCGGGGGCGAGGTCCTTGAGGCTGTTGGGGTTGGCCGCGAGCATGATCGCGTCGTAGCGGCCGCTGGCGGCGGCCAGCTCGCAGACCTTGGATACGTTGGTGTGTGTTGCCAGCCCGTAGTAGCGGACCTTGCCGGCCCGGCGGGCCTTGCTGAACGCCTCGTAGAGGCTGTCCATGGTGACGATCCAGTCGTGCTCCACGCCCTGGACCATGTAGCAGTCGATGGTATCGACTTTCAGGGTGCGCAGCGATTCGTCGAGCTGCGAGGTGTAGAGCCTGGCGGCCTTGGCATCCTCGCCGGGCTTGATGGTCATATCGGGCCATCCGATGTGGCCGGCCTTGCTGACGATCCAGAACTTATCCCGATGGCGTCGGACGAACTCCGAGATGTTGGCCTCGCTTTGCTTGTAGGCCCGGCCGGTGTCGAGATAATTGACGCCGCGCTCGACGGCCAGCTCGAGCAGCCGCATGTCGTCCGGTCCGCGGACCCCGCCGGCGCCGAATACGATGCGGCTGACCATGAAATCCGTGCGGCCGAGTCGGGCGTAGGCCATGCCGGATTGCTTGTTACGCCACTCCGGGGCGGGGCGGCTGGCCGGCTTGCTCGTGGACTGCTCCGCGTTCGACTTCAGATTGCCCATGGCCGCGCCGAAAGCGGCGGTGCGTGCCGCGTTTCCCAGAAACGTTCTTCGATTGATACGGCTGGACATGGTTTCCCTCCTGGCCGTGGCCGCGACTACCGCCACCCGTGTCGAATCATACCTCGTCCGTGGATTGCCGGTCAGGCCGTTCGCCAGTGATGCAGCCATTCATATGGCGGCGTCACATGCGCGTAGAAGTTGGTTTCGCACTCGCGCAAGGCTTGCCGATCTTTCTCCGAAAGCGGCTTGTCGCGCTCGTAGGAGCCTTTGACGTTTTCGGCGAGCTGCGCGGGATCGTTCACGCCGGGAATGACAGCGGCGATGCGGGGATCCGCCAGCATGGCCCGCAGCAGAACGGAGGCCCGGACGTCCAGCTTGTCGCTGATCTCGGACGGCTTGATGCCGAAAGTCGCGCCGGCCGCGAACGGCTTGATGCCGATGACGCCGACGTTCTTTTCCTTCGCGAGTTTGAGCAGTCCCTCGCCGCCCTGAGGCTTCGTCAAAAAAAGACATGGGAAAAGAATCACGGAAAACTGAGGGTAGTCCTTCAGGACGCGGTGGAAGACCTTGTCGTTGTGGGCGGAGATTCCGAGCCAGCGGACCTTGCCCTGCCGCCTGACCTTGTCAAAGACGTCCACGACCATGTCAAGAACACGCGGGCTGACATCGAGCAGCGTCTCGCGGCGGTTTTGACCGGGGCCCCAGGTGGCCGCGATCGGCCGCCAGAGGTCGAGCATGTCCGTGCGGTAGGTTTTGAGGCGGGCTTCGATTTCCCTGAGCAGGCTTTCCCTGGAAACCTCGTTTTCCTGGTCGGGGGTCAATCGTTCCGGCCAGGAGGCGAACCCGATGTAGAAGTTCCTGCGTTTGTCACGAAGCGCCCTGGCATACAGCTCACACTCCGTAACCATGTTGGTGTCCAGGTAGTTGATGCCGAGTTCGATCGCCCGATCAAGGACCGGAACGCGGTCCTCCGGCGTTTTACCGCCGTGCCCGCCGAGACTGATCTCGGAAATCAGGGCACCCGTGTTGCCCAGAGTGCGATAGCCCATCTTGGGGTTGTAGTTGAGGATCTTCGAGGTGTCGGCAGGCGTTGAGTCTGTCGGCCGGGTAGTCGCGGCGCCGGTCGACGGACCATCACCCAGGGCCGCGATAGTCATGGCCGCGGAAGTGGCTTTGAGGAACTGGCGACGGGTGTTCGGTTTATTTGGCACCACGTTTCTCCCGTGAATGTGGCGGCTGGGTGGTCCGATTGGTCCGCAACCGTGCGAGAGCAACAACCTGCTGTGCGATGGTACCACCAGACGCGACGATTCGACAGCCCCGGCTCTTTGTGATCGCCGACGACCCGAGCGCCAGACGGAATGGGGCCTTGGGCGGCCCGCAGTTTCCGAAGCGGCGGTTTCGCAATTAGATATTGTAAAAAATCACGTATATTGCGGGAGCTCGGTTCAAACATCGGTCCCAAGCACCTCTTGAGTTGACAGAGGGTGATAAGCGTGGCGCCGGTATGCGTTGTGCATACAGAGTCCCCACGCCCTCAGTTCGGGGGCGAACCAGTATAACTTCCGACTGGGCCAAGATGTTCCTGGCCGCCTCGATCACCCTGACCCCCGGCACGCTGGTCGTGGACATTGACGGGCAGGATATGTACGTGCACTGGATCAACGTCCCGGCCGACGGCCGCGAGGCCCGGGAAATCGCGGCGACCTTCGAGCCGATGCTGAGGAGGATCTTCGAATGACAGGCATCAATCCGTTCATCCTCTTCGCCCTGATGTTGTGTGCGTTCATGTGCCTGTACCGCATCGCCCGGGGGCCAAGCGCTACGCCAATCCCACGTTGATCGTCCCCTCCGAAGGTGAGCTGGGCTTGTGCGAGGCGTCCGGTCCCCGGGATCCCCTTGCACCCATGACCCGCGAAAACCTGATGCGGGTGACCTGCCCGCGTTGCCGACGGACCCTGGTCCTGCAGGAACTGTGGGGGGAGTGATGCGCGGCCGGCTGGCTGGTTTGCTCTCCACGGGCCGGGTTGTCATTGTGGGCGTGGGGAACCGCGACCGCGACGACGCCTTCGGCCCCAAGGTCCTCGATCGCCTGAAGGGGCGGGTTTGCCGTCCGCTCGTGGATGCCGGCATGAGGCCCGAGAACTTCGCCCACCGGGTTGCCGCCTGCCGCCCGCATGTGGTATTGTTTGTGGATGCTGCCGAACTGGGCGAGGAGCCCGGTCGGCTTGCCCTACGGCGGGTCGAAGAGCTGGCGGGCGGCGGTATCAGTTGCCACGCAGGCGGCGTCGCGTTGATGGCCTCCTATTTGGCGGCGGTCACCGGCGCGGCATGTCACGCGCTGCTTGCGCAGCGATCGCGCGTCAACGACTCGCGGCCGGACGAGGCCGATTCAGCCGCAACGGACCCGAGTCCCATGAGTCCGCCCGTGTGGCGAGCGGTTGACGAGGCCTGCCGGATTGTTCTGGACGCATTGTCGGCCAACAATGCGTCCTGCGTGTCGCGTGCGTGATGTCTGCCAGCCACCATATTGATAAACCGGGGGAGTCACCGTCTGTCCTCCCGGCGCCTGCGCCTTCCGCTCCTGCTCCGAACTCCAGCAACTTTCTCAGCCTCACCGACCGGGAACTCTTCGCCCGGCTCGGATGGTTCGTCGCGATTCGATGGGCCGCGGGCGTATCCGCGCTTCTGCTGGTGCTGATCGGCTGGTACGGCTTCGACGTATGGATTCCCTTCATGCCGGTGGTGCTGACCATCTGCGCGTTGTTCATGTACAACGCGGTTTTCCTGCTGCTGGTCACAAATGCGTATCGCCGCAGGCAGGTCAGCCGGCGTTTCATCGTCGGGTGTGCGAACGCGCAGATGATCTGCGATCTGCTGACTCTTGCCGTGCTGATGCATTTCACGGGCGGGGTGGAGAACTCTTTTCTGATTTTCTTCATCTGCCCGATGATTATTGCCGCCCAGTTGCTGTCCGCCCGGCAGGCCTACGCCCATGCCGCCCTCGGAACCGTGCTCATCCACGCCATCGCCTGGTCCGAGTACGCCGGCTGGCTGCCCCATGTCCGCGTGGGCGAGGCGATGGGGACCGCCACGTATAACTCCGCCCTCGTCGTGGCCAAGTTCACCATCGCCCTGAGCTGTCTCCTCTTCGCGGTCGTGTTTCTGGAAAGCAGTGTCGCGGCGCGGCTTCGCCAGCGCGAGGGGCAGCTCGAGGAAGCCTACCACCGCGTCAGGGAACTGGAGAAGTCCAAGAGTTTCTTCATGCGCAAAACCACGCATGAGCTGCGCGCGCCGCTCCATGCGGCCATCGCAATGTTGCAGGCCATCTGCGCCGAGGCCGTGGGGGAATGCGGGCCCGCTCTGCGCGACTCCATCAACCGGGTGGTGCAGAGGACCCTGGGCCTTTCGAAGCTCATCGAGGAACTGCACCGTTTTGCCATGCTTCGCGAGGCCGAATCGATTGTCCATGCCGAATCGGTGAACCTGGAGCAGACCGTCAACCAACAGGTCGGCATGTACCGGTACATGGCCGACGAGAAAACGATCGCGCTGACCTTGGATGTTGAGCCGGCCGTCGTCCGGGGCGACTCCGAGGCCCTGACCGAACTGGTCAGCAACCTGATCGTCAACGCGATTCAGTACACCCCGGCAGGCGGAGCTGTTTCGGTTCATTTGCGTTGTGACGGCGAGGCCGTCCGCCTGGAGGTCCGCGATACGGGCATCGGAATCGCGCCCGATGAGGTCCCACGGGTTTTCGACGAGTTTTATCGCACCGGAACGGCCAAGAAGACCTTTCGCAACGGCACGGGCATGGGGCTGCCGATCGTCCAGCGGATCGTCGAGGCCCACAACGGCACGATCGCGGTTCGCAGCCAGGTCG
>DATIKE010000408.1:0-13823 GCA_035477895.1 Phycisphaerae bacterium
TGTTTATTCAGGTAGTTGATTTGGTCGATCATCCAACTGCTTTGCCCGCTGACAGTGGTGGGATCAAAGACCGCTGAACTGCTCAGGTCCACCAGCGTGATCGGAGACGGAGGCACGGCCGTCGCCGCCGACGCGATGGACAATACGGCAATCAACCCGATGACATATACTTTTGCTTTCATATCGATACCTCTACCTTCCCCTCAAGTATCCGAAACTGATTCATCCGGGGATTCATTCTTGGTTTCCCCTGCCAGCGCTGCTGGAGCCTCTGCCGGCCACACCACAGCTATTACGATTATATAGGGCTTTTTGAATTGAAAGTCAAGGCAAGGGCAAAAAGTGTTCAGTATGTCGTATCGGCGAAATGGGGCGGTTCGTTTTTGTGGGACGAGAGGCTGTTATCAAGCCAGCCAGGCGTGATGTTATGGGGCTTGGCGGCCGTGCAATCCGAGGCTCCCGGAGTTCAGTGGTTCTTTAAGGCCGCGTCCCAGTATGACGAAGTGCTCTTGTTTCCCAAGGTTTTCGGGGGCGACCCCCCGTAAACGGTTACCGTAAAGGGATGTACGTTCAAGTCGCGGACTCGACTGGATGCCGGAGACCCGCCGAGCGGGGTGTAAAAGCAGGCCGGGGCCGGTCGAGGAGACCGACCCCGGGGATCGTTCATTCGCAGTCCCACCTGGGACGGTTCGCTATCGCCTTCGACGGAGGAATCCCAGGCTTCCCAGGATGAGCAAAGCGGACGTCATCGGTTCGGGAGTAGCCACCCAGCCGCTCAGTGCGCCGCCGGGGCCGATTCCCTGGACATGTGCCGCCATGGTGAAAGGGCCGTGGCCGCCCGCCGGGAAACTGAGAACGTCGAAATCGTTCTCGGTCAGCGATGCGATGCCGGTGACGGTATAGCGAATGGAATCTCCGGACGTGAAGCGCGAGGACGCCCCGCCGGAGGTGGCAAACGAGAACAGAATGTCATATTTTCCGTCGCCGTCGGCCTTGAACTGGTTCACTCCCTTGCTGATGCCGGGCGTGGTGAAGCTTCCAACTTTGGTCGGAGCCGAGAAGATCAGCGAGGCCGGGCTGAGAGTGGGCGAGAGGTTCAGATACCAGCCACTCACAAACTCGTCCCCCGTCAGATTGGTGGCAATCAGGGTCATGACCACCAAGCCGCTGCCGCCTCCGTCATCGAAGGTGGCCGTCAGCCAGGGCGGCGACCCTGAAGGCGGGGTGCCGCCACTGAACTCGAGCACGTTGTGCAGAGTGATCGCCGCCTGAACCTGTGCCGCCGTGGCGGCGAGGCCGAATAGCGCTGTAACGAGCAGGCGGGTGAAGTGTTTGTGTCCTCTCATGTTTAAGGTCCCCCCTCCATTTACCATTCATGGACGTAATGTCCCCGGCGTGCCTGCCCGATAGAGAGCAGGACCGCAACGGGACGCTGGTCCCCATGAAAATCATCAAAGCCGTGAACCCCGTCCGGCGTGTTCCCACGACTCTGAGAAACTCTAGGCAGGCTTTCGACACGCGTCAAACGCCAGTCCACAAAAAAACCATAAAATTCCCGGATGAGTCCCTGCCCGATAAGAGTGGTCCTTGCGTGGTTGGCGGAGGCGAGGTCGCGTCTATTGACAAACAGAACGCCCCCGAATCGTCACTGTGTTTCGGCAGCGTGTCGAAAGGGGGGTGCGGGTTATCGGCTTGCCTGTTCGGGGGTGATGGGCGATACCCGACTTGAACGGGTGACCTTCTCGGTGTAAGCGAGACGCTCTAGCCAACTGAGCTAATCGCCCGATGCGGGGATGGTCAGCCCCGCGGCATTATTTCAGAATACGTTGCCCGCCTTGCGTCTTCAAGACAAGCGGCCTCATTTTTTCCACATCGCCTGGTATCCGTAGTGCATCATCACGTGATCCAGCAGGATCATCGCTGTGAAGGCCTCGGCCACCGGCCAGATGCGAGCGACCAGCGTCGGGTCGCGGCGGGTGACCGCCTTCAGGACCGAGTCCTCGCGGGCGACCTTGTCGATCGTATGCTGGTCCTTGCTGATGGTCGGCGTCGGCTTGACCGCCAGCCGGGCCAGGATCGTCTGTCCTGTCGTGAGCCCTCCGGTGATTCCGCCGGCGTTGTTGCTGCCGAAGGTGACCTTGCCGTCCTTGGCGTAGAGCTGGTCGTTGCACTGTGAGCCGGTCATGTCCTTGACCCGCACGCCGGCCCCGACCTCGACGGCCTTGACCGCGCCGATGCTGAGCATCCGCCCCAGCTCCCCATCGAGCTTGCGGAATACCGGTTCGCCCAGGCCGGCCGGCACGCCTGTCGCCTGGACCTCGACGATACCGCCGCTGGAGTCGCCGGTGTTCTTGATGTCGATGATCCGCCGGTACATGGCGTCCGCGGACGCGAGGTCCGGACAGAAGAGTTCCGGATGCACGCCGTACTTCTCGCGGATCTCCTGCTCGTTCATCTCGATCGGCTCGAACTTGCCGATGCGGTCCTCGACCTCCTTGAGGACCGGGGTCTTTTCGAGGAAACGCATGCCGGGCTTGATTCGCCCGGACTTGTAGACGAAGTTCCAGATCGGGTCGTGTTCCTTGCGGACCCGGCGATAGAACGCGGCCTTGCGACGGATGTCCTCGATGGGCACATCGGGCGCTACGACGCCGGCGGCCTCCTTCACATACGCGGTGACCTCAATGCCGTGCTGGGCGAGGATACGCTTGGCGACCACACCGGCGGCCACGATGGTCGATGTGTACCGACCGCTGAAGATGCCGGCGCCGATGGCGTCGTCCCAGTGATCGTACTTCATGTAGGAGGCGTATGATGCGTGCCCCGGCCGCGGCGTGCGGTTCGTGACCTGGTACTGCTCGATGTGCTCGAAGTGGCGGTCCAGGTTCGGAATCAGGATCACGAACGGCGTGCCGTTGGTATGGAACGCGTTCTTGAAGCCGGGCATGGTGTCCGCCGCGTTGGTGCCGTTGTAGATGACCGGGATATCCGGCTCGCGGCGGGGGGACGTGAGCGAGCCCTGGCCGGGTTTGCGGATAAGCAGGTCCTGGTAGATCTCCTCCTCGGTGATGAGGAGCCCCGGCGGAACACCCTGGAGGTGAACGGTCAGACCGTCCTGGTACGACCCGCCAGCCACGGTGACCTTGAACATGGATCCGATGTCGCAGCCAATCATCAGAAGTTTCTCCTGTGAAATATGTGTTTACCGGGATCGCCCGCAGGGTTTTAACGAGCCGCGGGCCATGAGCCCGCGCGGCGTCTCGATTGCACTCGGGCTTTCCGATGCCTGCGGATGGCCGCGCGGACTGATGTCTGTCATTCCTGGGGCGCGCCCGGCTGAGATCGTAGCCGAAACCAGACAACCCGCAAGGCCTCAAGCCTGGGACTCAATTCCCGCATTGTCGGAGCCGATTCGGCTCAAATGCCGGGTTTCGCCCCAGGGGCCGAGGGTCCAGCGGCCATCCTGAATGAAGACAGTGTTCAGACTGGCATTGTGTATCTTGCAGGAGAGCGGGTCTGCCGGCCCGAGCCCGCTCGCGCGGCGATACAGGTCGCCCAGGACGCCTCCGTGCGCGACGATCACAACGCGCCGGCCGGGTCGCTGCCGGGCGATGTCCTCCATGCAAGCGGTTACACGCAGGAACTTCTCGGAGCGGCTTTCACCGCCGGGTATCGGATGGTCGGGGTCACGGCTTACAAAACGCTGATACTCCTCCGGGTAGCGCGCGGCGATTTCCTGCGTGGTCAGCCCCTCGAACATGCCGTAGTTTCGTTCGCGGAGCCTGGGGTCTTGAATGACGGCATGTCCGGTGATGTCACTGATGCAGGTCGCGGTCGTGCGGGCTCGTGGCAGATCGCTGCTGTACAAAGCGTCAAACCGCTCAGCCGCGAGCCGCGTGGCGAGCGCCGCCGCCTGCTGCAGTCCGAGTGGAGTGAGGGCGCTGTCCTGGTGGCCCTGAAGCCGGCCCTGGACGTTCCAGATGGTTTCGCCGTGGCGGATGACGATGAATTCCGTGGTCGCGGTCGAGGTCACGTTTCCTCCAGGAGCTGGAGATCGCCGCCGAGGCCAGCCATGCACTCGACGAACGTCGGGAACGTGACCGACATCGCTTCGGCAGTGGAGATCCTCGTCTCGCCGGCGATGGCCGTGGCCGCGACCGCCAGGGCCATCACCACCCGGTGATCGAAGTGACTGTCGACACTGGCCGCATGCAGCTTGCTTTCCTCGATGACCATGCCGTCGGGTTGTTCGGTGATCTTCGCCCCCATCCTGGACAATTCCGCGTTCATGACGGCGATTCGGTCGGTTTCCTTGAGGCGGGCCTGCGGCACGTTGACCAGCGCGGTCTTTCCCTTGGCGAAACAGGCGACTGCCGCCATCATCGGCAGGGCGTCGGGTGTGGCGTTCATGTCAATTTCGCAGCCGGTGAGTTGGCCGGGGCGGACACGGACCCCTTCATCCGTCACATCGATGCAGGCACCCATCCGGCGAAGGTAATCGACAACCGCCTTGTCACCCTGAGGGTCGTTAAAATCCAGGCCCTTGACGAGCACGTTGTTGTCCCCGAGGACGCCGGCCGCCAGGAAGAAAGTGGCCGACGAAAAGTCAGCCGGCACCCGGATCTGGAAGGCCCGGTATTTCTGCCCGCCCGGAATCCGGAAGTGGCGAAGCTCGTCACGCTCCAGCTCGATCCCGCAGCGCTGCAGCCAGTCAAGGGTGATGTGGACATAGGGTTTCTCGTTGAGCAGGGGGACGTCGATCTCGCTGGTGCCGTCGGCCAGTGGGCAGGCCATCAGCAGGCTGGACAGGAACTGGCTGCTGACCGCCTCGATGGAGGTGTGTCCGCCGCGCAATCGCCCGGTCACCACTACAGGGGCACATCCGTTGTTGCGGGTCGAATGGGCGCAGGCCCCAAGGTCGGTCAGCGATTTGGCCAGGGAGCCGATCGGTCGGCGACGGATCTGATCGTCGCCGGTGAGAACCGCGGCGCCGGCGGGCAGCAGGGCGGCCGAGCCCGTCGCCAGACGCAGCGTCGTGCCCGAGTTGCGAACGTCGATGATGTTCTCCGGCGCCGCCGGCCGGCCGGCAAAGCCCCGGACCTTCCAGCAGCCCGGTTGAACATCGATGGCCGCCCCGAGGGCCCTATAGGCATCGATGGCCGCCAGGGTGTCGGCCGATTCCAGCGGGGCGTCGATTTGGCTTTCGCCATCGGCCAATGAGGCCACGCACACCGCACGGATGGTGTGAGACTTCGAGCCGGGGATCTCGACCGCACCGGCCAGTCGCGAGGGTCGTACCACAAGTTTCATGGCGATAGGCTCCTCTCGTTGCAGGACAGGCGAAATCTTCCGGCAAGGCCGCGATAAAGTCAAAGCGAGAAGGTGGGTAGGCGTCAATCAACGTTACCACAACCACCGATTCACATAATCGATCGTCAGACGTGGGGGCAGGGAATGGACGATGCCACTTTCTGGTTTCGCTTCTGGAGGTTAAGCTTGGCGATGATTTCCTCGGCCACCTCGTTTTGGGACTGACCCGTCGTATCGAGGACCAAGTCCGCCCATCCGGCATAGACCGGCTCGAACTCACGAAGAGCGGCCCGGATACCCTGTAGACCGATACCCTGGCCCTGTTGAGGGCGGCTGAACCGGCGGCTGGTGTCGGCCGCGATTCGCTCCCAGAGCACCTCGGGGGTGGCCACGAGCCAGACGACCTTGCCGGCGGCCTTGAGCACCTGAGCGTTGTCCGGCCGCTGCAATGCTCCTCCACCGGTGCTGATGATGTGCCAATCAAGGCGGGCGACGTCGGCGATGACCTGGGTTTCCATTTTTCGGAAGCCGTCCTCGCCTTGGTCCGCGTAGATATCACGAATGGTCTTGCCGGATCGCAGTTCAACCAGGGTGTCGGTGTCCACGAAGGCCCATCCCAGCTTGTCCGCCAGCAGCCGGCCGACGGCCGTCTTACCACAGCCCCGATAACCAATCATGACGATGTTCATGGTCCGATGACTCTACAAGTCGGTAGCCCAGCGTTTCAGTGCCGGGTCGACGGACGCTTGGAATTGTAGCCCCGCATTCCCGCAGGGACGATCGATCTCACCTGCACACATAATGCAGGAGGCAATTGGAATATGAAAGGCTCGTGCCGAGGTCCTCCCCGCTCGGTTCGTCATTCGTCCCTGCGGGACTTGATATTCCTTACCCACCCTCCTGTTCCCACCGTTGAAACGGCGGGCTATTACCAGCCTGTCCCTGCGGGACGACGTAACCGTTCGCGGGGTAAACGCGCGAATTCACTCAAACAATAGCATACTTCTATGAGAATCTCAGTATTGTTCGGTCACTGTTGCGGCGTATTCGAGCCGGTGTTGCTGCCGTAGATCAGGTACATCTCTCCGGCGTCGTTTCGCCGCTGACTGGGATCCAGCAGGTACACATAGTCGGCACGGCTGACACCGACGAGGATGTCGTCGAAACCGTCGTCGTTGATATCCCCGGCCGGTCCGGCCCAGTCGATGGGGGCCTCGTCGGCGGTTCCCCTGGTGTACGGGCTGACGAAAACGATGCCCGGGAGTTCCGGCGTGCCGACCTGGCTCAGCGTAAATGTCTTGTTCCCCATCATGTGGGTCCCGCCGAAGATGAGGTAGGCCAGGCCGCGCCGTTGCACGCCGCCGATCGTGCGCACTTCGTCCGGGGCGACGATGAGCAGGTCGTCGATCGAGTCGCCGTTGAAGTCATTCGCGGTGTTGATGACGGTGCCGGCGTGTCCGCCGGGCTGGGTGCCGTGGATCTTCACGCCGGGCAGTTGGGCCGTGGCCACCTGGTTTACGTTGAAGACGTTTTCGCCGGTCAGGCGCCGCCCGCCGAACACGATCCCGATGAAGCCCGAGTCCACGCCGCCGGGGCCGTCGGCGTACTGAGATGAGAAGCCGATGTCCGGCAGGCCGTCCTGATTGATGTCGCCGACGATGGTCTGCATGGTGCCGAACTGATCGTTGGTTCTGGTACCGTGGATCTCGATCCGCGGAGCATTGATCCGATCAAGCATCAGGAAGCCGGAGTTTCGGTCCTCCCAGAAAGTGAGGCCGAGGGACCAGTCCGGGCGGCCCATGAAGATGTACACGATGCCGGCGCGGGCAACCCCGTTTCGGGTCGCCCCGGGGGCTCCGGCCAGGATGTCCCGGCTGCCGTCTAAGTTGAAGTCGCCCGCAGGACCGGCGTAGCCGAGATTGTCGCCGATATGCCGCCCCACAATGGTAGTGGCGTCCGGGTACCAGAACGCTCTGCAGGTTCCGCTGCACATACATCTGCGGTCGCATACGGGCATCGACGAGGTATTGCCCAACCCGAGGCCGTTGATGAACGAGTTGCGCGGCACGATGTCGATCGTCCCACGGCCTTTGCCGTTGTTGGGCGCGGAGAGCAAGGTCACTTCGCCGAATCGCGGCGAAATCGTGAGCGAAGCATTGGTCATCGGCGGCATGCTGGCGACGGTCTGGCCGAAGCGGTTGTCCGGAACGAGCAAGGACGGGTTTTCCGTTTGCGAGGAGTCTTCCAGCAGGAGGTTCACCGGAATCGGCCACAGTCCGCCGCGGTAACGGGCGCCGATGTGCTCGCCGATATCGTTGCCCCAGCCGTCGGTGAAGGTGCCGCGCCGTTGTCCCATCAGGTCCAGGGCGAAGGCCCGGGCGCCGATGCTCTGTCGGTTGTCGTTGGCCAGGTTGTTGTTGCTGGCGACAAGAATCGCATAACCGCCGTCCAGCGGCGTGTCGCTTAACAGGTCGTAATCGTTCGAGCAGATGTATGGGATATCGTTGATGATGACGGTGCCGTCACGATAATCATGAGTAGTCATCACGTCATTGGTTGCTGGACTGGGCGAGGACCATGGATTGGGGAATAAATCGCCATAACATCCCTCGTTATCGCACGGATCGTCATCCGTGTCGTCCCAAAGTCCCTCCATGTAGGGCAGGCCGAAGAGGATGTCGGGCCTGCCGTCGCCGGTGACGTCGGCCAGTCGGCAGACCGAGGTGATGCCGTCGGTCTGAGAAGCCGGCTCCGGCGTGCTCAGGCCGAGGATCGAACCGCGGTAGAACGTGCCGGCGCTGTTGAGCGGGATCTCGCTGGCGAATTTACCGCCGTTGGTCAGCCCCATGACCACGTAGGCCGATCCTCCGTTATAGCGGTAGAAGCTGTTGCCGAACCGCCCGACAATGACGAAATCGTTGTTGCCGTCCCCGTCGATATCGCCCAGTTCGACGCCGTTGGAGCCGGTCCAGTCGCCGGCGTTGAAGCCGAGGAACCGCGTGCCGCTGACCGTCCGGCCGACGCTGGCCATGTCGATCGTCCCGGAGCCGAGGGCGGTGATGCTGATCGTGCCCGGCGCGTAACTGTTGACCTGCGGGTTCACGTGGTCCCAGATCAGGCCGCGGACGTGGTATGGCGCGCCACCCAGACGCGGCGGGATCGTGCCGACGTCAATGGTCAACTGGTACGCGGCGTCCGCGCGAAACCGCGTGACGAAGACCGGGTTGCCTTGGCTGTCCGTAATGGGTGCCCCGTTTGCGTCAGTGGCTTGATCCTGGTAGGGCTCGCCGCAGTCGGTGTCGGTGAAGCAGCCCAGCACGTAGCCCGTGGGTGGCTGGGTGTAATCCCACTTGATCGTCTTGGCTTGGGTGAGCGGGTTTGTCTGCACCGTGTAAGGGCGGACTTCCAGGGGAACTCGCGAGCAGATCTCGTTGCGAACCAGCTCGGGTGTAAAATCGCTCAGCTTGATGTCATTGGTCGGGTTGTCGTCCAGGTCCAGCATGATCAGGACATCGGGCGCGGTCGGCGGACTCTTGCCGTTGTCGTCGCGGTCGCGAGCGCAGTATCGGATCTCGACCTGATCGCCCTGGGACACGCCGCGGTTGACCACCGGCTGGGTGAGCAGGATGCTCGGCGAGGCGTTACCGGGCAGCAAACCCGAGCCATACAGAAGAATACGGCCGGTCGCCGCGATGATTTGTTCCGGGTTCACCCCGTCCGAAATTCGCCCGATCACGCGGTATGTCGCGGGAGGGTATGACGACGTGTTCATCGCAAATGATCCGCCATTCGGATTGCTCGCCAGGATGAACGGCAGGATGATGATTTCATTCCCGTTGCCGTAGGTTCGATCCGGATCGAGCAACAGGGTGATGGCCGCGTTGCCGCGCGGGTCGGTGGCGACCCAGGTGATATTGACGGTCTGACCGACGCTGACGGCCACGTCCTCGAGCGGATAGGTGAAGGTCAGAGTTGGCGCACCACCCCCGGTGCCGAGGCCGGGAATCCCCTGGCCGGGGTCAACCGGCGAAACGATGCCGGGGCCAATCCCCGGGCACCCCTGGCCTACCAGTGCGGGCAGGATCGTGGCCCACAACAGCAACACGCCCGGACTGATTACGCGATTTCGAGAACGTCCCGCCATACACTTCGCATCCTTCTAGGCTGTCAGGGGTTACCGTCGCTGGCGGCCCGACCACCCGGGTCTGCCGGACACACGGGGGTGTGGTCGCCGGTGCTTTTGTGCTCCGCAACGCCTTGAGGCACAAAGTCTTGTACGCAGGCATTCTACGGGACGGTTGAAAGTCCGGTCAAGACTCAGCCGGTCGGCTTCTCAGGCGCCACGGCATCAAGGTTTTGGGGCAAGGCAAATCGTCGGGCCGCCTCCGTCCCCAACTGTTCCAGAGCCAGCATGGCCTGCCCGGCGTCAGCCTGATCGAAGACGGCCGAGCCGGCCACCAGGGTGTCCGCACCGGCCAGAACGACGTCCGCCACGGTCGTCGGCCCGATGCCGCCGTCCACTTCAAGACGCTGGTCCGGCCGCAGGCGAGCCCGCAACGCTCGCAGCTTGTCCAGGGCCGACGGAATGAACTTCTGCCCGCCGAAGCCCGGCCACACGCTCATCACCAGTACCAGGTCCACCGCCTCCAGCACGGGGTCAAGCGTCGAAACCTCGGTGCTCGGGTTCAGGGTCACGCCGACCCGTGCCCCCAGCGAGCGGATGTGGTCGATGACCTTCATCGGCTCGTCCGCCACCTCGATGTGGAAGGTGAGCAGGTCGCAGCCGGCCTTGGCGAACGGCTCGGCATACGTGAGCGGGTGGGTGATCATCAGATGGGTGTCGAAGAACAGCTTCGACGCCGCGCGGAGTTTTTCGATGACCGGCACGCCGAAGCTGATGTTCGGCACGAAGTGCCCGTCCATCACGTCCAGATGCAGGATCTCCGCCCCGGCCGCCTCGACCTGCCGAACGTGCTCGGCCAGCCGGGCGAAGTCGGCGGAAAGCAGCGACGGCGCCACCCGAATCCGCGGCTCGGCAAGGGCCCATGTTGGAGGTTCAGGAGTCACTCAGTCCGCCCCCCCCCCCTGCATCCCGCAGGTTCGTGATTTCACAGTTGTGGCTGTTGGCCGCGGTCCTGCAATCATCATAGAAAGCTGAGAATGCAGGGTTGGCTAACCACTGCTTGAGCGTTCTTGGTGGAGCGTTTTTAACATAATCGGCTATGAAGGTGGTGTACGTCTGTGCTGGGCCAAGTGACTTCTTGATGCGGTTCTTTATGAAGGCGGACTTGGCCTCTCGATCTTCTGGAAGATCGGCTGGATTAAAACCAAGTGTTTTCGCAAGATACGGAACATCCAGTGCCAACCACGCTTCAATGTCTCTGTCGCACACACCGCAGATGAACAAAGAGTCTACTCTGTCCGGGAATCGCCTTCGTTCTTTTTGAGCAACGGCCTGAGGTTGTTGCGAATCACCGTCTGTTAGCCGGATCACCAGATCGACAGGCTGCCTTGAAAAGCATTGCTGGATTATTTGACGGGCATCTTTAGGTCGCGTTAGTGAGCCTCTCTGTCGAAGAATCGTTAGGTTACGGTAATCTGTGATCTGGGCATGACACCCAAGCCGATCTCGCAGGCCTTCCAGGAACCCAATGTCGTTGGGGCCTTGCCCGATCAACACGATATGCTCGATCATTCGAAGACCTCTTTGTAGTATTGCTCACCGAGGGAGAGGTCGCTGTCGTCTCTGAGCTGGGCGATCTGCTCAGCATACTCAACAAGGCTTCTCGCGGTCGTACGTCCTTGTTCCTGTCTCAACCGCGTGATTGAGCCCAGGTCACGATCGAAGAGGTCCACAAAATACGGACTGTGCGATGTGAATATGACCTGGGATCGCGGTGCAACGGATCTGAGGTCTTCCCAGATGTCCTGGAACACGGCACGGCAGATGCTGTTCTCAGGTTCCTCGATGGCGATGACGCATGGAGGCCAGTCCTTCATTTCTTCTATTCTCTCTGCCTGCGTGACCAGAGCCGAGAGACCCAAAATGCAGAGAGTACCGTCCGACAGCACCTCCCAGCTCACCTTTTGTTGTTTCCTTCGTTTCAGGAATACGTAAGGAACTGGAGTGTTGTCCGGCAGGACATAAAAACCAATTGAATCAAGGGTGGGTTCTATTCGAGACGCCATCTTGAGAATTGACCGGTATCGAGGCTCATCCTCATTCTTTAACTGAAAAAGAGCTAATGGCAGGTTCTGGCCATGCACCGCAAGTGCTCTGTTGGCCATATCTCCCGCGAGTTCCTTGGATGTCCACCCATATCGCATCAGGGGCGGTGACAGCGAGTAGTAACCCAAGGAACTCAGAAATCGCCTGAATAGGGTTGCCCTCTTGTTGGTCTCCAATTCATACAACTTGGATAGCATTGAACTGCCAGGGGGTGCTTGGGTCTCCACATATGGATTCTCTGCCGCATTACCGCGAAGAAACCGTTCCTCATGAAGGAGTTTGACTGTCCGACCATTAGAATCCAGAAGTACGACATCGGGCCAATGATGACCTCTGACCGAAAGCCGTTCAAGCTTGGTCGTAATAGGTGAATCTCCACTACCTCGTGTAGATGGAGCTATTGACACATGAAGAAGGAGCTTGTACTCAAAGGTCAGCCGCTCGCCCTCGAAATCAAGCTCACACGTGCATTCGATCTCTGTCTGATTTGAGTCAAAGTCCCAATGGCAGAATGCCTCCTGCCCCCCTGGTATGCGGATCGACGAGTAATCGTTGCATGCGGTTGACCCCAGGAATCTAAGTCCGTAACAGAAATTCGTTTTCCCCGAATTGTTCTTTCCAATCAGCAGGTGCCGTCGGGTCAGCTCGATCTCGAAGTTCAGGAAGGTTTTGAAGTTGTGAAGACGCAATTTCGTGATCATCGGTCGACCTCCTGGTCTTCGGATGGACTCTCAACAAGGCGAAAGTATAAGGCAATTTCCTCGGGGCTGCCCATAGGCCAGCCCCGAGGAAACTAATGGTACCCATTTGCGTGAAGGATACGGCTTCACTTGTCATCGAGCACGTCGACGGCCTTGAAGGGCTTGCCCTCCATGAACTCGAGGCTGGCGCCGCCGCCGGTCGAGACGTGGCTGACCTTGTCGGTCAGGCCGGCCTTCTCGATCGCTGCCGCGCTGTCGCCCCCGCCGATCACCGTGATCGCGCCCTTCTTCGTCGCTTCGACCAGGGCGTCAGCCACGGCATACGTCCCCTTGTCAAACGGCTTGACCTCGAACACGCCCATCGGGCCGTTCCAGGCGACGGTCCCGGCTTCGGCGATGATCTTCTTGTAGGCCTCGACGGTCTTGGGGCCGATATCCAGACCCTGCAGGTCGTCGGGGATGTCGCCCTCGAAGACCTGCGTGGCGATGCCTTCCTTGATCTCGGCCGCGGCCACGACGTCGACGGCCAGCTTGAGTTTGTCGCCGCCGAGCTGCATCAGCCGCCGGGCCTCCTCGACCTTGTCGGCCTCGACCAGGCTCTTGCCGACCTTCCTGCCCTGGGCCAGCCGGAACGTATAGGTCATCGCCCCGCCGATCAGAACGGCGTCGCACTTTTTGAGCAGGTTCTCGATCACCGCGATCTTGTCCGACACCTTCTTGCCGCCGATGATCGCGATGAATGGCCGCTTCGGGCTATTGAGGGCCTCGCCCAGGTACCGCAATTCCTTCTGCACGAGGAACCCGGTCACGCGGGGCTTGCCGGCCATGAGTTGCGGCACGGTCAACATGCTGGCGTTGTCGCGGTGGCAGGTGCCGAAAGCGTCGTTCACATACACGTCCGCCAGGGTCGCGAGCTGCCTGGCAAAATGCTCCTTAATGGTCTTCAGGGCCGGGTCATCCTTGGCTTTCTTGTCCTTGATCTGCTCGGCCGCGTAGAACCGCACGTTCTCGAGCACGGCGCAGTCGCCGTCCTTCAGACCGGCCACGGCCTTCTCGACCTCCGGCCCGACCACGTCGGAGACGAACATCACGGCCTTGCCCAGCAGTTCGCCGAGCCGCTTTGCCACCGGGGCCATGGTGTACGGCGCGTCGGCCGCACGGTCCTTGCCCTCAGGCCGACCGAGGTGACTCATGAGGATCAGCCGCCCGCCGCTCTTGAGCACGTGCTGGATGCTCGGCAGGGCCATCCGGATCCGCCGGTCGTCGGTGATGTTCCCCTTGTCGTCCTGCGGGACGTTGAAGTCCACCCGCATCAGGACACGCTTACCCTTCACATCCACGTCCGCGATCGTTTTCTTGGCCATTTTGTGCACCTTCCATATTGCTGGTCCAAGGGCAATCCCCAAGCAACGGCCGCATATTGTGCCGCAAAGCCGGGCGGAATTCCAGTAACTGTTCACAGGGTAACCGCTGTGTCGAGATTCCTATCTCGACACGAGGGATCGGGGATTCCCTGCGTGCCTGCCTGCCGGCCGGCGGGCACGCAGACAGGCCGCAGGCAGGGATTCTCGCCCGAGCGGGCA
>DATIKE010000409.1:0-1604 GCA_035477895.1 Phycisphaerae bacterium
CGGCCACCCGCGGTTACGGCACGATGGACTACGAACTGTCGGGCTACCAGGCGGATCGGCTGGTCAAGCTGGACATACTGGTCAACAGCACGCCGGTCGACGCTCTCTCGGTCATCGTCCACCGCGACAAGGCCGAGCGCCGCGGGCGGGCCCTCATCCGCCGGCTGCAGAAGGAGATCAGCCGGCACATGTTCGACGTGCCGCTCCAGGCGGCCATCGGCGGCCGCATCGTCGCCCGCGAGACCATCAAGGCCATGCGCAAGAACGTCACCGCCAAGTGCTACGGCGGCGACGTCACCCGCAAGCGAAAGCTCCTCGAGAAGCAGAAAGAGGGCAAGAAACGGATGAAGATGGTCGGGCAGGTCACCATCCCCCAGGAGGCCTTCATGGCCGTCCTCGACCCCGGCGACGAAAACGACTAACAGTGCGTCCTAAAACCCCTGCCTGCGGCCTGTCTGCGTGCCTGCCGCAGGCAGGTCGCCGGTGTGATTTCAGGGTTTTAGAACACACACTAATCAGAACCGCGAGCGCAAGCGAGCGGCATGGCAGGTATCCCTGCTTGCTCTCCCGATCAACACTTTGGCTTTGCGGTCCAGTGCCGGAACTGCTTGGCTCGGCCCGGTTTAGGGAAACGGCCCCCTTGGCCCCGGCAGCGGCATCGGGTACAATCTCATGGGTTAGATTCCTTCCGTGTGGATGATTGCGCGATCAGCCGCACCCTGAGGTGCGGGGTCCCGCCCTGATCTCGAATGATGGAGGCCTCCGGTGGCCCGCGTTCTGCTGATTCATCATGACACCCCGACCTGCCGGCGATTGGCCGCCTACTTGCAGACGGGACACGAGTTCATGGCCGTCGAGAATCTGCTGACGGGCATCAAACACCTGCCCAAGATCAAACCCGAAGTCATCGTCGTCGGCCAGGACAGCACCAGCCAGAACGCCCACAAACTGCTGGCGTACATGCGTGATAACCGCCTCCAGGCGGCGGTGGTCGTTGTTCTGGCACCGGAGTCCAAGTCGACCCGGCCGATGCTGCTCAAACTCGGTGCCAAAAGTTTCGTGCCGCCCTCGGTCAACGAGGATCAACTTCTGGGGGCCATCCGCACCGCCCTGACGCTGCACGCAGCCCAACGGGCGAGCGCCCCGCCGATCACCGAGGAGGAGCTGAACAACAATCTGTCCATGCTGGAGACCCGTCTCAACAAGCAGATGAAGTGCTTTGCCGGGACGAACCAGGTATTCATCCAGACCCACATGGGCCACAGGGCCAGCAAACCACGAATTATGCTGCGGTGTTCCCTGCGATCGGAGTACGGCCTGAGCCGGGATGTGTTTTACGAATGGATCCGGGACGTTTGCTGTGGCGATCCGAGCCACTGCGAGGCCTATTGCCAGTTCAAGGTCGAGCGTGAGACCGCATGAGCCCATCCCGCCCTCCCGGCAAGTGCCCGAGCGGCCCGGCGGCGGGGGTGCCGACATGGGTGCGGGAGCGAGGCCTGCCGTGTAACCCTATTCGTGAGCAAGACTTGAGAATCTGAGGCCCGACAGACGGGTCCGCGGAGATGCGTTTAACTGTCGCCGGGGGCGAAACCTGGAGGGCGGGG
>DATIKE010000410.1:0-11622 GCA_035477895.1 Phycisphaerae bacterium
GAACGTTTCGACGTCCTTCGATGCAAGTCGCCATGAAGGTTGCCCCGCAACGGTCTTCGGTTTGACGGCCTTGGCCATGGTCGCTCCCTCTCGTCACAAGGTGACAGGATTGCTTTCGTTACGCGTGGCAGGATACCTCAAGCGCGGCGATGGGCAAAGTCGGTTGAAGTGCATCCTAAAACCCGTGTGGGACCGGCTTTCCTGCCTGCCGCAGGCAGGCAGCCGGTCGGATTTCAGGGTTTTAGGATGCACTCTTATCAGGTTTTCGGGGTGGGCGGGGTAACCAGCTCGCGGTAGTGAGCACTGGTCTCGAAGATGCCGCCGCTGCGGCGGTAGAAGTCGTCGTCCAGATTGAAGACGCCCTGTTTGAAGGTTGCCCAGGACGCGCCGCAGCAGGGATGGTATTTCATCATCTGCGGCCAGTTCCGGTAGTTCTGGTGCCCGTTGGTTTCGAGCATGCCGATCTGCATCCCCGGCACGGCGGGCAGCCGGGCGGCCACGGTCTTGTTCCAGTCGACGAGGATCGGGTTGACGGTCAGGTCGGCGCAGAGACAGGCGATGCCGTGACGCCGGGCGGTCTGGATGATTCGCAGGGTCATGCTGAGCGTCTTGGCGATCGGCTTGAGGGCGATCGCCCGGTAGCCGAGCGAGATGCGCTCGAGCGCGTCCTTGTCGGTATGGGCGCTTTCGTCGGCCGCGATCCGCACGGGTACTTTGGCGACGTCGACCTTGACCTCCTCCGGAAAAGGTTCCTCCAGCAGGATGATCCGGTCGAGAGCTCCGATCTTGTCGGCGTGGTCGAGGAGGCGGTGGAGACGATCGAGGGTGTCGTATCGACCGTTGGCGTCGAGGTAGTAGGCGATGCGGCCGTTGGTGGTGTGCGGCGTCGTTCGGTCACCGATCGCCCGATGGATCGCGCTGAGCCGGGCCTTGTCCCATTCGAGCATCCTGTCGAGGTTGCCGTCGTGATCCGGGTCGGCGCCGATCTTGATCTTCAGGACGCAGCAGCCCTCGTCGGCGGCCTGGATGATCTTCTCGACGGGGACGCCGTAGCTCATCAGCGGGACCAGTGCCACCTTCTGCTGGCGGACGGAGAGCGCGGGGCGGTCGTCGGCCGGCAGCAGGTCATCGAAGGTCTTGATGCCTCGGTCGGCGGCGTGGAGCAGCCAGGCGGCGTTGTCCACGGGGACCAGTGCATTGAGGGCGAAGGTCATCCGCAGATCAGGTCGGCCGGTCAGTGTCTTGCCGTGTTCGTAGGTGGCGGGCAGCAGCCGGTCCAGCAGGTCGGATGGTATGTTCCAGTCGATCTCGCGAGCCTTTCGGGCGGCGAAATCGGTGAGCTGGAACATCGCGCAGTTGCCGGCGGCCTCGGAGTTGTCGGCGAAGACCCTGGCATCACACCACAGGATGCTCTGCGAGCCGAGGCCGACACTGTCCAGCCCGCCCCGGGTGTGCAGGCCGACGACGCTCTGCCACATTTCCGTGAGATATCCGCCCTTGAAGCCGAACGGGGCGGCCATCGGTTCGCGCTCGAAGTTGGTGGTGCTTCGATCGATCCTCATGCCTGAATCCTCCGGGGATACCTTTCGAGCCGACAGGTTATCGTAAACGAGGGCACCTGAAAACAATTCCCCAGCAACCGGCCGATCGGGGTCGGATTCCTGAAATGGCGGTGGAGCGGCAGTATGTTTCCTACGCGCGGTATTGCCGGGTCGATCCATGAGACTCTTGTTTCGTGCTCGCCGGTCACGTTCCAGAGGAAGGCATGGCGGAATGGCCCGTTTCGCGATACAATATGATCAGGCTGCGGTGGACGAGCTGCGATCGCTGCGAAGGGTGGACCAGGTGGCTGTCCTGGACGCGATCGAACGTCACCTGCTGAGCCGGCCGACCCGTGTTAGCCGTCAGACGATCAAGAAGCTGGAACCCCGGTGCCTGCTGCGTATCGCCTGCGTGCGGGTGACTACCGCGTATTCTATGACGTTTACGAAGATCGCCAGACCGTGCTGGTCGTGGCCGTCAGGTATAAGGGACGAATGACACTCGACGAGGTCGGACATGGTTCGCGTGATTGATCTCAAAGAAGGCGGCTTGACCGCCGAGCAGGTGCGCGATTCGATCCAATCGCCGGACGGGGCCATTCTGCGCGAAGGTGGCCGAGTGATCGCCCGCATCCAGCCGGCCGATGAGATTGATCTCGACGACGAAATCTGGGCCCACGATGCCGAGCAGGTCGCCAGGGGTGCTGCCGCACGGCAGCGCTTCGAGCAGGGACAGTCCTGCGCTCACGACGACCTGAAGGAACAACTGCGGCGAGAGTGCGGCGAGTAGTTGTATCACCGTGAGGCCATCAGCAAGATCGAATCCGCGCGGCCCCGGGCGCAATCGAGGCGATGTGTTGTCACCCGGGCAACCTGACTACTCCGCGTAAGTCACCCCTGACTACCATATACCTGTCCGTCTTGCCATTCTGCCCTGTGCTCTGATTGACGGAACAGTCAGCCAGAGGTAGGCTTCGTCGTCGAGCCGATGCGCGCCTCTTCGGCATCGCCAGAAGCGTTGTCGAGTCGGCCTCGCGGTTCCCGCGCGAAGAAGTCGCAACATGGTGTTTTCCCTTCCGGGTATTCTGATTCTGTGCCAAGTCACCATAGCACCCGGAGCCAGTGAGCGGGGACGTTTCTTGAAACACTCGCGCGCCGGTTGTATGTTTCTCGCTCGTGACGTTCGCGATCAGGCCCGGCAGGGGGCCGAGGCCGGGTATGTGCCGCGCATGATACTGCTGGTGCGAGAATCCTTTCTCGCACCACACTCCGCGGGAATCCCTCCCCGCGTTCGGCGCGGGAAGAGAATCATTTGAATGGGGGGTGCGAGATGGTAATCTCGCACCAGCATCGGAACACCGGTAACGCAGACGTAACAGGGTGGCGGCCCGGCGCGGGCAGTGACCAATCGGAACAGACTGACCACAGGCAGGAGAAGATAATGGGAAAGATCCAGTTGCCGAAGAAGTTCATCAGCAAGTACCCGCACAAGTTCGGAAAGGGCAAGCAGCGGTTTCTGTGCGGCCAGCGGATTTTGCCGCAGCCGATCACCGGCAAGGAGAGCCTGCCGGACCTGATCGACCGGGTGTTCCTGGCCTACAACGCGTCCCGTCTGCAGGAGGCCTGCCGGCTGTTCGCTGAACGGATGCTGGTACCCGACGTGACCGTCGGCATGAGCCTGGCCGGGGCGTTGACTCCGGCGGGGCTGGGCGGGTCGGCCGTCATCCCGCTGATCAAGGCCGGCTACGTCGATTGGATCGTCTCCACCGGCGCGAACCTTTATCACGACATGCACCACGCGATGAACCTGCCTTTGTTCCGCGGGTCGCATCAACTGCAGGACGTCGAGCTTCGCAAGGCCGGCGTGGTGCGGATCTACGATATCTTTCTCGACTACAATGACGTGCTCATGCAGACGGACCATATCCTGCGGCAGATCCTGCTGCAGCCGGAGTTCCAGCGCGAGATGGGGACGGCCGAGCTGCACTGGCTGCTCGGCAAGTACTGCGCCGAGTTCGAGCGGCAGACCGGCCGGAAAGACGTGTCCGTATTGGCGGCGGCACACCGGGCGGGCGTGCCATGCTTCTGTCCGTCGCCGGGCGACTCGACGATCGGCATGAATGTGGCCGGCATCGAGCTGCGCGGCAGCAAGCTGCGGGTCAACCCGTCGCGCGACGTGAACGAGACCACCGGAATTGTTCTGGACGCCAAGCTTCATAAACGGCGGACCGGCGTGGTACTGGTCGGCGGCGGATCGCCCAAGAACTTCATTCTCCAGACCGAACCGCAGATCCAGGAAGTGCTGCGGATCAAGGAGGCGGGGCACGATTTCTTCATTCAGTTCACCGACGCCCGGCCGGACACCGGCGGCCTGTCCGGCGCGACGCCGCACGAGGCGGTGAGCTGGGGCAAGGTCGCCCCGAACAAGCTGCCGGACGCGGTTGTCTGCTACCTGGATTCGACGGTCGCGCTGCCGATGCTGACCCATTACGCGATGGCCCGGCACAAGCCGCGGAAGCTCAAACGCCTCTACGACCGGCTGCCGGAGCTGAACGCGCTGGTGTCGAGGGAATACTGGAAGCACAACAAGGTGTTATAGACGGGTGAATATTCTCGGATAATCTGGTGAAAAGAGCCGGGACCTCGCCATGGCCAAAACCGCGTCGCTGAAGGAACTTGCCCGCAAGCACGGCACGCCGTTGTTCATCGTCGATCACGACGTATTGCGTCGGAACTACGCCGAGTTCCGCCGGCACCTGCCGCGCGTGCAGGTCTACTACGCGGTCAAGGCCAATCCGGCCCCGGAGATCGTACGGACGTTTTACGAGGCGGGATCGAGCTTCGATGTCGCGTCGATCGGCGAGTTCCGCCTGGTGTATGAGAACATCCGCAAACTGCCCGCCAGAGAGCGCCAGGACTACATCTGGGACAAGATCATCTACGCCAACCCGATCAAGGACCGGGCGACGCTGGAGGAGCTGGACCCTTACAAGCCGCTGGTGACGTACGACAACCGGGCGGAGATCGGCAAGATCCGCAAGCACGCGTCGCGCGCGGGGCTTGTCCTGCGGATCCGCGTGCCGAACACCGGGTCGATGGTCGAGCTGTCGAGCAAGTTCGGGGCCGCTCCCGGCGAGGCGGCTGACCTGATCGCCGCGGCCTTCGACGCCGGGCTCGTGGTCGAGGGGTTGTGTTTCCACGTCGGCAGCCAGTGCACAAACTTCGACAACTTCGTGCAGGCCCTCAACATGTCGGCGCAGGTTCTGGAAGAGGCCGAGGGACGCGGCTTCAAGCTCAAACTGCTCGACATCGGCGGCGGGTTCCCCGCGCCGTACGACGGCAATGCCAGATCGTTCCGCGAGTTGGCCAGGGTGCTGAACGCCGAGTTTCGCAGGTTTCCCAGTGAGCTGGAAATCCTGGCCGAGCCGGGGCGGTTCCTGGTCGCGACCGCGGCGACGCTGGTGGCCGAAGTCATCGGCAAGGCCGACCGCGACGGCAAGCGATGCTACTACCTGAACGACGGCATCTACCACACCTTCTCGGGGGTGCTCTTCGATCATTGTCAGTACCGCATCAAGGCGTTCAAGAAGGGGCCGACGCAGCTCTGCGCGGTGTTCGGGCCGACATGCGACGCGCTCGACACTATATGCCAGTCGGAACCTCTACCGGAGCTGAACTTGGGCGATCTGGTCTACAGCGAGAACATCGGGGCCTACAGCCATGCGTCCTCGACATGGTTCAACGGCTTTCCGCCCGCCGGGGTGATCCACATCAACATGCACCGGGGCTGACCGCTCGCCGGTGGCCCGCCGGTGAGCGTCTCTACCGTAAGTGCTTTAAGGACAACGAGTAGCCGGTGAAATCAGGTGTGCCCGGCCGGCGGGGGAGTGTTGAAAGCCGTCACCCTGGTGCCTCTGGGGATCATCATTCAACGCAATATGCCCGATTTCGCGACGTTACATCTTGCGGGAATAGTAATTGCGCTTCGACAATGGTCTGTGCGGCGGTCATGCGGGGGAAGGACTCGAATGCGACGCGATTCGCCGTTGCGGGGAACCCGATGAAGAAATCGATGTTTGCCGTCGTCGTGGTTTTCATGGCTGCCCGCGGCATAGCGGGCGCGGAAACGCGGATCGTTCGGCCGTTTGAAAGCGACGGTCGGTTTGCGACGGATAATCCCGTCGATGCCCTGGTGCTGGCTGCCCTGGCGAAGAAGGGCATCGAGCCGGCGAACCGGTGTTCCGACGAAGTCTTCATCCGGCGCGTGCACCTGGATGTCATCGGTACGTTGCCCGAGCCGATGCGGGTCAACGGGTTCCTGGCGGATCATCGTTCCGACAAACGTGCCAGGTTGATCGATGAACTTCTGGCACGCGAGGAGTTCGCCGACTACTGGGCGATGAAGTGGTGCGATCTGCTGCGGGTCAAGTCGGAATTCCCCATCAACCTGTGGCCCAACTCGGTGCAGGCTTATCACCGCTGGATTCGCGACGCGATCCGCGACAACAAACCGTACGATCGGTTCGCCCGCGAGCTTCTGACCTCGAGCGGCAGCAACTTTCGCGTGCCGCCGGTCAATTTCTATCGCGCGATCCAGGGCCGAGAGCCCTCGGCCATTGCCGGGGCGGTGGTTTTGACCTTCATGGGGGAACGCCTGGAGAAATGGCCGGAAGAACGGCGCTCGGCGATTCAGGTCTTCTTCTCTCGCATTGCGTACAAGCAAACCGCCGAGTGGAAAGAGGAGATCGTGTGCCTGGACCCCCGGCCGGCCGAGGTCCTGGACGTCGTTTTTCCCGACGGCACCCGCACCCGTATCCCACCGACGGAAGATCCCCGCAAGGTGTTCGCTGATTGGTTGACCGGGCCGAAGAACCCGTGGTTCGCGCGCAATGTCGTGAATCGCGTCTGGGCCTGGCTGATGGGCCGTGGGATCATTCATGAGCCGGACGATATCCGGCCGGACAATCCCGCCGCGATTCCAGAACTGCTGGCCTGCCTGGAGAAGGAGCTGGTCAAGGCCGACTATGATCTGCGGCACATCCACCGTTTGATCCTCAATTCGGGCACGTACCAGCAGTCCTCGATTCCGCGCGGCGATCGCGCTGATGCCGAACGCCTGTTCGCGTACTACCCGGCACGCCGGCTCGACGCGGAAGTGCTGATCGACGCCTTGTGTTGGATCTTCGGGTCCGGCGAAAGCTATTCGAGCGCTATCCCGGAACCGTTTACATTTATCCCCGAGAGCCATCGCACGATTGCGCTGGCGGACGGCAGCATCACGAGCCAGTTTCTCGAGATGTTCGGCCGGCCGGCTCGCGATACCGGCCTGGAATCCGAACGCAACAATCAGCCCACGGACGCTCAGCGGCTGCACCTGTTGAACTCAAGTCATGTTCAACGGAAGATCGAGGGCAACGGGAGGCTGCGCGGATTGACCGGCATGAACCGGGGGAATCGCGCCGTCGTCATTCGACAGGTCTATCTGAACATTCTGTCGCGTTATCCGACGCATGCCGAGATGGCTGCCGCGGAAGAGTACCTCCAAAACAAAGGCTTGAAACCGGACCAGGCGGTGAACGATCTGGCATGGGCACTGATCAACACCAAGGAGTTTCTGTACCGGCACTGAGCCTGCGGGATGAAACCCGTATCGCCTCTGGTGACGGATCGAGGAAGCCATGATGGGCAAGCAGCGAACCGAAAACACCATGACGCGGCGAGCCGCGTTGCAGCGAGGCCTTCTCGGTGCGGCGGGACTGGCACTGGTCGATCATCGGTGTGTCTGGGCGGCGGCCGCGAATGAAGCCGGGCGACCGGCCGGAAAGACGGCGAAGGCCCGGGCGGTCATTCAAATCTGGATGTGGGGCGGCCCATCTCATCTGGATACCTTCGATCCCAAGCCGGACGCAGGCAGTGACTATTGCGGCCCGCTGAACAAGGCGATCCCGGCCAACGTGGACGGCATCCAGGTCGGCGAATTGCTGCCGCTGCTGGCCAAGCAGGCCGACAAGTATTCCATCGTCCGAAGCATGACCCACGGTGTGAACGCGCACGAGACGGCATCGTATATCGTGCAGACCGGCCGTCAGCCCGACCGGCTCGTTTATCCCTGTGTCGGGGCCGTCGTGTCGCTGTTCAAGGGCAGCGACCATGGGTACAAAGGGCTGGTCCCGCCCTACATCGTGTTGACCGAGCCGCAGGGCCGGTTTTCCGAAGCGGGCTTCCTCGGGCAGCGGTATAAGCCGTTCGCCACCGGCGGGGATCCCAACCAGCGGCGTTTCGTTGTGGAGGGCATCGTCGCTCAGGGCATGTCCGATCAGCGCCAGCGCGACCGCCGCGAACTTCTGCACAAGCTCGATACACTCGGAAAGACCATGCCCGAGAACCCCCAGTTCAAACTACTCGACCAATGCGAGGACAACGCCTACGACCTGATGTTCGGAGACGCCCGCAAGTTGTTCGATCTTTCATTGGAGAAGGACGAGATCCGCGAGCAATACGGCCGGAACACGTTCGGCCAGTCATGCCTGATGGCCCGCCGACTGGTCGAGGCCGGCGTGCCTTACATCACCATAAACTACAAGGGATGGGACACCCACAAACAACACTTTGAAATCATGCGTCGAAAACTGCCGGAGATGGACCGGGGCATGGCCGCGCTGCTGCAGGACCTGTCCGACCGCGGCCTGCTCGAAAGCACCATCGTGTGGTGGAGCGGCGAGTTCGGGCGGACTCCGCGAGTCCAGTGGGAAGCCCCGTGGAACGGCGGCCGGGGGCATTACGGGAACTGTTTCTCGGCGGTGGTGGCCGGCGGGGGATTCAAGGGCGGCCACGTCGTCGGGGCGTCGGATGCCAGGGGCGAGGAAGTGACCGCACGCCCGGTATATCCGCAGGACCTGATCGGCAGCATGTACGAGTTGCTCGGCATCGATCCCGACGGCCCGTTGCCCAACCCGAGAGGATTGGCCGCGCAGGTCATACCATCGGCGGAGAGCGGCGTACAGAGGGGTGGCCGTCTGAAAGAGATCATGTGACCCGATGAATGCATCCGTGACATTGTCCGGTCAACTGTTGTTCATCACCCTGGCCATGTGCCCTGCTGCCGCGCGGGGGCAGTCGAACGAGAGGGAGCCGCGCGTCGGGTATCTGTACCCGGCCGGCGGACAGCAGGGCACCACCTTTCAGATCCTCGCCGGCGGCCGGTTCCTCGGCGGCGCGACCGACGCGTATATCTCCGGCAAAGGGGTGCGCGCCACTGTCATCGAGCATTTCAGGCCCCTCAAGAACCTCGACAAGGAACAGCGCGAGGAACTGCAAAAGCGATTCCGGCAAGCACGGGAGAACCGGCTGGCCGAACAGTCCACCGAAAAGCGCGGCCCGCCGCCACCGGACAAGGGAACTGCCCGGAAGCGTACGGGCAACACAGATACCAGCCCGACGGATGCCGTGGCCCTGCCGAGCCACCCGCTGCTTCGCAACCTGGATCACCTGAGCCTCAGGGAGCTGGAACATGTCAGGCACGAACTGTTCAATTTCAGGAAGCAGCAGCCGGCCATGCAGATCGCCGAGTCGGTGCTGATCGAGATCACCATCGATCGCGGCGCGACACCCGGCGACAGGGAACTCCGGCTTCGAACACCGCTCGGCCTGACCAGTCCCATGCGCTTCCAGGTGGGCGCGCTGCCGGAGGTCCGCGAACTCGAGCCCAACGACCCGCCGATCTTCACTCTGTTGCCTCCCGACCCGCCGCACGCTCCGCCGGTGCTGATTAACGGGCAGATCAAGCCGGGTGATGTCGATCGATTCCGCTTTCGGGCAAAGCGCGGACAGCATCTGGTCATCGAGGCGCATGCCCGGCGGCTGATCCCGTACCTGGCCGACGCTGTTCCCGGCTGGTTCCAGCCCGTGCTTACTCTGCGTGATTCAAAAGGCAACGAGGTGGCCTTCGCGGATGATTATCGTTTTGACCCCGATCCGGTTCTTCTCTATCAGGTGCCCGGGGACGGTGAATACGAACTGGAGATCCACGATTCCATTTATCGTGGACGGGATGATTTCGTCTACCGCATCGCGGTGGGGGAGCAACCCTTCATCACGCGGTCATTCCCGCTGGGCGGCCGCATGGGGACCCGCGCCGTCGCCTCGGTGGACGGCTGGAACCTTTCGAGCACGCAACTGCCGCTGCGTACACCTCCAGGAACCAGTGGAATCCATCAGGCCACACTGCGCCGGAAGGAGGGGACGTCGAATCAGGTGGCCTATGCCGTGGACATGCTGCCGGAGTGCGAGGAAACCGAGCCGAACGACACCCGGCAGAACGCCCGGCGGATCGACCTGCCGCGAATCGTCAACGGCCGCATCGCCGCAGCCGGCGACGTGGACGTGTTCCAGTTTGAAGGACGGGTCGGCGACGCAGTGGTTGCGGAGGTGTACGCCCGCCGGTTGAATTCCCCGATGGATTCGCTGCTCCGGCTGACCGATGTGTCCGGTCGCGTGCTGGAGTGGAACGACGACCACGAGGACAAGGAGGCCGGACTGCTGACGCACCACGCCGATTCGTATCTCCATGCCCGGCTGCCGGCGGACGGCGTCTATTATGTCCATCTGGCCGATGCTCAGAACCATGGAGGAGACGCATACGGCTATCGTTTGCGGGTCGGAGCCCCGCGACCCGACTTCGCGTTGCGTCTGACGCCCTCCAGCCTCAACGTGCGCGCCGGAGGATCCTCGCCGGTCTGCGTCTACGCGCTGAGGAAGGACGGATTCAACGGCGACATCGAGGTGGTGTTGAAGGATTCCTCCGCCGGCTTCAAGCTGAGCGGCGGGCGAATTCCCGCCGGCCGCGATCGGATGCACATGACCCTCATGGCGCCCTCGAAGCGATTTGACCAGCCGGTCGCGATACAACTGGAAGGGTGTGCCCGTGTCGGCGGGTACACGATCCGCCGTCCGGTGGTCCCTGCCGATGATCTGATGCAGGCATTTATCTACCGCCATCTGGTCCCGGCGCAGCAACTAATGGTCGCGACCACGGGGATCAGGCGTCCGGCGCCCCCTATTGAGCCGGCCGCCAGCGGGTCCGTCAGGCTTTCCGTGGGCGGAACCGCCGAGGTGCGTTTCCGAACGCCGCGGTTCCCGATGCTCGATGAACTCCGATTTGAACTGCGCGAACCGCCCGAGGGCGTGACGCTTCAGAAAGTGAGCGTGGTTTCCGAGGGGCTGGCGCTGGTGGTCAAAGCCGATGACAAGGCGGCGAAGGTCGGCTCGGCGGACAATCTGGTCGTTGAGGCTTTCACCGAGATGGCGCAGGGCAAACAGGGGCAGAATGCGAAGAAAACGCGCGTTTCCCTCGGCGTGCTGCCGGCCATCCCGCTCGAGATCGTGAACCGCTGAGAACCCGGTATGAGTCGTCGGCCGCGGCGGCTTGCGCGGTGTCATGACTTTCGCGACCATTTCAGCCCATCGTAAGTGATTGCGTGCTCGGTGCATGCCCCCGTAGTGCGCTGGACACCCAAGGCCAAGAGAAACGAACCATCGTTGCGTGGATCATCTCCTCCTTCGGCGGGAACGATCTGCCCAACGTTTCTGTTGTTCCCCTGGGTATGGCGTCCTGGTCCGGCGAGGGCGGAGGGCTCCGGCAGGCAGTCCCGGCCAGTTCCAATCACGGGGATTCTGGGTAAGATGGGGATGCGCGTTGGACGTGGGAAGATGAATGGCTCCCGGGCGTAGAATCCTTTCAATGGTTTTTGCTTCCTGATTTGGCCCTGTTCCGGCTGGGACCCGATTGCGAGAAGCCGCATGACGACATCACGCCTCGACAAAACCGAGAAGCTGGCAGTTGCTCCAGGACACTCGTCGTCCCAGGCGGGCAGGCGCATCAAGGAGGCGATCGCTATTGCGCTGCTGGTTGTGATAACGGTGGCGGCGTACCTGCCAACCCTGCAATGCGGCTACATCTGGGACGACGATTTCTACGTCACGAACAACAAAACACTTCATGATATCGAAGGCCTGGGTCGGATATGGTTCCGGCCCGGGGCCACGCCGCAGTATTACCCGCTCACCTTCACATCGTTCTGGA
>DATIKE010000411.1:0-8028 GCA_035477895.1 Phycisphaerae bacterium
CGTGCAAGGCCTACAACAAGGGCTTCCGGGCCGCGGCCGGCAACTACGTGATGTGGCTCAACGACGATTCATACCCGCTGGGCGGCGCGGTCGAGGCGGCCGTCCGCATGATCGAGCGCCCCGACTGCGCGGACGTCGGCATGGTCGCCTTCTACCATAACTTCGACCGACCGCTCAACAGGCTCGATTCGCTCACCCACGACGGGAAAACCTACGGCGTCTATAACGTCCGCGGCTATCCCTACGCCAACTTCGGCCTGCTGCGGCGGAGCCTCCTGGAACAACTCGGCTACCTGGACGAACGATACTACTTTTGCGCGTGGGACCCGGACCTGTCGCTGAAGGTGCAACGCGAGACCGGCTTGAAGGTCATCGGTTGCCGGGAAGCGCTGATCTATCACGAGGAATTGATCGATGAACGCAAGAGCGAGGATCTCGGCGTCTGGGATGCCGACAACGCCAAACTGTTCGCCAAGTGGCACCTGCCGGAAAAGAACACCTACCCCGACCCCGTCCCGACCTATCAGCGAATGCTCCGCGAACGACACCTCATTTAAGAGTGCGTCCTGAAACCCTGACAATAGACCGGCTGGAAGCCGGTCCCACACGGGTTTCAGGACGCACTCTTAATCGCGATACCGGCCGCGGTATCAGTTTGGTATCTGCTCGAATACGCCCATGTCCACCCCGCCGCCAAGGATCCGCGCATGGTCCGCCAAATCCAGGGGCGTGGGCTCGGACACATCCAGATCAAAGTCCAGATCGCCGAAGTCATCCAGGATCGCCGCGACATCGCCGCCTTCGGCAATCGGCACACCAGCCGTCGGCGTGAGATTGTCATCCCGGTTGCCGGGGATATTGTCCGGCCCGTCGGCGTCGGCGAATTGCGGATTCATGTCCGTGTTGGTTGGCGTCTGGCCCAACGCACCGGGCACGCAGGAATAGGTCACAGTGCTGATCCGGCCGATGGTGGTCTCAATCGCATCCATACTCGGCAGACCCGAATCACCGAGGTTGTCCCAGAAGATGCAGTTGGTCGCCTCGACATCACCCATCTCGTTGTAAATGCCGCCCCCGCCCGCTTCCGGAAGAAGACTGGCGTTGCGATGCAGCGTGCAGTTGACCAGGATCGCCACGCCCAGCGCGTTCTGATGAATTCCCCCGCCGACACCCGCGCTGTTTCCATTGAGCAGGCAGCTCATCATCTCCAGCAGGGGATAATCACCCGCACTGTAAATCGCCCCGCCGGTCGAGCCGGCCGCCGTCGTGGAGTTCCCGACGAAACGACAGTTGGCCATGTGCAGCGACGAACCGTCGTTGACCACCGCCCCGCCCTGCTGCATCGCTTCGTTCATCACGAAGTCGCATCGGCTCAGCACGCTGCTGCAGTAGTGGGCGCAGAGAGCGCCGCCCTGGCCGGTGGTGGCGTTGTAGCCGAACCGGCAGCCCTCCAGCGACACCAGAGACCCATCGGCGTAGAGCCCGCCGCCCTGGATGCCGGCCCAGTTGGACTCGAACGCGCAACGGTACAGCCGCGGGCTGCCGCCCTGGATGCACATCCCCCCGCCGGCAAACGCGGCCATGTTCGAGCGGATCACCAGATTGTTCAGACCGGGGGAGCCGCCCGAGATCAACACACCGCCGCCGCAATCCGGCGCTTCGCGGCCCGACGCGTGCCCCTTTTCGATGATGAAGCCATCCAGCGCGTCCATGCCATCGACCCCTTCGCCGGCGGTGACCACGTTGAAGCTGTTGTCCTGGTCGTTATCAACCTGCCCGATATCGCCGCTCAGGATCGTCGGATACTCCTCGATGTTCCGCTGCTCGCGCTGCGTCTCGTTGCCCGCGAACCCGCCGTAGACCTGAACTCCCGGCAGAAGGGCAAAGCCCAGGTCGCGTTCGCCGCTGCCGTCGTCCGGCTTGTAGGTCCCGCGCGCCACCCAGATCTCGTTCCATGCCTGGGCACCGATGACCGTCGGCTGATAGGCCCCGCCCGCCTTGGCCAGTGCCGACTGCAGCGACTGGAAAGCCGTCTCCCAGCTCTCGCCGTCGCCACCCGGCGGCGCATCCCACTTCACCACCAGCACACCGGCCGGCAAACCGCCCTGCGTGCACAGTCCCGGCTCGCAGAAGCTCCCCGGACCCTGCGGAACACCGCCCATGCTGTAGCACGCATAAACATCCGTTTCCAGGCACTGCCCGTCAGGCAGACAGCAAGCCTCGAACATCGGCGGCGTATAGCACATCGCGGTCTGACACGTCGATCCCAGCCCCTGAGGTGTGCCGTACTGGGCAAGGCAGTCCGCGACGGTCAGGTCGTAACACAGCCCGGAATCCGGCATGCAGCAGGCCTCGGTCGCCTGCAAGCATTCCGCACTGGCACAATCAACATCCAGGTTCTGCGACTGCCCCTCAGCCTCCTCGCACAAGGTCGGAGTCAGCATCTGGCAATCCCCTCCCGACAGGCAACACGCGCGCGGGTCGCACTCGTCGGGGGTATCGTTCTCGTTCTGATCCTGGCTGATTTCCTCGGCGATATCGCACCAGTCCGGCAGGCCGTCGGCGTTGCAGTCGGCACAGTCCGGATCGCCCTGCGGGCAGCCCAGCAGATCCTCGCGATCGTCCTGCCCGTTGCCGTTGCAGTCCCGGCAGGCGGGGTCGGCCGGCACATTCGAGCCGCTGTAGCAGCGGTTGAACAACAACGCATCAACCTCGTCCACATCATCATCGCCGTCCAGCAGCGCGCCGCTGCAGGCCGGGTCGTTCTGCGGCAAACCGTCGCCGCTGAAACATTTCTGAAACAGCGAAAAATCGTACTGGTCCACGTCACCGTCGCGATCGAGGTCCGGCCGGACCGGCGGCGTCGGGCAGCCCACCTCATCGACTGTCATCCCGGGAGTTGTATTCGGGCACTGGTCCACGCCGCCGCACACCCCGTCGCCGTCCACGTCGTTGTCCGGATCGTTCGGGCAGGGGTCCTCGTCCGCGCAGAGTTCATCGTTGTCGGCGTCATTCAGTTCGTCGTGCGGACAGGGATCACAAAGATCGCCGAGCCTGTCGCCGTCCGAGTCCATCTGGTCGCCGTTGCCGCCCTCGATGCAGTTGTCGCAAACGTCGCCGACACCGTCCTCGTCATAGTCCGCCTGGTCCGTGTTGGGAATTGTCGGGCAGTTGTCCCGCGAATCCGGCACCCCGTCGCGATCGCGGTCGGTCGGCTGGGGTTGCGCTTCTTCCTCGCAGTCGATCTTCCCGTTATTGTTCGCGTCCTCGTCCGGCGTGCCGCAGCCGCACACGCCCGGCGATGTCTTGTCCGGATCATCCGGGCAGCCGTCGACGCAATCAGCCGAGTCGTCGCCGTCGCTGTCCGTGTCCGGCACACCGCAGCCGCAAACGCCCGCCTCGGTCTTGTCCGGATCGTCCGGACACTCATCCTCCTCCTCGCCCGGCCCGACGAGCACATACCGCAGCAGGCCGCCGCCCTGGAAATCATGCCCGAGCACCCATATCACCGTCGGCGTGGGGTCGCCGGTCACAAACCGGCCCTGAACCTCGACGCGCGTCGCCAGGTCCGGCCCGATGGTGTCCATGGCTCTACCGGGAGGTACCTGGAGTATCGTCTGGCGCACCTCGACCTCGCCAACCAGAAACCGGGCGCGCACCCCGGCCGCGATCCCGCTCTCGTTGATGATGGCCAGGCTGACCGGCTCACCGATCTCCGGCACGGGCTCGCCGGCCGGCTCGATCGGGTTGATACCAATCGTGTCGGTGCCGCCGTCGGGCAACGGGAAAGGCCCCCCGTCGGGCAGCCCCAGCTCGGGACAGCCGCACGCCATCAGCGCCGCAAGGATCGCCACACATGCCGGAAGTTTCATGGGAACCTCTCGCCGGATAGGGTCGACGGGGTTTGCCCCCTCCACTGCAGGGTCAAGGCAAAGTACTATCGCATTATAACGCGGAAGCCACGGGGATTCGCCCCCCTCCTCTCGGGACCTGACCCCGGCAGTGCCCCGCTGTCAACGCGATAAAACCCGGGCTTGGCCCGATAATCAGAAAAGCCCGCGGATGGTGCCGTCGTCGTCCACGTCCATGTCGATGGCCGCCGGGTGCCGGCCGAAGGCGGGCATGGTCTGGATCGTGCCGACCAGCGGAATCAGGAAGCCCGCCCCGCCGGCCAACCGGATGTCACGGACCGGCAGCGTGAAACCGCTCGGCCGGCCCTTCAACTCCGGCTGATGCGAGAATGAATACTGCGTCTTGGCCATGCAGATGGGCAGCCTGTCGAATCCGAGCCGGGCCAGCGACTCGGCGGCGGTCTTGGCGGCCGGGGCGAAGTCCACGCCGTCGGCGCCGTAGACCTCCCGGGCGATCGTCTCGACCTTCTTCTTGATGGTCCAATCCGTTTCGTAGAGGAACCGGAACGGCTTTCGGTCCGGCGTTTGCGATGCCCGCACGACCGCCTCGGCCAGCGCCGTCGCGCCCGTGCCGCCCTTCGTGTGCGACTCACTGACCACCACGTCGAACGCCCCGGCCGCCCGAGCCGCGTCGCACACCACCTTCAGTTCCTCCTCGGTGTCGGTCGGGAACCGGTTCACTGCTACCACGCAGGGCAGATTGAACCGGGCGATATTCTCCAGGTGACGGGCCATATTCGGCGCACCGGCCAGCACCGCATCGACGTTCGGCTCGTTGATCATCGAGTCGATCGGCCGGCCCGGCGCCACGGCAAAACGACCGCTGTGGGCCTTCAACGCCCGCACCGTCGCCACCAGCACCGCCGCGTCGGGCTGCCGACCCGACACCCGGCACTTGATGTGGCAAAACTTCTCGAATCCCATATCCGCGCCGAAGCCCGCCTCGGTCACCACGAAGTCCGCGCAACGCAACGCGATCTCATCGGCCAACACGCTGCTGTTACCGTGGGCGATGTTCGCGAACGGCCCGGCGTGAACGATGGCCGGAACCTGCTCGATCGTCTGCAACAGGTTCGGCATCAGCGCCTCGCGCAGCAACACGGCCATCGCGCCGGCCGCACGGATCGCCTCGGCGAACACCGGGATATCCTGGTTCGTGTACCCGATGACGATCCGCCCCAGTCGCTGACGCAGATCCTTCACCGACGTCGCCAGGGCCAGGACAGCCATCACTTCACTCGCCGCCGTCAGGTCGAAACCCGTTTCCCGCGGGAAACCGTGTCCGCCCAACCCGATCACGATGTCCCGCAGGGCGCCGTCGTTCATGTCCACGCATCGCCGCCAAACCACCTTCATCGGGTCCAGGCGGCCGGGGTTCCCCTTGATCAGCAGCGTATCGATCAGAGCGCTCAGCAGAGCGTGAGCGCTGTTGACCGCATGCATGTCACCGGTGAGATGGAGGTTCATGTCCTCCATCGGCAGGATTTGTGAGTACCCTCCGCCGGCGGCACCGCCCTTGATGCCGAAGACCGGCCCCATCGACGGCTGACGGATGCAGCAGACCGCCCGCTTTCCAAGTCGCGAAAGCCCCTGGGCCAGCCCTACCGTCGTGACCGTCTTGCCCTCGCCCAATGGGGTCGGGGTCACGCCGGTTACCACGACGTACTTGCCGGAATGCCCGTCACCCAGCCGGGCGATCGCTTCGAGCCGGATCTTCGCCTTGTGCCGCCCGTAAAGCTCGATCTCCTCGTCGCGAAGGCCGAGCTTTTCGGCAATCGCCTGGATCGGCATCAGTTTGCAGGATTGGGCAATCTTCAGATCGGTGTTCATTCCAGTCACATGCCCTGAGGGTGTCGCACGGGTCGGCCGCGTTCATCCGTCCGCGGGTTGCGTTCCCGCCGGCCCGCTCACCGGCCGACTGGCCGGTCGGCCAGCCAGGCCGCGGAAATCCACACGCGCCACCCGCCAGAATTCCCGCGATCCGTCCGACGACTTCTCCCGGACCAGGTTGACCTCGAAAACCACCGGCCGGCGGTCGGCAGGGTCCGGCGACTCGGGATCGTGAACCACGTCCGTCAGCACCACCGCCGAGCCGCCGTCCGATGAAACGGTCGTTCGGAACTTATCGATCGCGGCTTTCTCGTCCATCTCGAAACTGCGAACGTAGTGCCCGGCAATCGGCGCCCAGTGGTTGATCACGTCGTATATCTTTCGTTCCCGCGAGTCGCCCAGGTCGGCCACGCCGAGTCCCTGCTTCAGGCGGTTCTCGATCTCGCCGTAAGCCGCCAGGCAGAAGGTCACTTTGAAGGCCTCTTTCTGACGCGACCGATCGCCGGCCTGGGCGGCCTCCACGTCTTCGCGCAGCGACCGCAACAGCACGTAAACCACCTGCTGCGGCGGTGAAAAGTCATCCAGCTTGACACCGTAGGCATCCACGACCTTCACATCCATCGGCGGGATCTCGACCGGCCTGGTGCAGCCCGACAACGTCACGACCGCTGCCAGAATAAGAGTGCATCCTAAAACCCATGTGGGACCGGCTTCCAGCCGGTCGGATCTCAGGGTTTTAGGATGCACACTCAGCGTCTCGCAGGCAACCGCGAGCCCTCGGCCGATCGACCCTCGCTGTCCGCATCGTTCTTTCTTGTTGATCATGACCGCAAAGTCTAGCACATCCCAAAGACGCTGCCAACGCTTGCCCGCAACCACCCCGATCGCTAGACTCACCCCCATCATGGCGGAACAGAACCAGAACCTATGGGCACCCTGGCGACTGGAGTACATCCAGGCGCTGGCCGGCACTGACGACGGCTGCTTCCTCTGCCGATATGCCGCACAACCCGAACAAGATGGCCGGAACCGCGTCATCTGGCGCGGAGCCACCTGCCTGACGATTTTCAATCAGTTCCCGTACAACAACGGCCACCTGCTGATCGCCCCGCTGGCCCACCTGGCGGACCTCGAACAACTGGACGATCCCACTCTGGACGAACTGATCCGCACCGTCCGCGACGCCAAGCGGCTGCTCCAGGAAACCCTGGCCGCCCACGGCTTCAACGTCGGCATGAACTTCGGCAGATGCGCCGGAGCCGGGCTCCCCGGCCACCTGCACGCCCACATCGTCCCCCGCTGGGACGGCGACACCAACTTCATGGCGGTGGTCGGCAACACCCGGGTCATCTCGCAGTCGATCGAGGCCCTCCGCGAACAGATGCGCCAGGTCGCCGCAAGCCGCGGCCTGCCGCCCGTGCGGGGATAAACGTTGTCCCTGAAAGATCGAGGAGATCGATTCTCGGAAAAATGATCCTACAGGCCTGAAGAGTGCTTTATGATACGGGCGGTCTGACATGCGCCGCGCGAACACCTCGGAGGTCGCATGAAACCCTACGCCGTCACCCCCGCCAACTCTCGCGGCCGCGAGCATCCCGAGACGTTCCCGAAGAACGTCGACCCCTTCGCCATCGATCGCCAGCGCGTGCTGCACTCTGCCGCCTTTCGCCGGCTCGAGTTCAAGACCCAGGTCTTCGTCGTCGGCGAACACGACCATTTCCGCACCCGGCTGACCCACACGCTCGAAGTCGCCAGCATCGCCCGCCGGCTGTGCACCGGCCTGGAGGTCAACATCGCCGTCGGCGAACTCATCGCCCTGGCACACGACCTCGGCCACCCGCCGTTCGGACACGCCGGCGAGGTGGCCCTGGCCGACCTGATGAAAAACCACGGCGGCTTCGAGCACAACGCCCAGTCGCTGCGGGTCATCGAGTTCCTCGAACACCCCTACCCGCCCTTCCGCGGCCTCAACGCGACCTGCGAGGTCCGCGAGTCGCTGGCCAAGCACTGCACGCTCTACGACAAGCCCGGCTGCCACCCGCTGGCCGACGGCTCGCGGGCCCCGATCGAAGGCCAGATCGCCAACCTGGCCGACCGCCTCGCCTACGACTGCCACGACCTCGAGGACGCCATCGGCGCGGGACTCATCACCGAGCCCGAGTTGGCCGCCGTCGATCTCTGGGCCGAGGCCATCGCCGAACCCCGCCGCCGGTATCCCGACCTGCCGCTGGCCGCCATCCGCCGCCCTGTCCTCGACAGCCTCGAATCCACCATGCTCGCCGCCGTC
>DATIKE010000412.1:0-14275 GCA_035477895.1 Phycisphaerae bacterium
GCTCGCGGGTCGGTTCCACCGGCCTCTCCTCTGTCGGGGTCTATGGCTGGTCATCGGCAAAGCTGGGCGAACACGCCCAGAAAAACTGTATGGGGGCTTGATATGGGGGATCGATCGTGGTAGATTGCTGTGAACGGTTACACAATATCCTACACGTCCAATTACTCTTTTTACCGATTGCACGGCCATCGCCAATGGTGACGCGAACATCCTCGCACTCAAACGGGATGGATCCGTCGTAGTTTGGGGAGATTGTTCATACGGGCAGTGCGCGGTGCCATCGCCCAACACAGACTTTGTCGCCGTCGCCGCCGGCAGGTATCACTGCCTTGGTCTCAAGGCAGATAACTCGATCGCCGCATGGGGGAGCAACACCGACGGGCAGCGCAACGTGCCTGCGCCGAACACCGGCTTCAAAGCCGTAGCCGCAGGATACTACCACAGCCTGGGACTGACGAACGACGGCGCCATCGTCGCATGGGGCTCCAACTCTCACGGGCAGTGCAACGTGCCCGCGCCAAACACCGGTTTCGTGGCCGTCGCCGCCGGGGCATTCCACAGCATGGGCATCAAGGAGGACGGTTCCATTGTCCTCTGGGGAAGAAACTCCAGCGGACAGGCAACCCCGCCCGATCCGAACGGAGGTTTCATCGCGGCTGACGGCGGTTTGTTGCACTCCGCAGGCCTCAAGGCCGACGGTTCGATCGTCACCTGGGGAGACAACTCTTACGGCCAATGCAATCTGGCCGGCCCGACCTCCGGCTTCACCGCGCTTGCGTCCAACTATCGCTACCACCTCGCGCTGCGGGCCACCGGAACGATCGCCGCATGGATGGACTCCCCGACAGAAGGTATGCCCCAGACCGCCGTGCCCTCGCCCAATCGGGGCTTCGTGGCCGTGGCAGCGGGGGCATCCCACGGCCTCGGTCTCAAGACCAGCGGCTCAATCGCCGCGTGGGGAAATAACAGCGCGAGACAGTGCGACGTCCCCGACCGCAATACCGGCTTCGCGGCCGTGGCCGCAGGCGCCAACCACGGCCTGGGCCTGAAAGACCACGGCTCCATTGTGGCCTGGGGATCTAATAACCGCGGTCAATGCATCGTGCCGTTGCCGAACGCCGGCTTCGCGACCATCGCCGCGGGTGGAAACCACAGCCTCGGCATCCGAACCGACGGCTCCGTTGTCGCCTGGGGCGCCAATGAGAGCGGCCAACGCAACGTGCCCGAGCCCAATGCCGACTTCGTCGCGATCGCCACGGGCGGCTCCCATGCTCTGGGCCTCAAGAACAACGGCTCGGTTGTCGCATGGGGAAACAACATCAAAAGCCAATGCAATGTGCCGTTGCCGAACACGAACTTCCAGGCCGTCGCCGCAGGCACAATGCACAGCCTCGGACTCAAGAATGACGGTTCGATCATCGCCTGGGGAGACAATACGGCCGGCATCTGCGACATTCCTCAGCCGAACATCGGATACGCCGTCATCGCGGCCGGTTCATATACCAGCATCGCCCTGTTCAAGGACATCGACGCCGACTGGGTCGCGGATGCCGCCGACAACTGCCTGAGCGTTTATAACCCAGGCCAGTTCGACACCGACGGCGACGGAATCGGTGATGCCTGCGATCTCTGCCCGAACGATACCGATGACGACATCGACCAGGATGGAATCTGCGGCGATGTCGACAACTGCCCGCTGGCCCCCAACCCCGACCAGGCCGACACGGATGGAAACGGCAAAGGGGACGCCTGCCAAGGGCCCTCGATCGCGTCAGCCGTCTCGCGCAAGGCCCACGGCCTGGCCAGCGAAGAGTTCGACGTGGTTCTGCAGCCCGGGTGCGTGATAATGACAACCGAATGCCGCCTCGGGCTCCCCCACCGGCTCTTGATCACGTTCGATCGCGACATACGGCCGGCCGACGGCATCCTCGATACCGAGGTGTCCACCTCGGCCGGCACCGCCACCGCGACGATCAGCGGGGCGCTGCTCACCGTGCAGGTCGACGATGTGCCCGACCCCCGCTGCCTGCGGATCGCGCTCAACGGCATCACCGACCTGGCGGGCATGCCCCTGGAGCCGCCGGACCAGATCTGTGTGGGCATCCTGGGCGGCGATGTGAACGGCAACCGGGTCGTCAACTCGTTCGACCTGCTGGCGGTCCGCGTCCAGATCGGCAGGGTCCTGCCGCCGCTGAACGAGTCCACGTTCCGCGCGGACGTCGACACGCTGTCCGGGATCACCTCGATGGATCTCCTCGCGGTCCAAGACCGACTGAACAACCGGGTCGTCTGCCCCTGAGAGAGCGTGTGTGTGAGAAGCCCGGGACTGCCCCCCCTCACCCCCCGCTGCGGCCCGCCATGCCCCAGGGATGTCAAAACCGGCCCGGCTGATTTTCGACCGGGTCCCAATGGCTCACGGTGCGTAACTGTTTGTGATAAAAATGATTACGACAGATTGACGGACGATCGGTCTAACTTGACAGACTGAAGAACTGGTGATATATTCAATTTGTAGAACGTTGGCTTGCGACCTTGCACCGGTTGGTCTTCTCGGATGTCCCGCGGCTTTCGGCGGTGCCCGCAAGGGTCGAAGAACTGCCGAACCAGAAGCCGCGACGAGACTGCGCAAACCGGGTTTCTTTTGCGCGGTTGTGGAACCCGGTGAAAGGTAAAAATTTCCGAAAATTCGGGTTGGTCTGGTATTGACAGCCGAACTCTCACTGATAATATGTGGTGCTCTGGCCAAACGGGCGACGAACGCGACCGGGCGGCTGGAGAGCTGAGATTTGTTCTTTGACAAGTGAACAGTGTGATTGACCGCCGTAAGAACGTGGGGTGGCTGCCCGGTTTTCCGGGTGGTTGCTCGACGACGCCAGTCTCCGATCCGGCCCTGCCAGGCGGATCGGTGGGCGAGGTGTGTGTTGAGTGAAAGTCAACGGGCGTCGGGGCCGGTCCCGCAAGGGTCCGGGCCGGGCACTCGAGCGATGAGCTTAACAGAAGAGTTTGATCCTGGCTCAGAACGAACGCTGGCGGCGTGGCTAAGGCATGCAAGTCGTACGGGGCCTCCTTTGTAGCAATACCGAGGGGGTTCAGTGGCGGACGGGTGAGTAATACATGGGTAACGTACCCCGGACACAGGGATAGCGGCGCCCCGCAAGGGGCTTTAGCGAAAGTGCCGGTAATACCTGATGATATCCCGGTTCGGCATCGAACCGGGCTCAAAGGTGGGGACCTTCGGGCCTACCGGTCTGGGAGCGGCCCATGCCCTATCAGCTAGTTGGTGAGGTAACGGCTCACCAAGGCTTAGACGGGTAGCCGGCGTGAGAGCGCGACCGGCCACATCGGGACTGAGACACTGCCCGGACACCTACGGGTGGCTGCAGCAACGAATATTCCGCAATGGGCGCAAGCCTGACGGAGCGACGCCGCGTGGGGGATGAAGTCCTTCGGGATGTAAACCCTAATAGTATGTGAGGAAGCGAGACGGTCTAATACATCGGCGAGTTGACCAACATACGAAAGAGGCGGCTAACTCCGTGCCAGCAGCCGCGGTAAGACGGAGGCCTCGAGCGTTGTTCGGAATCACTGGGCTTAAAGCGCGTGTAGGCGGAGCGGCAAGTACTTTGTGAAATCCCCGGCTTCAACCCGGGAACTGCTTGGTATACTGCCGTTCTTGAGGCAGGTAGGGGTCGCTGGAACGTTAGGTGGAGCGGTGAAATGCGTAGATATCTAACGGAACGCCTGTGGCGAAAGCGGGCGACTGGGCCTGTCCTGACGCTGAGACGCGAAAGCGTAGGGAGCAAACGGGATTAGATACCCCGGTAGTCTACGCTGTAAACGATGCGCACTAGGTTCGAGAACCACTGACGGTTTTCGAGCCGAAACAAAAGCGATAAGTGCGCCGCCTGGGGAGTACGGCCGCAAGGCTAAAACTCAAAGGAATTGACGGGGGCTCACACAAGCGGTGGAGCATGTGGATCAATTCGAAGCAACGCGAAGAACCTTACCTAGGTTTGACATGCACGGATGCTCTTCCCGAAAGGGGAGTAGGCTGCCTTCGGGTGAAACGTGCACAGGTGCTGCATGGCTGTCGTCAGCTCGTGCTGTGAAGTGTCGGGTTAAGTCCCTTAACGAGCGAAACCCCTGTCGCTAGTTGCCAGCGGGTCATGCCGGGAACTCTAGCGAGACTGCCGGCGTTAAGCCGGAGGAAGGTGGGGACGACGTCAAGTCATCATGGCCTTTATGCCTAGGGCGTCACACGTGCTACAATGGGGCGTACAGAGCGAAGCAAGACCGTGAGGTGGAGCAAATCGCAGAAAACGTCCCTCAGTTCGGATTGGGGTCTGCAACCCGACCCCATGAAGTCGGAATCGCTAGTAATCGCGCATCAGCCATGGCGCGGTGAATGTGTTCCTGAGCCTTGTACACACCGCCCGTCAAGTCATGGGAGCCGGGAGTTCCCGAAGTCGCCATAATTCGATGGTGCCGACGGAAAGACCGGTGACTGGGACTAAGTCGTAACAAGGTAGCCGTAGGGGAACCTGCGGCTGGATCACCTCCTTTCTAGGGGATTACCTGGAATCCTTGCAGGCGTGAGCCGGCAAGGCCTATAGGTCAGCACGTTCTTGGCCGGCCTTCATCCCTTTCGGGACGGAGAACGGTGGCGCCGGAGCAATCCGGTGCCCGGCGGATCACACTGTTACTTGATACCAAACGCCCGGTGCGTGACAACACGTGCCGGGCGTTTTCTTTTGGTGTGCCAGGCATGACGTTTGACTTGGAGGTGGAAGTCCTCTGGGGACCTTGATGACGGGAACCCCTAGCCGAACAGCAAGGGCGTCACCGCGAGGTGGGGTCTGAAGGAAGCTGCAGGCAAAGCTCCGGCCTGAGGAACACGAACCGTATACGAGGCGGCCGTCGAGGGGCGAGCGGGCCAAGAAACGCAAAGCCCAATGTCATCCAGACTCGAACGGACGTAGATGCGGCGGGCGTATGGAGCGAAGGTCGAACGTCTTACCCTGGGAGATCTGCTTGCCTGCCCGGTAGGGCTAGTTGCGGCGTAAGTCACGATGATGGGCGGGCAGAAGTCAGCCGAGGCCATAGTAGCCGCACACTACGGCGAAGGGCCGAACACGAGGAGCCAAACCGGTACGGAACGTTCGATGCGGAGTGTAGGCGCAGACCAGAAGGCTGAGATACCCGAGCGGACCGGGAAGGTAGGCGACGGAATCGCCGAGGGTACCGGCACCGCGCGTCAAACACGCACGGCATGTGACGGATAACCCGGGGATAAGCATACCTCGCGAACCGCCGTATACGGAACCGTACGTACGGTGGTGTGGGAGCTTGGGCGGGGCAACCCGCCCTGGCTACCCGATCGCGGAAAGCGGATAGGGGGGCAATCAGACAAGTCGGGGCCGTGACAGTTCTGGTGGAACCGGATCGCGCTGTTTTTCCAAGCCCGCGCACGCGAGGGTTTCTTGCAGGCCAGGACAGAGGCCCTTGCTCCGCTGTGTCGGCGGTAGTTGCAAGCCGGTCGCTTGCGCTCTCGGTTCCGGACAGCAAGCCGGTCGCTTGCGCTCTTGGTTCCGGACAGTAAGCCGGTCGCTTGCGCTCTCGGTTCTGGACAGTAAGCCGGTCGCTGGCGCTCTCGGTTCTGGACAGTAAGCCGGTCGCTGGCGCTCTCGGTTCTGATCGGAGCGTCGGTGGTGGTTGGAATCAGAACCGCGAGCGCCAGCGAGTCGGCGTCGTTGTGGTGCAGGCAGGAAATCTCGGTCCAGCACTGTCGGCGGTAGTTGCAAGCCGGTCGCTTGCGCTCTCGGTTCCGGACAGTAAGCCGGTCGCTTGCGCTCTCGGTTCTGGACAGTAAGCCGGTCGCTTGCGCTCTCGGTTCTGATCGGAGCGTCGGTGGTGGTTGGAATCAGAACCGCGAGCGCCAGCGAGTCGGCGTCGTTGTAGGTGCAGGCAGGAAATCTCGGTCCAGCACCTCGGCCGGGAAGAGGCATGGCGGGCCGGAAAATCGGCCTTTGGGAACAGGCCCGGCGGGATGAAGAAAGTCATTTCGGCCGTGGTTGACGGTGTGGCCGGCGGAATCTTACAATAATCCCGGCAGCCGTCTCCCCACGATAGGCCCCTGGTGCTTTCCGGGGGCAGGTGTCTCACGCTCTAAAGTTTGGGAGCTGTTCGGTGGCTTTCAGAGTGCCGGGTTTTACTGTCTACGAACGTCTGGGCGTGGGGGCTCGGTCCACGATCTGGCTGGTCGAGAGCCAGTCGACCGGCGAGCAGTTCGCCCTGAAGCGGGTGATGCGGCGATCGAGCGAGGATGACCGGTTTGTCGAGCAGGCGATCAACGATTACGAGGTCTCGTCGCAGGTACGGCATCCGGTCCTGCGACGCAGCTTCGAAGTGACGCGGGTTCGGCGTCTGCTCCAGTTGCGCGAGGTGCACATCCTGATGGAACTGGTGCACGGCCGGACACTGGATGAGATCGGCCCCAAAAGCCCCCTGCCCGAGCTGGTCCGGGCATTCATCCAGGTGGCCAGGGGCCTGGACGCGCTGCACCAGCAGCACTACGTGCACGGCGACACGAAGCCGAACAACATCCTGATCACCCCGCAGGGCGACGTGAAGGTGATCGACTTCGGGCAGAGTTGCCCGATCGGCCACGTGAAGGACCGCATCCAGGGCACGCCCGACTACATCGCCCCCGAGCAGATCGAGAAAGGCGTGCCGCTGACCCAGCGGACGGACGTGTTCAATCTGGGGGCGACGCTATACTGGGCGGTGACCGGGCGGGCATACCCGACGGTCATGCCCAGACAGAAGCGCCAGGGCGGGATCGACCTGGTCGGGCCGCGCGAGGCCCCCCCGCCGGAGGAAGTGAACCCGGCCGTGCCGATAGCCCTGAGCCGGCTGATCATGGATTGTTGCCGGGAGAACCCAAAGGATCGGCCGACGGAGATGCAGGAGGTCATCCGCCGACTCGAGGTCACGCAGCATCTGCTGGACAGGGCCGGCGAGACCCCCGACGCCGGTAACGCGGAGGAGGAAAACACGGCGCCCACGATTCCCGGGCTTCTGCCGCTCGATCCCGACCTGTTATCGCTTGATCCCGGCCTGTAACCCTGGACATCCATGACCCTGATTCAATCCGCTATCGATACCTTCCGGGATGCCACCGAGCAGAATCTCGAGGACCCGATCCGAGAAGGCTCGCTGCTGCGCTTCCCCGACTATACCCAGGTGGTCATGACCGGCGACCTGCACGGGCACCAGCGGAACTTCGAGAAGCTCGTCAAGTACTGCCAGCTCGAGACGACGCCGACGCGGCACGTGCTGCTGCACGAGATGATCCATGCCGAGCCCGACGGCCCCGGGGCCGTCGACCGATCGGTCGAGCTGCTGCTGAACGCGGCCCGCTGGAAAAACTTCTTTCCCGAGCAGGTGCACTTCCTCCAGAGCAACCACGAACTGGCTCAACTGCAAAGTCACCAGATCACCAAGGGCGGGCGGGTCGTCACCGACGATTTCGAGCGCGGCGTGGCCGAGGCCCTCGGCAGTTCGCAGATCGACGCCGCCCTCGATGCGATCAACGACTTCATCGAGTCGTTCCCGCTGGCCGGCCGATCGCCCAACCGCATCTTTTTCTCGCACTCGCTGCCCGACTCGTTCGCTCTCGGGGGCTTCGACCCGTCGTGCGTGCATCAGCCGGCGACCGAACTGGACCTCTCCGAAGGCGGGTCGGCCTACCAGCTCGTCTGGGGGCGACGGCACACGCCCGAGGTCGTCCAGCGCCTCCGCCAGGCGTACGACGCTGACTTCTTCCTCATCGGGCATCAGCCGCAGGAGTTCGGCTACACCGTCGTGCTCGACCGCATCATCATCCTGGCCAGCGACAACAACCACGGCGTCTATCTCCCCGTCGACTGCCGCAAGTTCTACGACGTCGAAGGCCTCATCGACCGCATCCGCCCGCTGGTCGGCGTGCTCTGACCGGGCGCGACAGCCTTTCTCCATTCTCCACCCTCAACTCTCTCTTTCCTGCGTCCTCCGTGTCTCCGGGCCTCCGTGGTTTATCTTCATCTTGTCAGACAGTCGCCGGGCCAGTTGTCGGATGGAATCCTGCAGTTGCCCGACCGTCGGCTCGGGGCCGGGGCGGAGGACGATTACCCAGTCTGTCTGGGGTGGCAATTCGTGGCGGATGCGGCGGAACGCCTCGCGGACCAGGCGTTTGCGGCGATTGCGGTGGACGGCGGATCCGACCGCCCGGCCGACGGCGATCCCCAGGCGGGCATGCCGGGCCGGCCCACCGCGGCCGTACAGCGTGATCCATCGGTCCGAGGCCCGCAACCGGACCTCGAACATGCGCTTGAAATCGGCGCGGGAGCGAATCCGCACCGATCGCGGCAGCGTTGTTCGTGTCCGGGGCTTGCCCATCGACGGCGATTATATCGCATCGGGGCCATGACAGATTCCCTGCCGGCCGCAGGCGGGCATCATCGCGTTGTGTTAAGAGCGTATCCTGAAACCCTGAAATTCGACCGGCTGCCTGCCTGTGCGTGCGAACACACAACAGACAGGCAGGGTAAGCAGGCCATCCCGACGCCCCGCCCGATCAGTCGCGCACCCATCATCGCGGCCACGGGGCCTGTGCCCTTGTCGGCCGGGCCGATCTTCATAAAATGATCGCTTCTGCCGGCAGGTCTTCGGCTGTCCGGGCGATGCGGGCTCGGGGGCGGGTGCCCCGGAGTACGGTCGTGGTGCCGACCGCGCCGGCCGGCGGACCGGGCCGATCGGTCCGCCGGGAAACCATCGAGTTTTGGAGGAGTCATGGCCAGTTACAGCACAGCGGACATCAGAAACTTCGCCCTTGTCGGACATCAGTCATCCGGGAAGACATCCCTGGCCGATGCCATCCTCCACGTGACCGGCGCGACCAACCGCCTGGGCGACGTCAACAGCAAGACCAGTCACCTGGATTTCCTGGAGGAGGAAAAGACCCGCGGGTGCTCCATTGATTCCGCCCTGCTGCACGTGACCGTGAAGGGCAAGCAGATCAACATCGTGGACACGCCGGGCGCTCCGGATTTCGCGGGTCCGGCGATCGGGACATTGGCCGGCGTGGAGACGGTCGGCTGCGTCATCTCGGCCACAGCGGGCATCGAGGTCAACACCCGCCGCATGATGGAACGGGCCAAGCAGCACGGCCTCGGCCGGATCATCGTGATCAACAAGACCGACGCCAATTCGGACGTGGAGGAACTCATCGCCGGCATCCGGGAGTTGTTCGGCCAGGAGTGCCAGCCCTACAACCTGCCCGCCGACAAGGGATCGAAGGTCATCGACTGCTTCACCAGCACCACGGGCCAGGCCGACTGCGGCGACGTGGCGGCGGCCCACACCGCGCTGATCGAGCGCATCGTCGAGGTCGACGAGGCTCTGATGGAGCAGTACCTCGAGGCCGGCGAGATCGCCCCGGAGAAACTGGTGGGCGTGATGGGCAAGGCCATCGCCGCCGGCTCGTTCGTGCCGATCCTGTTCACCGCCGCCCGAAATGAGGTCGGCGTGCGCGAGTTGCTCGACTTCATCGCCGACCACTGCCCGTCGCCGCTGGAAGGCAAACAGCGGGCACTGGTCAGCGGCGGGCAGCAGACCGAAATCAAGCCCGACCCGAAGGGGCCGTTTGTGGCCCAGGTTTTCAAGGTCTTCGCCGACCCCAAGAGCAACATCAAGTATTCGGTCTGCCGCATTCACAGCGGGTCGGTCAGGTCGGATTCCTCGATCCATATCGGCGAGGAGCGCAAGGCCCAGCGCCCCGGCCAGCTTTACAAACTTCAGGGCGCCGAGCATCCGGAAATCACCGAGGGCGTGGCCGGCGACATCGTCGCCATGGCCAAGCTCGAAACCTCGATCGGTGTGACGCTGCATGCCGGCGACGGGGGGACCATCGAGATGCCCAAGTTCCCGCACCCGATGTTCGCCCTGGCCATCGAGCCCAAGAGCCGCAGCGACGCCGATAAGGTCAGCGGCGCGCTGGCCAAGTTCACCGAGGAGGACCCGTGCTTCCTCGCCGATCGCGACCCGGGGACCAAGGAGCTGGTCATCCACGGGCTGGGCGACCTGCACCTGAGGACGATCCTGTCCCGGATGGTGAATTACTTCAAATTAGAAGTTGACACCAGGCCGCCCAAGATTCCCTATCGCGAGACGATCATGGGCTCGGTCAGCGACGTCGAGTACACGCACAAGAAACAGACCGGCGGCGCCGGCCAGTTCGGCCGCGTGATCATCGCGATGGAGCCCAACGAGCGCGGCAAGGGGTACGAGTTCCTCGACGAGATCTTCGGCGGGGCGATAGACCAGTCCTTCCGCCCGAGCGTGGACAAGGGCATCCAGGCCCAGATCAAGGAAGGCGTCATCGCCGGGTACCCGGTGGTTGACGTGAAAGTGAAGCTCACCGACGGCAAGACCCACCCCGTCGACAGCAAGGACATCGCCTTCCAGATCGCCGGGCGCGAGGCCTTCAAGAAGGCCTTCGCCCAGTGCAAGCCATGCCTGCTCGAGCCGATCGTCCACCTCGAGGTCACCGTGCCCAACGACAAGGTGGGCGACATCCAGGGAGACCTCGCGTCGCGCCGCGGCCGGCCGGAAGGGCAGGAGATGCTCCCCGGCGGGCTTAGCGTGATCTCCGGGCGCGTGCCCCTGTCCGAGATGTCCGACTACCACTCGCGGCTGTCCAGCATCACCGGCGGCCAAGGCAGCTACACGATGGAGCTGTCGCACTACGAGATGGTGCCGGGCAACGTCCAGCAGCAGATCATCGAGGCGGCCAAGAAGGCCCACGAGGAAGCCAAGGCCGCCCATTGACACGGGGCACCCTGCCGCAGTGTGGGACGGGCTTCCGAGAGGCGCAGGACCTTGACGGTGTGCAGACGGCTGTTCTTGCCGAAACCCATCGGACCGCGCAGGACGGTGGCATCTGCCAGGTGCAGTTCGCGGGCCTTGAGGACGATGGCCTCGTACAGCGGTTTGCCGTGCCAGCGGATGCACGGCTGAGGTCATTCCTCGCCGGCGAGGTGGTTGAGGTACTCCTCGATGTTGGTGTACCCGTCGCCGTCAGGGTCGAGGGACGCGTCGGCCGGATCGTTCGGGTTGAGGCCCTGGCCGGTTTCCCAGGAGTCAGGCATCCCGTCCCGATCGGCATCCGCAGGGGCGCGTCCCGAACTGAGAATAGGCAGAGGGTCATGTCCGGTCGCGATCACCGAGCCGTCGGCCGCCCAACGGGGCGGCTGCTGGTTTGCGCCAATGCCGATCGCCCCGCCTCTGGACTGCAATTCGTTCAGGAGCCTGGTGTCCAGGGTGTCTCGCTGGGGCAAGGAGGCGCCCACTGTGGGGGCGAGCACCACTTCCAGGTCGGCAGCGGCATGGACGGTGATGGGAGTCGCAGCTCCCGGGAAAGGCGTGTCTGCCCGGTAAAGTTCGTCCAGCGCGTTGTAGTAGTAGCCCCGGCTGAATCCTTCGGGGAGGTAGCCGTAGTACCCTTCGAATCCCGGCCAGTGTATCCAGCCGGTGATCGCCCATTCAGGTGAGGATTCGTCGGGCCGCCAATAATTGTCCAGGTTGCCCTGGGTGTACAGGCAGTCAGGCGTCGGTGCGTTTGACTCTTTTCCTGGAACGCGAGTTTCCTCGTTGAGGCACAACGGGCGGGTGTTGTGTTTTATAGTCCGGCTGGGGCCGCGCTGAAAGCGGTTCCCGATGAAGTTGAGCCGCGCGCTTTCAGTGATCGTTCCGAACTGGCTCACCGTCGCTCCTGAGGCGTGGTTATAGACCAGGTTGTTCACGAACTCCACCACGCTGCCGTTGGTGTATATCATGGGATTTCGGCATTTGTTGTTGATGAACAGGCAGTGATGGATGCTCGCCAGATCGTCGAAGCGGTGGACACTTTCGCCGATGCCCATCCCCTGGCTGGACTCGCCGGCACGAGAAAAAGCCGGGTTGCCATCAAAAACGCCGGCGGGCAGGACGTCGCCGTAGAGGGAGCCCTCACCCACGATGCACCACTGAAAAGTGATGCGCTGAATATCCCCCATGCCCACGGAGCCATCCATGCCCCATTCGAGGGAACAGTGGTCGAAGATGATATCCCGGTTGACGGTGTCCTTGCCCTTGCGGTTGTTGTTGATCAGCACGCACTTCTTGAGGAAGTCATGAGAGTTAAGCGGCAGCTTTATGGCAGTCATCGTCGGGCGGATGCGAACGTGTCGGACGATGAGGTTGTGCACGCCGTCGCCGATGTTCAGGCCGAACTGCCCGAGTTGGATGCCGTCGCCGGGCGCGGTCTGGCCGGCAATGGTGATTCGGCTGCCTCTTTCGCCGGTGAGAAAAAGCCAGTCTTTGAGCCGGATCGTGCCGCCGACGTCAAATACAATGATGCGCGGGCCGGTCTCGATTTCGAGCAGCCTTCTCAGGCTGCCCTCGATGGGTGCCTCGGTCGCGGGGTCGTAGTCGTCCAGCGTGGTGACGTGCAGGATGCGTCCGCCGCGCCCTCCAGCTGACAGGGCGCCGAAACCTTCGGCACTGGGAAACGCGCGGTTGGGTTGCGGGCTGGGGCAGTTGACCAGGCACGGAGGGGGCGGGTCATCCGATCCGCCGCTCCCACCACCGGTACTCCCGCCGCCACCGGACGGAGGTGTTGCCGGTGGTTCGGCGGCGATCTCGACACACTGCCCGGTGGTTTCGGCTGAGACCCCGGCGAGATTGATGGCTGAGACCTTGTAGCAATATGACGTGCCCGGCTCGACTGACTGATCGACGAAGACCGTGGTATCGGTCGCAACTGAAGCGTAGTCGGTCCAGGCGGCCCCGGCGGCGGATCGCCGGATTTGAAAGGTGGTTTCGTTGTTCGAATTGTCCTGCCAGGTCAAACGGATCTGATTCACCTCGGCGGCAGCGACGAGCTTGGTCGGCGCGGCCGGCACCGCCAGAGTCGTGTCTGACTCTGAGGCAGGCGTTGCGGCGGCAACCGTCGCGCACGCGGCGGTGGAGGCGGCTGTTTGTGTGACACTGTTGAAGGCCAGCACGCGGTAGCAATGAGTCTCCCCCGCGGCAACCTGGGTGTCGGTGTAGTTTGACACGTTGGGTCCGACGGTGGCCAGATCCATCCACCCGCCGTCGGCGGTCTGGCGCTGGATCAGGAAGCCGTCCTCGTCGGCCGCGTTATCGCTCCAGGTAAGTTCAATGCCATCCGTTCCTGCCGGGCTTGCGTTGAGTTCGTCGGGCTGGGCGCGGTCATGGGTCACCGGCAGATCGACGTCCGATGCCAGGACCTGGTTATCGGAAAGATCGTCATCCTGCCGGCCCATGGCCGGCTGATCCGCAGGTGTCGGCGCAGCCGGGATGAAGGTGAGATCACATGCTCCAGTGAATACCGCGGTGGCGATAAGACCGGAGATGACGAGTTGGCTACGACCGATAGCGATTGCCGCCGGAATGACACCCCGGATGCCCATTGCCCCTCCTTCGTGTGCCCCGTGTGAAGATGGGATATCTTTTCCGGGTTGTCAAAATGGATAAGCCGGAAAACCCGTAAAGGGGGTGTTTTCCTGGCGGAGTAGTGTCACATGCTTGCGGCGCGAAGTCGGCAGGGGCGCATCGGCGCCGTTATTATCGGGCGGGTGATCGGTGGACCCATTTGCTTATGGGCGGAGTTGTTCAGGTCGTCGAGCGGCGCAGTTGGCCGCAGGCGGCGTCGATGTCAAGCCCACGGCTTTTTCGGACGTGGCCGTTGACGCCTCGGCCGCGCAGCAGCTCCAGAAAGCGATGGGCAGCCTGCGAGTCAGGTCGCTCGAACGGCAGGCCGGGGACGGGGTTGTAACGGATCAGGTTGACGTTGCAGCGCATCTTCCGGCAGACGCGCACGAGGTCGTAGGCGTTTTCCGTGCTGTCGTTCACTCCGGCAAGCAGGATGTACTCGAGCGTGGTCTCGCGGCCGGTTTTTTCGAAGTAGTATCTGCCCGCGGCGATGATCTCTTCGAGCGGGAACTTGCCGGCCCACGGGATGAGCTTGCGACGAAGCTCATCGGTCGGGGCGTGCAGCGACACGGCCAGGTTGACCTGCAGTCCTTCGTCGGCCAGCTTTCGGATCTGCCGGGGCAGGCCCACGGTGCTGATGGTGATATGTCGGGCGCCGATGTTCAGGCCTTGGGGAGCATTGATGATCCGGACGGCCTTGAGGACATTCTTGTAGTTGACCAGCGGTTCGCCGAGGCCCATG
>DATIKE010000413.1:0-1915 GCA_035477895.1 Phycisphaerae bacterium
AATGTCGTCGAAAAACCCTTCGAGCCCGCCGAAAATGACCCATCCGGCGGCCCCGCGTGATCATGCTCGATCTGCCCGCCTACCTGGCCCGCAACAATGAACGGATCGACCACGCGCTCGACGGCTTTCTGCCGCCCGTCAACCGCGCCGGCCGGCTGGCCGAGGCCATGCGCTATTCCGTGATGGCCGGCGGCAAGCGCCTGCGCCCCAACCTCTGCCTGGCAGCCGCCGAGGCCGTCGGCGGGAAGGCCGATGTCGCCCTGACCGCGGCCTGCGCGCTCGAGATGATCCACACCTACTCCCTCATCCACGACGACCTGCCGGCGATGGACAACGATCGGCTGCGCCGCGGTCGGCCCACCTGCCACATCGCTTTCGACGAGGCCACCGCCATCCTGGCCGGCGACGCCCTTCTGACGCTGGCGTTTGAAATCCTGGCTGCCGACGCCGCGTGCCCGGGCGAGCGACGGGCCGAGGCCATCCGGATTCTGTCCGGAGCGGCCGGCGCCGGCGGCATGGTCGGCGGGCAGATGCTGGACATGCTGTCCGAGGGCCGGGCACTCGACCAGACCGAACTGGAGCATCTGCAGCGCCTGAAAACCGGGGCGCTCATCGAAACCGCGCTCGTCTGCGGTGCGCTCCTCGCAGACGGCCGGCCGGACCAGATAGAATCGCTGCAGGAGTACGGGCGGCTCATCGGGCTGGCCTTCCAGGTCGCAGACGACATCCTGAACGTGGAAGGCGACCCGGCCGTGATGGGCAAAGCGGCCGGAACCGACCTGCAGCGCGGCAAGAGCTGCTTTCCCGGAATTCTCGGGCTTGAAAAATCGAAGGAATTCGCCCAGAATCTGGTCGAACGGGCGGTCGGCGCCCTGGACGCCTTCGACTCCGGCGCAGACCCGCTGCGGGCCATTGCCCGCTACGTGGTCGAGCGCAAGAAATGACCTGCAAACCAGATGAGCCTCATCGACACGATCAACTCCCCTGACGACCTGAAACGTCTGCCGCGCGGCAAACTGACCGAAGTCGCGGCCGAGATCCGCAAGCGCATCGTCGAGGTGGTCAGCCGCAACGGCGGGCACCTCGCATCGAGCCTCGGCGCGGTCGAGCTGGCGATCGCCATCCACTACGTCTTTGACACCCCGCGCGACCGCCTCATCTGGGATGTCGGACACCAGGCGTACGCGCACAAGATTCTCACCGGCCGCCGCGACGCCTTTTCCACCCTCCGGCAGCACGGCGGGCTGTCGGGCTTCACCCGGCGGTGCGAGAGCCCTTACGACAGCTTCTCCACCGGCCACAGCAGCACCTCCATATCGGCCGGGTTCGGGATGGCCTGCGCCAAATTCCTGAAGCAGGATGAAAGCCGCACCGTCGCCGTGATCGGCGACGGCTCGCTCACCGCGGGCATGGCGTTCGAGGGGCTGAACCAGGCCGGCGGCAACCCCAAGCGCGATCTGATCGTCATCCTCAACGACAACGAGATGTCGATCTCGCGCAACGTGGGCGCCCTCTCCTCGTTTCTCAGCCGAACCTTTTCGGCCAAGAAGCTCCAGGAGATGCGCAAAGAGCTCGGCTTTTTCTTCAAGTCCCTGCCGCGAATCGGTGCGGACATCTACCAGCTGGCCAAGCGCACCGAGGAGTCGTTCAAGGCCTTCGTGACCCCCGGCATGCTGTTCGAGGCGTTCAATTTCGAATATTTCGGTCCCATCAACGGCCACAAGATCGACCACCTGATCGACATCCTGAACAACGTGAAGTACATCCGGGAGCCGGTCCTGCTGCACGTGACCACCACGAAGGGCAAGGGCTACCTGCCGGCAGAGAAAAACCCGGTCTTTTTCCACGGGTGCCCCAGCTTCGACGTCGGCACCGGCGAATGCCGGATGAAACCGCCGGCTGCCCCTTCCTACAC
>DATIKE010000414.1:0-2299 GCA_035477895.1 Phycisphaerae bacterium
CTACGTCGGCGTGCATTGGACGGACCTGTTCGCCCACTACCTGAAGGTCAAGCCGGTCTCGCTGCACGCCGTCGGGCAGAAGAAGCTGCTGGCCGGCTGGCGGGACGAGAACCACCCCGCCGGCATCGACACCTTCGACGCCATGCAGGTGACCGTCCAGTACGACACCGGCCTCAACGTCACCTACGTCAACGCCTGGATCAATCCGGCCGACTTCGAGGGCCCAGTCAACCAGGAAATGGAAATCGTCGGCACGCTCGGGCGGGTGTTCGTGGACCAGCAGGACCGCGGGATGCGCTCGTGCATCATCGCCGCCGGCTCGCGCACCCATAACCCACACTTCCAGGCCGACATCCCCCGCGCGGGCCGGCCGAACGAGCGGTCATGCGTCGGCTACGGCAAGGACTCGATCATCGCCGGGCTGGACGCGTGCGCTCGGGTGGCGCTCAGGCTGACCGACCGGGCGGCGATCGCTGGCAGCTACCCGGACGCCGAGTCCGCCTTGACCTGCGTGGCCATACTCGATGCCGCCGCCGAGGTCGCCCGGCGCAATCACGGATACCTGGCCCGCGGCCAAGGCGCTCCCGTCACCGCCCGCTTCCATGGCGACGACTTCACCATCATCGACCCGCTTTCAACGTAAAAACGTTTGCCGGCTCCAGCTCCGACGAGTATCTTGCCAGCTCCTCGTCAGCAAGGTAACCTTGCCCCTGCCGCGCGAATTGGTCCAGCCCCCGAAAGCCAGACGCGGCAGTAGTATCCGGGATCCATTGCCAACAAGGAGTTGAAGAATGTCCTTGCCAACCTGTCTTGTTGTCGCCCTGCTGATCGGCCAAGCCGCCCCGCCGCCCGCCTTTACTTTTCAGCCGGGCAAGGACTTCAGGGACATCCTCAACGGCCACGTCATCCCCGACGAGGGCTACTGCGATCAGCCTTACGTCGTCGTCACGAAGGACGGCCACTGGCTGTGTACGCTGACCACGGGCCGGGGCGAGGAGGGCGCCCGCGGTCAGCATATCGTCGCCACCATCAGCACGGACCAGGGCCGCACCTGGTCCGACCTGATCGACATCGAGCCGGCCAACGGGCCCGACGCCTCCTGGGCGATGCCCCTCATCACGCCGACCGGCCGGGTCTACGTCTTCTACAGCTATAACGGCGATCATATCGACAGCCTGGGAGACAAGAAGGGCATCCGCGCGGACATGCTCGGGTGGTTCGTCTACAAGTACTCCGACGACAACGGCCGAACGTGGTCCAGCCGGCGCTACCGCATCCCAATCCGCGAAACCGAGTACGACCGGACCAACGATTGGCAGGGCAAGGTTCAGATCGGCTGGAGCGTCGGCAAGCCGATCATCGTCGGCCAATCGGTCTACGTTCCCTTCAGCAAGATCGGCAAGTACCTGATCGACAAAAGCGAAGGGTGGTTCTTCAGGTCTGACAACTTCCTGTCCGAGCCCGACCCGTCAAAGCACACGTGGGAGATGCTGCCCGACGGTGACATCGGTTTGCGCTCGCCCGAAGGCCCCATCGCCGAGGAGCAGAACCTCGTTTCGCTGAGCGACGGTTCGCTCTTCACCGTGTACCGCACGGTCGCCGGCCACCCCTGCCACGCCTACAGCCGCGACAACGGAAGAACCTGGACCCCGCCGGCGTTTGCGACCTACACACCCGGCGGCCGGCTTATCAAGCATCCCCGAGCCTGCCCGCGACTCTGGAAAGCCTCTAATGGCAAATACCTCCTCTGGTTCCACAACCACGGCGGCAAGAGCTACCCCCATCGAAACCCCGCGTGGATCAGCGGCGGCCTCGAGAAGGACGGATTCGTCCACTGGTCCCAGCCGGAGATCATGCTCTACGATCCCAACCCCGATACCCGCATCAGCTATCCCGACCTGATCGAGCAGGACGGCCGATACTGGGTCACCGCGACCCAGAAAACCGTCGCCCGCATTCATGAGATCGACCCGCAACTGCTCGATGGCCTCTGGGCCCAGGGGACGAACAAGACCATTGCCCACATGGGCCTCGCGCTGGATCTGAGCGCGAACAAGGAGATGCCGCAAGCGGCGGCCATGCCCAGGCTGCCGTCGCTCGACGAGGGCGGCGGCTTCAGCATCGACCTGTGGCTCCAACTGAAGGACGCGGCACCGGACCAGACGATCCTGGATACGCGCGACGAGGCCGGCAAGGGGTTGCTGCTGGCCACGGGCCGCGATGCCTCATTTCGGCTCACGCTGTCCGACGGCCGTCTGACAAACTCGTGGGAAAGTGATCCCGGCACCGCCAGGGCAGG
>DATIKE010000415.1:0-3336 GCA_035477895.1 Phycisphaerae bacterium
CCGACACCGCCGTCAAGGAAAGCCTCGAACGCGTCCGGGCGGCCCTCAACAACTCCGGCTACTCCTGGCCGCAATACAAAACCGTCATCAACCTCGCACCGGCCGACACCAAGAAGGAAGGCCCCGCCTTCGATCTGCCGATCGCCGTGGGCATGATCTTCGCCGGCGGCGAAGGCACATCTGAACGCGTCAGCCGTTATCTCATCGCCGGTGAACTGGCTCTCGATGGCCGGGTCCGCCCGATCAAGGGCGCCCTATCGATGGCCCTGCTGGCCGAACGCCGCGGGGCCGACGGCGTCATCGTCCCCCGCGACAACGCCCCTGAGGCGGCCGTTGTGCAGGGCATCGACGTCATCGGCATCGGGACACTGGCCGAGTCCGTCGGGTTCCTGACCGAGCAACTGCCGCTCGAGCCGACGGTCGTCGACATCGACGCTGTTTTTAGGCAGGCCAGCACCTACGACGTGGATTTTTCCGACGTCCGCGGGCAGGAGTCGGCCAAGCGGGCATTGACCATCGCCGCCGCCGGCGGGCACAACGTGCTCATGATCGGCCCGCCGGGCACCGGAAAGACGATGCTCTCCAAAAGACTGCCGACGATCCTGCCGCCGCTGAGCCTGGTCGAGTCGCTGGAAACGACGCGGATCTACTCGGCAGCCGGCAAGCTTCCGCCGGGCGAGCCGCTACTGGCCAGGCGACCGATCCGTTCACCCCATCACTCGGCCAGCGGGCCGGCCCTCGTCGGCGGCGGGTCGATCCCCCAGGCCGGCGAGGTCTCCCTCGCCCATCACGGGCTGCTCTTCCTCGACGAGTTCCCCGAGTTTCCCCGGACCATCCTCGAGACACTCCGGCAACCACTGGAAGACGGGGTGGTCACCATCGCCCGCTCGCACTCGGCGGTCGCCTTCCCCGCCCAGTTCATGCTGGTGGCGGCCATGAACCCCTGCCCCTGCGGGTACTTCACCGACCCCAACAAACCCTGCAAGTGCTCGCCGCCGCAGATCGACAAGTACCTCTCGCGAATCAGCGGCCCGCTGATCGACCGGATCGACATCCACATCGAGGTGCCGCCGGTCCCCTACCGAGAGTTGCGGGCCGACCGAGACGGAAGCGACTCGGCCTCGTTGCGCGCCCAGGTCGTCGAGGCCCGGAATATTCAGCGCGATCGCTTCGGCCGGGATTCCACAACCCTGAATGCCCGCATGAGTTCCCGCCTGCTCCGCAAACACTGCAAGCTCGACGCCGCCGGCGAACAGATCCTCAAGCACGCGATGACCGAGTTGGGGCTGTCCGCCCGGGCCCACGACAAGATCCTGCGCGTCTCCCGCACCATCGCCGACCTGGCCGCTTCGCCGGACATCCATCCCGACCACCTCAGCGAGGCCATCATGTACCGGCGGCTGGATCGGCGGTTGTGAGCGGACCTTGACAACGTGACGGTTGCTCGGGAACAGACCGCCGGCCGACTTCGACCTCGATGGGCTTTACTCGGCCGCGGCGGTGCGTAGAATACCAAGTGTCACGTCAGCGATCCTCGCACAAGGAGACCCGTCATGTCCGAGCAACTCATCGGCAAGGTCACGCACTACTTCAGCAAGGCCCAGGTGGCCGCCATCGAATTGACCGGCGGCGAACTGAACGTCGGCGACACGGTCCACATCGTCGGCCACACGTCGGACTTCTCCCAGAAGATCGACTCGATGCAGGTCGAGCACGCCGAGGTGCAGTCCGCCAGGCCCGGCGACCGCATCGGCATCAAGGTGGTCGACCACGCCCGCGAGCACGACCAGGTGTACCGTCTCGTTCCCGGCTGACGGGCGGCAATTGTCCCCCAACGGCCCATAGGATCTCAAATCCGAAACCGGGATAATCGGCGGCGGGCGACAACCTGGAGCTGGTGTGCGTGCTCGATGCCGACGAACACGGGGATCTGACCCTGTTCATCACGATGTTACTGAGGTGGAACATGAAAGCGGCAGCATCAGCAAGGAAACGGCGGCGGGGGAACGCAAGCCGGCAGACCGGCTGTCTAGACCCGACTTCCCTACACAATGCGACTGGCCGACGGACGGACGGTATGCGTGGAAGTGCCCGGGCGGTGGGTTTCGGCTGACCGCGATGCGACACCGGCCTTTGAACCTGAGGCCGCGGCGTTCCTGGACCGCGCCCCCAGCCCCGGCTATATCACCCGGTTGCGCGAGGGGCATAACCAGCCCGGCGCGCTTATCGTCTGGCTTATCGGAAAATCATTCACCGAGGGCGTCTGAGGGTTCAACTCGGTGCGCGTCGGACGATGCCGAGCCGACAGAACCATAAGCTGGTGGAGATGCGGGAAACGTCAATGAAATCGGGGAATTGTGCGCTTGTAGCGCAGAGGGCTCAACGCCATTCGCGGACACTTCTAAAATGAGGGTGCTGGGGCTCGAACCCAGGACACACGGCTTAAAAGGCCGTTGCTCTACCTACTGAGCTACACCCCCGTTGCGGGAGTGTCCCGCGGGGAAGCAACCACTTCAGACCCCAGCATAAGAGCTTGATCGCCGGGGATCAAGAAACGGGACGATCGTCGCGTCGGCAGGCTCACCATTCGCCGATGCGGTGAGCTTCCCACGCACAACCGGCCGCCCCGATGAAGCCCGCGTCGTTACCCAGCGTCGCGAACCGGATCTCGGCGAGATCGTCCAGCAGGTTCCAGTACAGTTGACGGGCGTGCCCGCGAACGCGGTCGAGCAGAAAGTCGCCCGCGGCGATCAATCCGCCCGCCAGCACAACCAGCTCCGGATTGGTCACGTGCTGCATGGTCACGACGGCCACGCCCAGATAATAGCACGCCTGATCCCAGACCTTCATCGCCAGCGCGTCCCCCGCCTGAGCGGCCTCGACAATGTGTTCGGCCATGAGCGTCTGGCCGGCGTCAACCCGACCCTTAAGCGAGCTCGTTTCCCCAACCGCGATCATCTCCTCTGCCACCCGGGCCAGATTGTAGGCCGACGAATACGCTTCCACGCATCCCAGTTGGGCACAGGAACACCGTCGGCCGCCGGGCTGAACGATAATGTGGCCGAGTTCCGCGCCGTTCTCGAAGTGGCCCCGAAGCATCCGCCCGTCCGAGACCACCCCTCCACCCACGCCGGTGCCGAGCGTGAACATCAAGAAGTCCCTGACTCCCTTGCCGGCCCCGGCCCAGAACTCGCCCCATGCGGCCGCGTTGGCGTCGTTCTCCAGTGTGGCCTTGATCCCTATGCGCTGGGTCATGATCTCGCGCAGAGGCGTATCCCTCAGACACGGCAGGTTGCCGGGATTGATCACCAACCCCCGACGGTGGCTGAGCGGGCC
>DATIKE010000416.1:0-6545 GCA_035477895.1 Phycisphaerae bacterium
CAACGCGTCGGCGCTCGTTCTCACTCGGGCGATGAAGGTCTTGTTGGTGGGGCCGAGATTCGAACCGCCGGACGCCAGGGCGTCGTAACCGCTGCCAGCGGCTGACGGTCGCGGGTGAAAGTACTGCGGCGCCGCGAAGCCCTGCCCAATCAGTTCCGAGCCGATGGCACGATCGCCACGTCGGATCATGCTGCCGTTGGCTTGATGCGGGAAGGCCGCCTGGGCTATGCCCGTAATCGCCAGCGGATAAGCAATGCCGGTGATGAGCGTCATGACGACCATCATCACAACGGCAGGCCTGATTTGGCTGACCATGAACATGCTCCTTCTGCGTGCTATGCCAGATGCATTGCGGTAATCACGACGTCGATGGTCTTGATGCCGACGAACGGCGCGATCACGCCTCCAACTCCATAGATCAGCAGGTTGCGACGCAGCATGGCCGCCGCACTGAGCGGTCGATACGCCACGCCACGCAGGGCCAGCGGGATCAGTGCTATGATGATCAACGCGTTGAAGATCACTGCCGACAGGATCGCACTCTGCGGTGTGGCCAGATGCATCAGATTCAGCCGGTTCAGCTCCGGGTACGTCGCGGCGAACATGGCCGGGATGATCGCGAAGTACTTGGCCACGTCGTTGGCGATGCTGAACGTCGTCAGCGAGCCCCGCGTGACCAGCAGTTGCTTGCCGATAGCCACGATCTCGATGAGCTTGGTCGGGTTGCTGTCGAGATCGACCATGTTGCCGGCCTCCTTGGCAGCCGACGTGCCGCTGTTCATGGCGACGGCCACGTCGGCTTGGGCTAACGCGGGAGCATCGTTCGTTCCGTCGCCGCACATCGCGACCATCTTGCCCTTGGCCTGCTCCGCGCGGATCAAGGCCAGCTTGGCTTCAGGCGTGGCTTGGGCCAGGAAATCGTCCACGCCGGCCTCGGCCGCGATAGCGGCGGCGGTCAGCGGGTTATCGCCCGTGATCATCACCGTGCGGATGCCCATGCGGCGCATTTCGGCAAAGCGTTCCTTCGTGCCGCCCTTGATGATGTCCTTCAGAAAGATGACACCCATCACTTGCGCGTTCGATGCCACCACCAGAGGTGTGCCACCCGCACGAGCAACATCATCGACGATTCGGCGCACCTCGGCGGGAAACACGCCGCCTCCGGCCTTCACCCACTCCTCGACTGCCTCGGCAGCGCCTTTTCGGATCTGAGCCAATGGCATGTTGATACCGCTCATCCGGGTCTGGGCGGTGAAGGGGACGAATGCCCCCTGGAGTTCCCACAGATCACGGGCGCGAAGCCCATACTGCTCCTTGGCATGCACCACGATACTGCGGCCCTCCGGCGTCTCGTCAGCGAGTGAGGCGAGTTGAGCCACATCCGCGAGTTGATTAGCCGTGACACCCGGGGCCGGAATGAACTCACTCGCCTGGCGGTTGCCGAGCGTGATCGTGCCCGTCTTGTCGAGCAGAAGCGTATCCACGTCACCCGCCGCCTCGACGGCCCGGCCCGACATGGCCAGGACATTATGCTGCACCAGCCGGTCCATACCCGCGATGCCAATGGCCGACAGCAGCCCGCCGATGGTGGTCGGAATGAGCGTCACCAGAAGGGCGATCAGCACCGTGACCGAGACCGTACCACCCGCGTACTTCGCGAACGGCTCGATTGTGCTGGTGGCCATCAGGAACACGATGGTCAGGCCAACGAGCAGAATACCCAATGCGATCTCGTTGGGCGTCTTGGATCGCCGGGCACCTTCGACCAGGGCGATCATGCGATCCAGGAATGTCTCTCCCGGTTGTGACGTGATCTTCACGCGAATCCAGTCGGAGAGGACCTTCGTGCCGCCGGTGACCGCGGAACGGTCGCCGCCGCTCTCGCGGATGACCGGGGCCGACTCACCAGTGATGGCAGACTCATCGACGGAGGCAATGCCCTCGACCACGTCGCCATCACCGGGGATGATGTCCCCGGCCTCAACCAGAACGATGTCACCCCGGTCCAGTTGCGTGGCTGGTACCGGCTCGTAGAGATGATTACCGGGTCCGGAGGGGTTGAGCAGCAGCTTGGCGATTGTGTCGCATTTGGTCTTCCGCAGCGAGTCGGCCTGAGCTTTGCCGCGCCCTTCCGCCATCGCCTCCGCGAAGTTGGCGAAGAGCACCGTGAACCAGAGCCACAGCGCAATCTGGAGCACGAACCCCCAACCCTGGCCCGTCGGACGCATGAGCTCGCGTACCAGCAGCGCGGTCGTTGCTAGGGCTACCACCTCGACCACGAACACTACCGGGTTGCGGATCAACGTCCGCGGGTCGAGTTTCCGCAGCGACTCGGGCAGTGCCGCGCGGATGATGCGAGGCTCAAACAGCGAAAGCTTCTTCATATGCGGTGTCCGTCCGACCGGGCAGCTCTTGGCCGATATGCCAAGAAAGTGTGTGAACATGTGTACGGCCCAACCCCGTCAACGTGTTGTTTTCAGAATGCCTTTCCCGCCGCCATCGCCAGGTGTTCAACAATCGGCCCGAGCGTGAGGGCCGGGAAGAACGTCAGCCCTCCCACGATGAGGATCACGCCCGTGAGCAGGATCACGAACATCGGCCCGTGCGTGGGGAACGTGCCTGCCGACGCCGGTACGGCCCGTTTGGCGGCGAGAGACCCGGCCACGGCGAGCACGGGCACCATGTAGACGAATCGGCCGATCAGCATCGCCAAGCCGACGGTCACGTTGTAGAAAGGTGTGTTGGCGTTCAGTCCTGCGAATGCACTGCCGTTGTTGCCCGTTCCGGAAGTGAATGCGTACAGGATCTCGCTGAACCCGTGCGGCCCGGCATTGAGCGGCCCCTTGAGACCGGCCGGGTGAACGCAGGCCAGAGCCGTCAGGCCGAGAATGGACAGCGGCAGGACGAGCACGGCCAGGATCGCCATCTTGACTTCCTTGGCCTCGATCTTCTTGCCGATGTATTCGGGCGTGCGGCCCACCATCAGACCAGCGATGAACACGGTCAGCACGGCGAACACCAGCATGCCGTACAGGCCTGAACCGACGCCGCCGATAATGATCTCGCCGAGCAGGATGTTTACCAGCGGCACCATGCCGCCCAGCGGGGTGAAACTGTCGTGCATGCCGTTGACCGCACCGCACGAGGCATCCGTTGTTGCCGTCGCGAACAGTGCCGAGTTCGCAATTCCGAACCGTGTTTCCTTGCCCTCCATGTTGCCCCCGGCCTGCTGGTCGCTTGCGCTCATGTCCACGCCGGCCACGGCGAATGCCGGATTGCCCTTCGCCTCCGCCCAGTACAGAACGCTTACCCCGGCCAGGAACAGCAACAGCATGGTTGCGAGTATGGCCCAGCCTTGGCGTTCATCACCCACCATCCGGCCGAACACGTTCGTCAGGCCGGCGCCGACGGCCAGGATGGCGACCATGTTGATGAGGTTGGCGAGCGGCGTTGGATTCTCGTACGGGTGGGCGCAGTTAGCGTTGAGGAATCCGCCGCCGTTTGTGCCGAGTTGCTTGATCGCCTCCTGCGAGGCCATCGGTCCCTGGGGAATCGTCTGCGTAGTACCCTCGAGGGTCGTGGCCGACAGGTAGGGTCTGAGATTCTGCGGCACGCCCTGCCAGACGAGCAGCAGGGCCAGCACGATGGAGAGCGGCAACAGCACATAGAGTACGCAACGGGTCAGGTCCACCCAGAAGTTGCCGAGTGAGTTGGCGGAGCGGCGGGCAAAACCGCGAACCAAGGCGATGGCCAGGGCGATGCCTGTGGCGGCCGAGACGAAGTTCTGTACCGTCAAGCCGACCATCTGCGTGAAGTAGCTCATGGCCGTTTCGCCGGAGTATGCCTGCCAGTTGGTGTTGGTTGTGAAGCTCACGGCCGTGTTGAACGCGAGATCGGGCGGCACGGCGGCCATGTGTTGCGGGTTCAGCCAGAGCAGGCCTTGCAGGCGCAGGATTCCGTAGAGGATCAGGACGCCGGTGAGGTTGAACGACAACATGCTGACCGCGTACGCGGTCCAATGCTGTTCGCGGCTTGCGTCCACGCCGCAGACGTGGTAGATAAGCCGTTCCATCGGGTGCAACAGCCTGCTCAATGGCGTCCGTTCTCCGTTGAACACGCGGGTCATATACCAGCCCAGCGGTTTGACCAGAACGAGCAGCAGACCCGTGTACAGGCCGATCTGCAGACATCCGTTGGTGGTCATGACTGCCTCTCGATACTCAGAACCGTTCTGGGCGGGCCAGAACGTATGCCAGGTACATCAACAAGCCGAACGCCACGATAATGCCGATCAGGTAGTCGCAAGACATCGCCACACCTCATCTATAAGCGTTCGCACACGACCACGAGGCCAACGCACCCAGCGAAAAACACAAGCACGACGCCCAGCAAGGCGATCTCGATCATGAGCGGCATCCTTTCCCGGTCGGGCCCACACCCGCCGGATCACACAGATATACAACAACTCAATTAAGGAGGGCATAAAAAACAGGCGAACCGGCGTAAGAAAGATGTAAGGAGAGCCGGGTTTCAGGCTCGACTCGGTGACCCACGTGACGAGAAGCCTTCGATCCCCGACCAACCAGGCGTGACGATACTTCTCTCGCGAGCCACCTTGAATCTGCCATACTATGAGTGGTGCAGGCGTGCGACGCGGATCGTGCGGTGTTCGGTAAATATGCTGGAATAAGCTTGCACTACTTAACGGGTCGATTCGGGACTACTTAGTATGACAGCGCTATTGTGGCTCACGATCGTGGGGCAGTCCGGCCGATGGGCTGCCTGACGGTGATTTCGGGAGCGAGCTCTCCTGGACCGGATATCAGGAGACCCAAAGAGAACTGTGTGGTCGGTCAGCACCTGCTGTACACGAACAATGATCCGAAAAACCCGTTCACCCGCATGCTGGCCGGCGATTTGTATTTGCCCCAGAGTTGGGCCGATGATCGGGGGCGTTGCCGAGAAGCCAGGATTCCAGATGACATGATCTACCGGCCCAAGTGGCGGATCGGCATCGAACAGATCGAGTCAACGATTGGCAACGGCGTGCGTTTCGCGTGGATGACCTTCGATGAGGATTATGGGAAAGTCCCCGCGTTCAGGTTCGAGTTGGACCGACTGGGTCAGCGCTCCATCGGGGAAGTGCCCGCGAACTTTCACTGCTGGCCGACGTGGCCGTGCTATCGCTCTCAGCAGGCGGCTCATGCGTCCAGGCGGGCGGACAATGTGTGCCGGTTCAGTCCGGCTTTTCGGGACCAGAAGTGGAAACCGGTGCGCATCAAGGACGCCACGCGGGGAGCGATGATCTGGGAGATCAAGACGGCGCGGGTCCGCCTGGTGGATTCCTCGACCTCGCCGTCGCGGCCGACCGACCGACAGTATTGGTTGATCGTGGCCCGGAATCCCAAGACCAAGGAGTACAAGTACTTCGTCGGCAATGCGCCGAAAAAGACAAGGCTGGAGGACATGTTGCGTGCGGCGTTCGCCCGCTGGCACGTGGAGATGTGGTTTGAACGGGCCAAGCAGGAGACGGGCCTCGGCGCGTTCGAGGTGCGAACGTATCAGAGCCTGATCCGCCACTGGTTGTGTTCGCGGATCGCGATGTACTTCCTGGCCACTCAGACCGAGCGGCTTCGGGGGGAAAAATCCGCGGATCACCCTGGAACAGGTGGCGGAAGCAGCGAACGACCCGGCCACGGCGATCTGGAACCGCAACTGGCGTGCGCCGGCTAACCGGGCCCGCACTGCGGAATACCACCAGGACCGTAATGAGGCCTCATATGAGAGCCGACGCCGGAAGGCTAAAAGAAAGGAAAAGGGATAGTGCTGTCATATGAATCCCGCGCCGTACCCTCCGGGAACTGTTATCCATCCGGCCTGGCAAAGGTTCTGCCGTAGCTCTGACCGAGGCGGGGTTTGATTCTGCCGAGGATCAGGAGGACAAGGCCGACGACCAGCGCCGTGGCTGAACCGGCAAGCATCTGTGAGTGAATCTCTGCGGCTGCGGGGAGGTCCGTGCCGGCCGCGACAATCGCCTGCAACCGCTCCGACCGCGTGCTGAGGATCAGGTGAAACGCCGGCATGCAGACGAGAACTAGAATTATCTTCACGACGAACCAGCGCATGCGGATGAGCGCCCGCCAGATGGAAACCAGGAGAATGACGCCGGCGATCTCGGCGCCGGTGACGCCGGGGATGATGACCCAGCGAAAGACCCGGCTGATGAGGTCCGCTCGCTCCTGCCACTGGGCCTGGGAGACCGGCACCGGCCGGCCCGCCGTGACGGCCAGCAGGGCCATGAGCCCGCCGAGGAATCCGGCCACGCATACCAGCTTGAATACGAGGAAGTAAGGGCGACTGCCCCGGCCGCCCTTGCGGCCATGCACGTTGACGTATTCCTTGCGGGATTGGCCTGCCATATCGAGGATATTGTCCGAGGCCGGGGTGGCGATCGCAAGCCGCGTCCGACAAGTAAGAGTGCGTCCTAAAACCCTGAAATCACACCGGCGAGACCTGTCTGCGTGCCTGCCTGTGCGTGTACGCAC
>DATIKE010000417.1:0-1892 GCA_035477895.1 Phycisphaerae bacterium
TGGACAAGAAGACCGATGACGCTCACGACAACCCGGTGCTGTCGATCGACGACAAGGGATACCTCTGGGTGTTCGCCTCGGCCCACGGCACGTCGCGGCCGGCCTGGATCTTCCGCAGCGAAAAACCGTACGAGATCGACGCCTTCCGCTGCATCTGGAAGACGAACTTCTCCTATCCCCAGCCGTGGTTCGTCGAGGGGCAGGGCTTCCTGTTCCTGCACACACGCTACCAGGAAGGCAGGATGCTTCATCAGATGACCAGCCCGGACGGTGTTCACTGGTCGGAACCGCTCAAGATCGCGGGCATCGAGCAAGGCGGCTACCAGGTCAGTTGGCGGTTCAAGAACAAGGTGGCCACGGCGTTCAATCATCATCCCAGAGGCAAGGGCGTGAACTTCCGCACCAACTTGTACTACATGGAGACGAAGGATTTCGGCCAGACGTGGACGAACGCCCAGGGGCAAAAGCTCGACCTCCCCCTGGTGACCATCGACAACCCCGCGCTGGTCCGCGACTACGTCGCGGCCGGTCAACTGGTCTACATCCAGGAACTGAACTTCGATTCGCGGGGCAACCCGGTGATTCTCTACAACACCAGCCGGGGCTGGGAGCCCGGCCCGCGTCACGGCCTGCGGAACATGACCACTGCCCGCTGGGTCGGCAATGACTGGGAGATCACGAGCCTGATCGCCACGTCCAACAACTACGACACCGGCTGCCTGCACGTCGAAGGCCCCAGGCTGTGGCGGCTGATCGCCCCGACGATGATCGGGCGGGATCTGCCGCCGAGCGAGCCGCAACCGTGGGGCGTCGGCGGTGAAATGATCATGTGGACCAGCGAGAACCTGGGACGGACCTGGACTCCGCAGCCGCTGACAGCCAACAGCGTGTACAACCACACCTTCGCCCGCCGGCCGGTCGATGCGAACCCGGCGTTCTACGCCTTCTGGGCGGACGGCGACGCCCGTAAGCCGTCACCATCGCGACTCTACTTCGCCAATCAGAATGGCGAAGTATTCCGACTTCCCGAGCGGATGACGGATGATTTCGCCAGGCCCGAACCCGTGCCACTCACGGCGCAAACACACTCGGGCAAGCCTTGAGCGAGTATCAGGGACTCTCGCGAAGCGCACTTGGATCACTGAGGTCCGAGAGGCGCCTCGGGCGGGTTCATCCCGACGACATAGAGACGCCGCTCCATCAGCAGTTCGTCGTTGCCGAGGATCTGCAGGCGGTACTCGCCGGGCTGGGGGAAGGAAATGTTGCCGATGACGAAGTTGAGCTCAGCCACCATTCGCGGGTCGGCGAACTCGATGATGCCGTCGCGCGAGAAGACCGGCGGCGCGGCCTCGTCCGGTCCGACCATCGCCAGGCGAATCTCCGTCTTGCCGTGTCCGTTGGTCATGACGGCGTGAATGGCCAACTGCCGGTGGACGGCCGGGAACTGCCGGGCGTTGATCGTCGAGAACGTGCCCAGAAGCGTGCACTTCTTGGTGGCCGGGTCCTGGTAGATCGCGTCGCAGAGGATCATCGCCAGGACAATCGGCGCCGGCCGGCCGGGTTTCGAATCCGACATCGCTCACTCCTTTGCTGGTTGCTCCCATCCTACGTCCGGGTGAGCGACTTGTCATCTATGCCAGACTCAGGAACTCCTTCAGGTGCTGGTCGTAGACCGCTCCGTCATCAGGATTGCCGAAATCAAGGCGCAGCTCGTTGATCACCTTGGTGCCCATGAAGAGCCACTCGCGCCAACACGGGCCGCAGGTCGAGGCAAAGACGCGTTCGCCCAGCTCACCCTTGAACGGCGGCTTGGGCAGTTGCGGGCCGGTCAGGCCGCAACGACGGCATTGAACCTGGCCCGCCGGCCGACGCGGGGGCATCCGCCAGTCAGG
>DATIKE010000418.1:0-2935 GCA_035477895.1 Phycisphaerae bacterium
GGGTGCTGCGGATGACGCCGCCCAATGAATCGGCGGAGCGCATTTGGCCTTCTCTTGCCGGCTTCGTGCTGGTCTCCGTCTTTTTGATGTGGGCGGGGCCAGGCACCGGGTCGGCTCAGGATTTCACCCAAGTGCCGGTCAAGGGGATGGTCACCATGGTGGATCTGGGGGCCACCGAATGCGTCCCTTGCAAGATGATGGCCCCCATCCTGACGAAACTGAAAAAGGTTTATGAGGGGCGTGCCGCCATCGTCTTCATCGACGTTTGGAAAAACCGCGAACAGGCCCCTCGGTTCGGCATTCGGGCCATTCCAACCCAGATATTCTATGACGCCAGCGGACGCGAGGTTTCCCGGCATGTCGGCTTCATGAGCGAAGCGGCGATGGTCGAACAGCTCACCCGGATGGGAGTCCAATAGGAGCTGCCATGCTGGATGCGGTCTTTCTGACCGTCAACGAGTGGATGGTCGCCGGCAGCCTCCTGGCGGCAGCGGGATGCTTTGCCTGGGGGATGATCAGCGTGCTGTTCAGCCCCTGTCACCTGGCATCCATTCCACTCATCGTCGCTTATGTCGGCGGCCAGCAGAAAGCCTTGGTGCCGCGCCAGGCGGCCGGCTATGCCGTGGCCTTCAGCATCGGACTTTTCATCACTATCGCCGTTATCGGCGTGATCTGCGCTTTGCTGGGCCGCATGCTGGGGGACATCGGCAGCTGGTGGCAAGTTCTGATCGGCGGGGTGTTGATCTGGGTGGCTCTCGGAATGCTGGGCGTTGAATCGTGTTCCATGTCCGGCAGCCTGCTTTACCGACTGAATTTCAAGGGCCTCGCCGGCGCACTGGCCCTCGGCCTGGGTTACGGCATCTTGTCCGGCTCGTGCACCTTCGGCTTCATCGCACCGATCCTGGCCATCATCACGGTGCAGCAGGAGGTGGCAACCGGCGTCCTCTTCATCCTGCTCTTCGCCATCGGCCACTGCCTGCCGATCGCCGTTGCCGGCAGCTCCACCGCCGCCGTCCGCCGCCTGGTCGAAAACAGCGCCTGGCGGGACGCCGGCGGCTGGTTTCGCAAGGCCGCCGGTGTGGTCATCTGCCTGCTGGGGCTTTACTTCATCGTCAATCCGGTGATGGACTACCTGGCAGGTTGAAACGACGTCGCCTATCGGAGAAAGCGGCTCATGCTGCTGAAGACCTATTCCAGGAGACTGTTCCGGGCCGAGTGCAACCCACGGTTCGAGTCGCTGCACTGCATCGCTGCCTTAGACCAGGATGTGTCGGCAGCGCTCCCGTATCTGAATTCCGCGCTGGGGGGGTTCGAGTACCTCGCCGATCCGCCGGCTGTGACGTTCCGCCACAGGGGCCGTTTGATCACGGTGCAGGGCCGTGAGATCGCGATCAATGCCCTGGCGGACGAAGCCGAGGCCGACCGGATCCTGGACTGGTTGAAGCGCGAGATCAACGGCTGCTGGGAGAACCGCGCCGACATCGTCCCCAGCACCCGGGGCGCGCCCAGGATTCAGATTTTCGAAATCCTGAAACGGCTGCCCCGGACCAACTGCCGGCTGTGCGGGGAGCCCACCTGCATGGTGTTCGCGTCAAAGCTGATCGATGGCGCTAAAGAAACCGGGGACTGCGCGCCGCTCGAGGGCGAGGCCCTGAGCCGACTGCAGGACTACGTGGGGAAATTCCACCTCGATGAGTGATCGCTCCGACCTGCACCGCGTACGGCTCGACCCCGAAGGCCGCCTGGTCTTCCCGGATCCGGTGAGGCGGCGCTGGGGCCTCGAAGCCGGGGCCGACGTGGTGGTGCGGCAGACGCCCCAGGGGCTGATGCTGTTCCCGGCTGACCCGCCGCTCGGCAAAGTCTACGTTGAGCCGACTTCGGCCTGCAATCTGAGCTGCCGCACCTGCATGCGCCACTCCTGGAACGAGCCGGTCGGCACGATGACGGGAGCCACTTTCCAACGGCTGCTCGCTTCGCTCGCGACCGTGCCGTCCTTCCACACGATGGCGTTCTGGGGCATGGGGGAACCGCTGCTGCACCCGGAGATTGCCTCCATGGTGCAAGCGGCGAAGGACCTCGGGGCCGAGACGGAGCTGATCACCAACGGCCTGCTGCTGAGCCCTGAACTGGCCCGGGCCCTCGTCGCGGCAGGGCTGGATCGCCTCGTGGTCTCGGTCGACGGGGTGACCCCCCGGCGCCACGCCGAAAACCGCACCGGCGCCGACCTCGAGACCATCAAGGCCAACGTGCTCGCGCTGCGCCGGCTCCGGCACGAGATGCAGCGCATGCAGCCCGAAATTGGCATCGAGTTCGTCCTCATGCGGCGCAACCTGGACGAAGTTCGGAACCTGCGGGGTCTTGCCTCCGAGTTGGGCGCAAGCTTCATCGTCCTGACCAACGTGCTCCCGTACACGAAAGAGGTCAGCAACGAGATCCTGTACTGGATTTCTGCCGACCGGCCCTGGGCCGACGGCCGCTCGATCTGGTTCCCCAAGATCTCGGTGCCGCGGTTCGACGCCCGCCGCGAAAACCTGGAGCCTCTGGCGAGCCTGATCTGGCCGGCGGGCGGGACGGCCGAGCCCATCCAGCGCGCGGACCGCTTCCCGGACAACGACGGCCACTGCCGGTTCGTCGAGCAGGGGTCGATGGCCGTCGGGTGGGATGGGGCCGTCAGCCCGTGCATTGCGCTGATGCACTCCTATACCTGTTTCGTGCTGGACCGGGAGAAGCGGATTCGACGTTACGTGCTCGGCAACGTCGGCGAAGAGGACGTTCGCGGCATCTGGGAAAAAGAGGAGTACCGACGGTTCCGCAAACGGGTGCTCGACTTCGACTTCCCGCCGTGCATCCACTGCGGCGGCTGCGATTTCGTCGACGGCAACGAGCAGGACTGCTACAGCAGCACCTTCCCGTCCTGCGGCGACTGCCTGTGGGC
>DATIKE010000419.1:0-17474 GCA_035477895.1 Phycisphaerae bacterium
CCGCCGATCCGCGATGAGGTCCGCCGCGACGCGACAGGCCAGCGACAACAAAGGCTCAGGATCTTCTGAGAGTTTATCCCCTGTAATAGATGGTTGATCTTCGGCGGAGGTGGCATGATCCCGAGAGCCTATCCCGCAACCCTGAAATCCGACCGGCTGGAAGCCGGTCCCATACGGGTTTGGGGCCAGGCTCTTATTGGGCCCGGTGTCTTCTTTTTTCTCGGCATTTGCCTCGGTGGAATCCGCATCATCATCGTTCACAGATTGCCCGGCCGGCGCAGGCTTGGGGATCGACAGCTTCAGGCGGGTCGGGCACGGCGGCACGCCAAGCATCGGGCCTTCGCGGCACAGATGCCCGCGAAGGGCCGCGTGAATCCGCACAACATCCCCGTCGAGATCTGCCAGCACCTGCGGTTCGACGATAACCATGTGCGTGTAGACGCGCAACCCGCCGCGAGCCGTGTGCTCGACCCCGGCATGCAGGCAGCATCCGATGCAGTATCGGCCGGTCTTGAGCGGATAACACAGCAGACCCAATGCATCCGGCGACTCGTCGCATAGACTGGCATGTGACGGCGAACACCGCAGGATATCGACTTTCTCCTCCGGCTTCACTCTCCCGCTGGCCGCGATCAGCCGATAGCCTTGCCCCATCGGCGAGCGGATTGATGTGAACACCGCATGGTCAAGGAGAATGGTTTCAGGATCCTTTTTCCGGGACGGCCCGAAGGGGGCTGCGCATAAAAGGGTCCGAACCCCTTTTTCCGATGGTTGCGCGGGCTGAATCCCGCGGCCATCCGGTTCGCCAACGGTTGATTCAGGCGTGCCGGTGACGAAAGGAATCCCGCTGCAATCGCAGCGGCCGACCCCTGTGTCGGCCGTTCCCTGATCGGTATGAATCAACGGCCGGCAGGGGCGCCGGCCGCCACAGATCTTCCTGAACTGCTCTACAGTTGCTCGATCACCCATTCAAACGGCTCCAGGATGCCCTGCAAAGCGGTATGCAGCGGGATCGGGGTCACGTATTCCTCCTTGGGCGAGGTGCCGTAGGCCAGCGACCCCACCGCGCTGCATGCAAAGAACTCCACGTTTGCGAAACGGCTTTCACACAGGTTCCACAATCTGAACAGGTTCGCCCGGGCGAACTGCCGCGGGTCGTCAAAGCACTCCGGGCAATAGTCGGACTTGCACAGCACCACCGCGACGGGCGTCTGAACGCGTCCCTCGCGCTGGGTGCCGTAAATCGCGTCCACGTAGCTGAGGATCTTGAGGGCGAAGAAGTCGCCCTGTGCCGACCCATTCGCCGCGAGCGCCGCATCAACCAGGAGCATCAGACCGGCCGACCGGGCCATCAGCCCGCGGATCACCTTGAAAGTGTTCGGCGCCGCCACCTCTGCGGCCAGCGACTCGCCGGCCATGTCCGGCATCAGCAGGTCGAACCAGCGGTTGCTGGCCGTTCGCTGGCACACCTGGTAATACGCCCAGTACCACTTGTCCGCCTCCATCGGCGTCTTGGGCGGAAAAACCCTCCGGGCCATGTGGCCGATCACATTCTGCTGCAGGTCGATGGAATACGCGCCCTTCGGGACGGCCAGGAAATCGCCTGCCCGCTGGCTCAGCATGTCCAGCAGGAAGCCCAGGTACACGGTCTTGCCCACGTTGCTTTCGCCGACGATGCTGATGATCTGAGGCTCGCGTTCCTGGGCGATGGCGTCGTGCACGATCGCCAGCGGCGCCGTGCACTCGCAGCACAGCACCGCGTCGACGACGTTGAACTTCCCGCAGATCAGGCACGTCGTGCTTGTCGGCGTCATGGTCGAGGCTCTGCTCATTTCGATTCCTCCTGCCGGGTCGTGTCCGACGACGCGGACTCGTCGGCCTCCGCGCGGCTCAGATCGACGATGCAGCGAAAACCGACGTTGTGCATCCGTCGCAGGCCGGCCAGCCCGGTGCGGAACGAACTCGTCGCCTGGGCCGGGAAGTACGTGTCGAACGCCCCGCCGCGGATTTCCTTGAGGATCATGTCGCCGACCACGAGACGACCGGCGTCGTCCTGCACACCGTATTCACTATCCGTCCATTCCCAGACGTTCCCGATCAGTTGCAGCACGCCGTTGGGAGCGGCCCCCTCCTCGTACCCCTCGACCGAGACGGTTCGCCCCAGCCCCGACGCCCAGAGGTTGCATCTGCGGACGTCGAACGCGTCTCCCCACGGATAACGCCGCAGCACGTGGGCCGAACTGCGGATTCGCCAGCTCGCGGCCATCTGCCACTCGGCGCCGGTCGGCAGCCGAAAGCCCGCCCAGCGGGCATAGGCCGCCGCCTCGTAACACGACACCCCGACAACCGGGTGATCCGCGATTCGCCGGTCGTGTCGCCCGTGCCGCCAGAACCGCGGGCCGGCGTCGCCCGTCTGGTCCTTGAAGTCGATGAGGTGCGGCCAGATGTCCTCCGGCCAGAGGTTGAGGTCCTCGTACCCGCCGTCGTCCACGAATCCCTGATACTGCTGATTCGTCACGCACCATTTGGCCAGCAGGAACGGCGGCGTCTCGATGTCCGTCTCCGGACAGCCCGGGTAGTCGCTCGTCGCCTGGGCGATCGAGACGAACCCCTCGGGCACGATCGCGAAGTGCTCGTCGATCGCCTCGATCGCCGCCTCGAAGGCCGCCTGGATCAGCGGATGATCGCCCCATTGCTCGCGATGCCGGGCGATCCAGCCGAATCGCCCGAGCTGGATGTACCTTTGCAGCGGATCATCTTCCAGGGTCATCCGCTCGGCAGGAACATAGTCCTCGCGACTTGGCCGCGCCCCGCCCGTGCGCGCCGGGCGGGCCGCCGCCATTTTCGCCTTGCGGGAAAAGAGTTTCAGTGCCATTTGCACCGTCCTCCGATCATATTTTCATCATGCCCCGATCGCCTTGCGGCGGGCGTCCCGACACAGCTTCTGAAATCGCTCCAGGGCCGACTTCGCCTGACTGTCCTCAATCCTGGGCACATCGCGGTCCGCGGCTTGGCCGGAGGCCGGACCCGCCTCGCTCAGGCCGAACCGCGGCAACAGATCGTTCTTCTGGTCCGTCACCTTGCCCAGCTCCGTCTCGAGCTGACGCTGCAAGGCCCCAAGGCTGTCGCGGGCGGCGACCACCTCCGCCATCCGCGATTCCCATTCCTGGCGGAGCTGCCGGGCCAGCGCGTGCTGCTCTGCCACCTCGCGTTCCTTGTCGCCGAGTGACTTCTGCAGGCTCGCCATATCCGCCTCGCGATGCTTCAGCGAATCCTCCTGCTCCGCAAGCGATCGCTGCTGCCGGGCCAGCGCCTGCTGCTCGGCCGCGATGGCCGACTTCACCTTGTCGAGCTCCGCATGTGCGTTCGAGAGATCACCCTGCTGAGACTCCCACTCCGCGCGTTGCCGCTCGAATGCCTGCGTCGCTTCGGTGAGACGCTTCTGGGTCTCGGCGACCTTGGCGGCCTCGTCCTCCTGCCGGCGGGCGGTCCCGGCCAGCACACTCTCGCGATCCGCCAGCGTTCGCTCGCGGGCCTCGAGTTGCTCGCACACCTCGTTCTCACGCTGACCCAGCATCTCGCGGTCGGACGATAATCGCTCGTAGTAGGCTTCCAGGGTTTCCCGGCAGGCTTCCAGCGCCCCGGCCCGCGCTTCCAGAAGCTCCCGAACCTGCCGCATCGCCGCGACCACATCCTGGCCGAGCGCTTCCAGCCGGCTCACATCCGCCGGTGCTTCCGCATCCGACACGGTCGCAACGCTTTCACGCTTCGTTTCTTTCATGGCACGCTATCCCCTCGAAAACCATGACTTGCGTTTGGGTTTCTCCGCCGGTGGCGTACTGGCCAGGCCGGCTTCGTACTCCTGCAACAGTTCCTCCACACTCTCGGGTATTGGCGACACGCGGCGCATGACCCGGATCGTCCTGGCGGTCTCCGGATCGAGCGAAGCCAGCAAGGCTTCGTCGGCGGCGTCTTTCGGCGAGGCTGTGGGGTCTTCCGGTGCGGCGACAGGCGCCGAGGCTGCGGGCTCCTCCTGCGGCGCGGTGACAGTGTCCGAATGAATCTCCTGGATCGGAGGGCTTTCCTCATGTGGCACAGGCGTTTCGCCTGTGTTGTGGCACAGGCGTCCCGCCTGTGTCGGACCGGCGGGCGGCCCGTGGCACACCGACTCGGGCAAACCCTCGGACGCCGTCTGTGCATCCTGCGGAACCACATCGGTGGCCGCCGGATTGGTCGGCGTCTCCACCGCGGCGTCACCGGCCGTCGCCGGCTCGCGCATCTCCGTCTCCCGAGTTCCCGCGTCCACCGGTGCCACAGCGCGGGCCGCGGCCCCGACGATGTGACGCTGCGTCTCGCGCATGGCCACAACCCAGGCGGCCAGCTTCTCGTCCGCGACCGCCAGAGCCTGCGCGATCCCGCCGTCATCCGCCGGCACGGAGAATTCCGTGATGTCCGCTGTCGTGCGGTTCATGTTTGATTGGGGCGTCCCGGTGGGCACCCCTCCCACTCCTCTCGACCGCCGGCCGGCGAACCAGGCGATCAGCCACAGGGCAAATATACGTTTCACTTGCCGCCGATGACGAAATCACCGGTCGACATTCTTGCGGGTCCGATAGCGTCGGCTCTTATGGCAGGGTTTCACTCGGTTTGATTTGAGTTAGAATGCATCCTGAAACCCCTGCCTGCGGCAGGCAGGGGCGTGAAACCGGCTTCCCTGCTTGCGGCAGGCAGACAACCGGTCTGTTTTCAGGGTTTTTGGATGCCCTCTTAACAGAAATGGGCACAGACCATCACGGAGGTCCGAAGGATGCCGTCGGCGCCGGGTTGCCGGTAGCTGGGATCACTTCGCTGGTCCAGGTGCCTTCCCCGCCGCTGATGCAGTTCGACCAGCGCAGTTTGATCGTATCACCACAGTGGAACTGGACACCGATCAGACCCACATATCGGGTCTCCACGTAGGTCATTGTGTCCGGGTTGGACGTCGGCCCGTAACCCCAGCCGGGAACACCCACCATGAACTCGGTGGAAAAGGTCGCACAGTTGCCATCGGCGGCCCCGGCGACCTGATCGGTGGTGTAGGTGACCGACTTGCCCGGGGCGATCACCGCCGGCGGTTCGACGAAGTGGTGCGGCGGCTGGGCCATACCGTTCGGGCAAACCCCGAACTTCGGCGCGATGTACGTGCTGCAACTGTCGTTGAAGATCGTGATCGTGAGCTTGGTCGGCGGTTGCTGGTTGTCGGAAGCCAGCCCGTCCAGTCCGGGGCAGCCGGCGCCGGTCCACAGAGCCAGGCTTACGATGCTCAACACCAGGTAGCCAACGCGCGATTTCATGTCGTGTCCTCCAAGTGTACATGTCGGCCGAGTTGCCGGTTCCTTTCAACTAGGTTTTTCGAGGTGATTCGGCCTGCCGTGGCACGAAGCACCCACCGCGCCGGGCAGAACTCGAACCTGCGCCCGCGGGATTGGGATTAGAAATCCCGTGGCCGGCCCTGACCAGCCTAGCAATAACAGCGACTTACGGCAAACCGGCGGCGCGTACGCAGCATGCACGGGCGAAACCGGCCCGGATGCGCTCGAGCTGGCGGCCATCCGCGACGTGGCCAAGACAGCTCCCGAGGGGCAAGGCCCCGCCGGCCGGACCCGCAGAGGGGCAAGGTTGCCTAAGTATCTATCATAGTGTATACTTATGAGCATATATGCCCGAGCCCGCAGAGCCCTGAGAACCATCCGCCGATGCGTCGCGGCCGAACGATTCATGATGCTGCCCCATTTCCGGGAGCGGATGGCCCAGCGCGGGCTGCTGTGGCCGAACGTGTTGGCGGTCCTGGATGACCCGGCCGACGTGCGCGACGGCGGTCCCGAGACGTTGGGCCGGCCCAAGTGGATCGTGGCCGGCACGGCCGCGGACGGGAAGGGCATCGAAATCGTTTGCGTTCTCGACGCCGACGAACACGGCCGGCAAACCGTGCTCATCACAGCCTACCGAGGTGAAACATGAACACCACGACCAAACCCGCCAGGCGACGCGGCGGGACCACGCCGAATCCGCAACTCGGCAACCCGGACTATCCGTTCACCATGAAACTGCCCGACGGGCGCATCCTCTTCGTAGAAGTCCCCGGCCGGTGGGTGACGCGGGACCGGAGCGGCAAGCCCGCGTTTCTGCCCCAGGCGGTCAAGCTGTTGGATCGCATCCAGGCCCTGGCCATGTCCGTTCTGGATCGGCCCCCGAGCCCCGGTTACATCGTGTCCCTGCGGGAAGCCCTGGGGCTGACCCAAGAGGACTTCGGCACCCGGCTGGGGGTGGACAAGATGACCGTCTCCCGGTGGGAGCGGGGTACGGTGCGCCCGGGCGGCTCGTCCCTGGTGGCACTGGAGCGCGTGCGGCGTGAAGCCATCAGGAAGGGCGTGACGATTCCGGCCTGATCGGTACAAAAGGCAGGTGGACAGCCTCTTATGCCCACCGCGCCGGGCAGGACTCGAACCTGCGACCGCGGGATTAGAAATCCCGTGCTCTATCCGACTGAGCTACCGGCGCTTTCGGGATCATCATACGCCTGGGGTGGAGGCAACTCAACGGCCGGCCCCTGTGATGCCCCGTCACGTACGAGGATCAAAACACCGGCAGATCTCACGGCGTCCGATGATATGACTTTACGGCACCGGAACTGCGGCCAAATCGTCACGCACTCCGCCCGCCGCGGGACGTATTGAACAATCGCCGCCTTTCCGCGATGATGGTGGGGGTCGGCCCGCCGGGTCCAGGCCGGGTCCAGGCGGTACGATACCTGTCGTCTTGAACTGGAGATCACACAGTGGCCAAGTTTTCGCTTCGTCGCTACGAGGATCAAGCCCGGGCGAGTGTTGTCGTCGGGATCGCCGCATGTTTGGGCCTGCTCGCCCAGGCAGTTCTTGTCTTCCGGCACATCAACCTGTCGGAATGGACGATTATGTACGGCAGCCCGAACCGGCGGACCCTGGTGCTAGCCGCCACCGCCGCGGTGCTGGGGCTCGGCTTGGCCGCTCTGGGCCTGGGCTTCAACAGCGCCGGGCAGAAACGCAACGACAAGCCCCAGTTTTCCTGGATCGGCTTCTTCCTGGGGGCGGGAACCATCTGCCTGACGATCATCTTCATGTGCCTCTTCCATTTCCGCGCGGAGTTCATCGGCGTACCGAAATAGACGCGGGACCTCGAACCTTCGCGTGGGCCGCCCCAGACGATCGTTGACATACAGGTGACCGTGATGCGCGTCTCGCTTTTCGTGACCTGCCTGACCGACCTGTACTATCCCGACGTGGCCGAGTGCGTCGTCCGAATCCTGCACCGCCTCGGCCACCAGGTCGAGTTCCCCGACCGGCAGACCTGCTGCGGCCAGCCGGCCCTGAACAGCGGATACTTCGACGACTTCAAGGCCGTCGCCACCCGAATGATCCGCATCTTCGACGGAGCCGAGGCCATCGTGACCCCGTCGGGCTCGTGCTGCTCCATCGTCCGCGAGTATTACCCCCACGTGTTCAAGGACGACCCGGCCATGCACGCCAAGGCGATCGCCATGGCCGGCAGAACCTTCGAGTTGGTCGAGTTCCTCCAGAAGCAACTCAAGGTCGACTGGTCGAAGTGGAACCTGCGTTACCCCGGCACGGCCACCTTCCACTACAGTTGCCATCATCGCGGCATCGACATGTCGCCGGACGACGTGATCGGGCTGATCCGGCAGTTCAAGGACCTGGACTTCAGGCCGCTGGAAAAGATGGAACAGTGCTGCGGGTTCGGCGGGACGTTCGCGGTCAAATACGGCGACATCTCCGGCGCGATGGTCCAGGACAAGGTCGACTGCGTCAAGGCCACGGGCGCGAGGATACTGATCTGCAACGACGGCGGTTGCACGCTAAACATCGCCGGCGCCCTGCGGCGGCAGGGGATCGATATCGAGGTCAAGCACATCGCCGAGTTACTCAATGCGGCGATGGCTGACAGCCGGCCGGCCAACAAGGCGGAGGCCCTGCGGTGAGCGGAACACAGACCACCGGACACGATGCCCCACCCGATTTCAAGCGGAGCGCGGCCATCGCCCTGGCCAACGCCCGGCTGGGGGCGGCGATGGACGCCGCCACCCGCCGGCAGGACACCGGCCGACGGACCATGATGCCCGAACTCGGCGACCCGATGGCCACCCGTAACCTGGGCGCCCGAATCAAGGACCACACGCTCCAGAACCTCGACAGGTACCTGGCGCAGTTGGCCGACAACGTCAGCCGCAGCGGCGGCAAGGTCCACTTCGCGTCCGACGCCGAGCAGGCCCGCCGGATCATCGCCGACATCGCCCGCCAGGCCGGCGTGCAACACATCGTCAAGAGCAAGTCGATGGCTTCGGAGGAGATCCACCTCAACACCGCCCTGGAAGCCGCGGGCTTCGAGGTGGCCGAGACGGATCTCGGCGAGTACATCCTGCAGATCGCCGGTGAAGCCCCCTCCCACATCGTCACCCCCGTGCTGCACCGTAACCGCGAGGACATCGGCCGGCTGTTCGCCGACAAGCTGGGCATCGAGTACACCACCGACCCCCCGACGCTCACCGCCCACGCCCGCCGCATCCTCCGCGAGAAGTTCAAGGCCGCCGACATGGGCATCACCGGCGCCAACTTCGCCGTGGCGGAGACCGGCACCATCTGCATCGTCACCAACGAGGGCAACGGGCGGTTCACCACCTCGCGGCCGCGCGTTCTCGTCACCCTCATGGGCATGGAAAAGGTCATCCCCCGGATGTGCGACCTCACGGTGTTCCTTAAGCTGCTATCCAAGAGCGCCACCGGCCAGCGGATGACCTGCTACACGAACCTGGTCACCGGCCCGCGCCGATCCGGCGATGCCGATGGACCTGAGGAATTCCACCTGGTCATCATCGACTACGGCCGATCGAACATCCTGCGCGACCCGCGATACCGCGAGGTCCTGCGCTGTATCCGCTGCGGGGCCTGCCTCAACGCCTGCCCGGTCTATCGCAAGATCGGCGGGCACGCCTACGAAAGCGTCTATCCCGGACCCATTGGAAAGGTCATCACCCCACTGCTTCGCTCCCTGCCGATGTACAAGGACCTGCCTAATGCATCGAGCCTCTGCGAGGCCTGCTACGAGGCCTGCCCGATGCGGATCAACCTGCCGCAGATGCTCCTGAACCTGCGGAACGACCAGCTCAAGGCCGGCAAGTCGCCGCTGACCTGGCGGTTGGGCTTCAAGGGCTGGCGGATCGGCATGTCCTCTAAATTACTCTACCGGATGGGCTCGATGATGGGCCGGCTGTTCATGAGCCTGCTGGCCCGCGACGGCTGGGTCCGCCGCATGCCCGCGCCGCCGGCATCCGTCTGGACCGGCTATCGCGACCTGCCGGTCCTCGCCAAACGCCCCTTCCATAAGCGATGGCCCGACCTCCAACGAGAACTCAACCGGGAGGGCAAGCCGTGACCGCCGAATGCACCCGCGAAATGTTCCTGCGGCACGTCCGCCAGGCCATCGGGCAGCCCGGCGAGCCGATCCCCTTGCCCGATCCCGCGGCCGTCGCCCGCGTCGTCAAACCCGACGCGGACCTCGTCGGGCTGTTCCTGAAGCGCGTCGAGGAAGCCAAGATGTCCGGCTATCGCGTCGGCGACGAGGCCGGCGTCGCCAGCAAGGTTGTTGAGATTGCCTCCGCGGCCTCGGCCAAGACCGCCATCGTGCCCGAGGAGGATATTCCCGGGCGAGACCGCATCGTTTCCACCCTCCAGGACAAAGGCATCCGATTGCTGGACGTGAACGACCACGACGCGGCTTTTGACGCGGACGTCGGTATCACAGGCGCCGCCTGGGCGGTGGCCGAGACCGCCTCGGTTTCACTTCTGAGCGGCGGACCGCGCCGCCGATTGGCCAGCCTGGCCGTCCCCTGCTCGATCGTCGTCGTTCGCGTCGGCCAGATCGTCGCCGACCTGCTCGACTGGGCCGCCGCCCAGCCGGCCGACCTTCCCGCCTGCCAGGTCCTCGTCTCCGGCCCGAGCAAGACTGCCGACATCGAGCTGGTCCTGGTCATCGGTGTCCACGGGCCAAAGGAGCAGCACATCATCGTCGTCGGCTGAGCTCCCAGTTTCCCCTGCCCCCGGCCCGGCAGAACCGCCAGACCACAGCCACACTTTATTTGCTCTGAAGACGATTCCGTGATATACTTACATTGACAGTGAGGCGGAGGCACACACCAGAGCGTCCGTCGGGCATCACTCCGCCACTGGGAAACGCACGCACCTCAGGCCGATTTCCCTCCCTTTCGTTTCGGAAGGCGAAACCGACCCATAGCAGGATGGACGGCACCAGAGCGTCCGTCCGCGGCGCGGATATGCGTCAGGCGCGGCATATCTGGAGGGATTCTGCCCGCGCGGCGCGGAAGGAGGTGAAGAACGCAACAAGTCCAAGGGTGTTCAACCGAAACCAGGGCTTTTGTGTAGAAGGAGGCGACTTTTATGATTCGAATGTTGTTCTGGTGTGGCGTTTCTGCAGCCGTGTTGGTACCGGCGTGGCTGTGCGGCACGGCCTTTGCCCAGGCGGACACGGGGACGTTCTACGTCAACGTGGAAGGCGGGCCGACCCAGTGGAACCGGCTCAACGAGCAGACCAGTGGGGGTAACGGGTGGCGGCCGCCGTCCGGTGGCGGCGGCCCGTGGTTCTCTTACCTGCAGGCACAACCCGTGCAGGATCCCGCAGGTAACGTCGAGGACTGGCCGACATTCTGGAACCAGTGGTATTACGACGGAGTGTACGATCCCTCGCGCTGGAAAATCATCGATTTGTCATTTCGGTACAAGCGGATCAACCCGAATATACCAGGCTACGCCATCATCGTCGTGAACTGGTCTACTCCACAGTGGGGTCCGAGCCCCGGCCAGCCGCCCTTGGCCGACTTCGGGCCGGGAGGCGAGGTCTACATCGGCCGGGCCGGCATCGAAACGTTCCTGATCGAGGATGATGCGACCGGCCATTACTCGATCTCCGACTACAAGCTGCCGATCCCGTACAACCCCGAGTGGGTCTCGATCGACGTGCGTGGCTACAACTTCTCGCTGATCGATGGTGTGCTCGTTCACGAATGCGTGCCCGAACCGGCCACGGTTCTGCTTCTTGCTGCTGGGGCCTTCCTGGCTGCTCGACGCAGGCGATAGCCGCCGACGTTCCCACGCTGACGCGTGATTCCATAGCGAAGCGGTCCGGGACCGCCTCCCGGGCCGCTTTTTTTGCAGGCCGGCAAACCCGCCGACAGCGATTCCGCAAGCGGCTTTTTCTCGCGTCCATAAACCCATGCCGGGGCAGGCAGTTGCGGCCCGCCGGCCGCCGAGTACGCTTTCCGGTGAATACTTATTGACCATCACCCATCCATGTAGTATATTATCAGCATGATGCCTGCAAAGCCTTTGCCATCGGCTGAATTCGACACAGACCTGAAGGCTTTCGTTGTACCCGGCAAGCCTTCCTCGATCGATTCGCTTGTGACCTTTATTGCCAAGCGCTGCAAGGAACGTAACATTTCGCCCTACCGGATCATGCGGATGACCGGCATGACCCAGACCCCGGTGTACCATTTCTTCCAGGGCTACCGGGGCACGTCAAAGGCCGGATTGGTGAAGAATCCCGAATCAGTCGGCCGTGTCCGGCTTGATACCTTTCTGAAGATTGTCCAATCCCTCGGGTTTGATATTGAGATTGTGGCCCGTGAGAAGCCGGGCCGGGATGAACTCTGACCATGACCGTATCGTGACCAAAGTACGGATAATCGGCGGCCTGGAGCGTCGTAAGTCCTTGTACGACGGTCGATGCGCCCGTAGCTCAGCAGGATAGAGCACCGGTTTCCTAAACCGGGGGTCATAGGTTCGAATCCTATCGGGCGCGTCTTTTCGGATGATCTGAATGTAGTAGTATCCCCTTGAACATAAGCGCACGATACGCCCAATCCATGAAAGGCACCGAAAGCATGTTTCCCATTCTCGACGCACGGTGGTTGGCACCCGCGGTGCGGTGGCTGGTGGTCGAGGCCCCGCGCGTGACGACTCGCCACAAGGCCGGTCACTTCGTCATCGTCCGGGCAACGCCGGACGGCGAGCGCTTGCCGCTGACCATCGCCGACTCGGACGCGACGGCCGGCACGATCACCCTGGTCATCCAGCAGGTCGGGGCGACCACCGAGCAGTTATGCGCCCTGGAGGTCGGCGGGGCCATAAACGACGTGGTCGGGCCTCTCGGCAAGCCGACCGGGATCGAGCGGTTCGGGCACGTTGTTCTGGTCGGCGGAGGCGTGGGCACGGCTGTCATCTACCCGCAGGCCAAGGCCCTCAAGGCGATGGGCAACCGGGTGTCGGCGGTCATCGGCGGACGCAGCAAACCCTACGTCATCATGGAAGAGCCGCTCGCCTGCATCTGCGACGCCGTCCATCCCTGCACCGACGACGGGAGCTACGGCACGCGCGGATTCGTGACCCAGAAGCTGGCTGAGCTGATCGCCAACGACGCTGATCCGGTCGACGCGGTGCTGACCGCCGGGCCGGTGGCGATGATGAAGGCGGTGGCCGAGGTCACCCGCCCGCCGGGCATCAAGACCATCGCCTCGCTGAACCCGATCATGGTCGACGGCACGGGGATGTGCGGCGGCTGCCGGGTTATGGTCGGCGGCAAGATGCAGTTCGCATGCGTGGACGGGCCGGAATTCGACGCCCACCAGGTCGATTTCGACGAGCTGCGCGACCGGCTGACCGCCTATCGCGAGCAGGAAAAAACCGCATGGGAGCGGCTGCGGTCGCACCGGGCCGGGCACGAGTGCAAGATCGGGCTCGGCGCGGGGCAATAAACCCCCAACTGCCTATCATGTAAGAGTTGTCGAGACCCGCGATGTGGCCTGCGCGGCCATTCGGGGAATGGATCGAATGAGTATGAAACCGGCGGATCGCCTCAAGATTGCCCGGCAGCACATGCCGGAACAGCAGGCCAACGAGCGGGCCCACAACTTCCGCGAGGTCAACCTCGGATTGGCCGGCGAAGTCGCCAGGCTCGAGGCTGAGCGGTGTCTTCGCTGCCGCGACGGCAAGTGCATCGGGGGCTGCCCGGTCGGTGTGGACATCCCGCGGTTCCTGGAAGCCCTGGCTGAAGGCGATATAAACAAGGCGGCGGACATTCTGTACTCGGCCAACGTGCTTCCGGGCATCACCGGGCGGGTCTGCCCGCAGGAAACGCAATGCGAGGTCGTCTGCATCCGCGGCAAGAAGGGCGAGCCGGTGGCCATCGGATACCTGGAGCGATTCGTGGCCGACTGGGCACGCGAGAACCGGCGTGAGGTGATCCAGCTTCCGCCGCCGAGCGGCAAGCGGGTGGCGATCGTTGGCGCCGGACCGGCCGGCCTGACCTGTGCCGGCGAACTGGCCCGCCGGGGGCACGCGGTCACCATCTTTGAGGCCCTGCACCGCCCCGGCGGCGTGCTCGTCTACGGGATACCCGAGTTCCGCCTGCCCAAGGCGATCGTCGATCTCGAGGTCGGCAAACTCCGCCAGCTCGGCGTCGAAATCATCTGCAATGTGGTCATCGGCCAGACTTACACAATCAAGGAACTGCTGACCGAGGAAGGCTTTGACTCGGTATTCATCGCCAACGGCGCCGGCCTGCCGGTATTCCAGGGCATCCCCGGCGAGAACCTCAAGGGCGTCTACTCGGCCAATGAGTACCTCACCCGCGTGAATCTCATGGGCGCGTTTCGGGGCGATGCCGACACACCGGTCGTCCGATCGACACAGGTGGTCGTGGTCGGGGGCGGCAACACGGCCATGGACGCGGTGCGCACCGCCCGGCGCATGGGCGCCGACCCCGCGACGCTCGTCTACCGCCGCAGCCGAACGGAGATGCCCGCCCGGGCCGAGGAAGCCAAACACGCCGAGGAAGAAGGCGTCGTCTTTCAAATGCTTGTCAACCCGGTCGAGATCCTCGGCACGCCCGAGGGCTGGGTCCGCGCGGTCAGGTGCATCCACATGGAACTCGGCGAGCCCGACTCGTCGGGCCGGCGGCGGCCAGTGGAAATCAAGGGCTCTGAGTTCGAGATCCCCTGCCAGGTCTTCATCGAGGCGATCGGCACGCGGGCCAACCCACTGCTCACGCAGACCACGCCCGAACTGAAGACCAACAAGTGGGGCTACATCGAGATCGACTCGAAGGGAATGACCAGCATTCCCGGCGTGTTCGCCGGCGGTGACATCGTGCGCGGCGCCGCCACGGTCATCCTGGCTATGGGCGACGGCAAGAACACCGCCGCCGCCATCAATGACTACCTCGCCAACCACGAGAAGTAATCACAGCACCATCATGATGTCCGCGTGGCCTTTCAGGGCGGCGAAGATCGACGTGCGCTGTTCTTCGTCGCTGACGGTCAGGGCGACCAGCAGCGAGCAGTACTTCCCGGCCCGGCTGAAGTGCGAAAACGTGATCGTGTACTCGATGTCGTCGAGAAGCCCGGCGACCGCCTGCCGCATCGCAAATTGGTCCTGCCCGATGATCTTGTACTCCCACGGACAGGGATATTCGATCGACGGTCTGTCGGCGCTATCAGACACCAGACGCCCTCATTAACCTCGTCGAGGCCCACCGGGAAAAAACTTGTGTTACGTACCAGGATATGGCATTTCACCGTCAAGTGTAGCGGCCGGCGCCCCCTGCCGGCCGTTCAACCGGGCCTTTTTGCAGACGGTCGCCCCTCGCGCGGACGGCCCCCGCCAGCACGCAGTCTCGCTTTGCAAAAAAGCCGATAACTGCGACTCTGGCTGATGCACAGAATAAGATTTCACTACTGGTGCGACCAGGCAGACACCCACACCACACCGCCCTTGGCCGAGAACCTTTTTCCACGATCCCGCTGCCCCAGATCTCCGGATGATCCCCAGGGTTCGCGCAGACAACGGGATTGTAACCTATTTCCGAGAAAACAGTTAATCAGTATCGAGGCTGGAGCATCTGCCTCTTCCACTGACGGATGCCATGGTCCAAAGGCCCCGAGCCAAGAATAGCCGGATAGCCCGTAATACGTCCGAAAAGCCAAAAAATGCGGAAACTCACTTGTATCAGATTAAACGTACGATATCATTGATATAGCTAATTGATGGTCGAACTTGGCCGGCCAAGCTCGACCAGATGAGTATTCGCTAATGGACGGACCGAACGGCGGTAATACTCAATACTGCAGGGAGGAAAGAGCGATGTGCAATCGGTGTCCGGACCTGATGAATTGCCATCTGCACAACTGCAGCGGTCGGCCTATGAGCCGGATGTCCGTGGCTGAGATACTTGCCCTTCAGGCCGATACCCTGCCCTGCGAAAAACTTTCACCTGCCGGCCAACCGGAAAAGGAAAGACCCGTCAGCGAAACGTCATCGGCTCGACTGCAGGTGGCGTAGGCTGTCAGAGAATAGAACCAACCCCCACGACCGCGGCAACGCGGCCGATTCTTTTTACGCGATCCACCGGGCGCAGGATCGGCCCGCTCATCCAAAACCACCACAGCAGCAAGACGTTATTGGGAAACCGCGCCGCTGCATCCGCTTGGGGCCGTGGCCATCGGCGTTCAACTATTGCGGCCGACGGAAAAGGCTGGCATGATGGGCTGGCCTTCCCGGATGGGACCAGGTGTGAGTTTCCAAGCCCACCAGGTGACTCGTGAGCAGACTCAGTGCGGTTATCGGCATCCTCGTATTCATTGCCCTGGCCTGGCTGATCTCGATGGATCGGCGGCGTTTCCCGCTGCGGCAGGTGATCGGGGCACTGATCCTGCAGTGGGTCCTGGCCTTGCTGATTCTCAAGACGGAAGTCGGCCGCCGCGTTTTCGAGGGTCTGGCCTGGGCGGTTACGCGCTTGCTGCATTTCTCAGATGCCGGGGCGGGATTTCTGTTCGGCCCGCTGGTCGATGACAACCAGAGCTGGGGTTTTCTGTTCGCCTTCCGCGTGCTGCCGACGATCATTTTCTTTTCCTCGCTGACGACGATCGGATACCACCTGGGTATTCTTCAGAAGGCGGTCGGTCTGATGGCCGCGATCATGCGGCGCTCGCTGCGGATCAGCGGAGCCGAGGCGTTGTGCGCGGCAGCGAATATGTTCACCGGTCAGACCGAGGCCCCGCTGACCATCCGGCCTTATATCGCACCGATGACCCGGTCGGAACTGTTCAACATCATGGCCGTCGGGTTCGCGACGGTGTCCGGCAGCGCCATGGCCGCGTATCTCATCATCCTGGGCAAGGCGGACGCCGCTCACCAGGTCCTTTTTGCCAAGCACCTGCTGGCGGCCTCGGTGATGTCCGCGCCGGCGGGGGTGATGATGGCCAAGATCATCCTGCCCGAGACGGCCGTGCCCCAGACGGCCGGCACAAGTCGCCTGCGGGTGGAGCCTCATACCATCAACGTCGTCGACGCGGCGGCAACCGGCGCAACCGACGGCCTGAAGCTCGCCCTCAACGTCGGGGCGATGCTGATCGCCTTCATTGCAATCATCACCATGCTCGACGCGGGCCTGGGGCAGATCGGCCGCCTGCCGGGCATCAGCGACGCATTAGCCGCCGCGGGCGTCAAAACTCTGAGCCTCAAGGGCATGCTGGGAACAATCTTCTGGCCGATCGCGTTCCTGATCGGCATCCCAACACCGGACTGCCACGCCTTCGGCTCGCTGCTCGGCGAAGCGATGGCGGCCAACGAGTTCGTCGCGTACATTTCGCTGGCGGACATGATCCGGCAAGGGCAGATCAGCGAGCGGACGACTCAAATGGCCTGCTACGCCCTGTGCGGCTTCGCCAACTTCGCCTCGATCGCCATCCAGATCGCGGGTATCGGGGGGATGGCCCCGGACCGGCGGCACGAACTGGCCGGCTTCGGGCTGCGTGCGATGGCCGCCGGGGCCCTGGCCTGCTGGAGCACCGGCGCGATCGCGGGGCTGCTGATCTGATACGACAGGAGCGAGATCGGCTCTATTTCATCGTCTGCAATGCTTGTTTCATCCCGTTGATCAGGCGCGGTGTATAGGACTCGGTTCTGCGAAACATCGCTTGCAGTTGTTCGTAGGGTGATGCGTTGAGCTTGGGGTCCGGCGCGAAGTCGAGGGTGAATTGGGTGGAGAGGGCGGAATTGACGGCCGGGGCGTTCAGCTTCCTCAGCGCGTCTTCCAACTCCGGCCACGACCAGGCATTTTCGTAGCCATGCCGTTGCTGCCAAGCGTCCACGGCCTCGATGAAACGCGCGAGCGGTTCTTTCGGGTCGGCGTTGACGCGGATCGTGGTCAAGAAAGACTCGTACGCCGCTCTGTCCTGCTTCAGTCGGAATTGGAGAATGGGGCCGTCTGAGTTACACCTATAGGGGCGTACCAGACGGAGGATTTTCCAATGCCGAGAGAGCGACGGAGTTTCACCGGGGCTGAGAAGATGGCCATCTTGCGGGAGCATC
>DATIKE010000420.1:0-2006 GCA_035477895.1 Phycisphaerae bacterium
CCCGCCCCCACGCGTGTCAAGTCACCCGACTCCACCCCCAACCCAGACCCAACCGCATAAGCAACCACCACCCTGCCCCCGCAGGCCGCTTCGCCTGACCTGACTGCAACGTAATTCACCACTGTAAATGAACTTAACACAGAACGTCCGGTGATGACCTGCTTCCAGCAACATGATTTTCCTGCAAGCCACAGGCCGCCGGAAAAGGCAAAAACCCGGCCGGCACCGCGGTCGGACCATCTCTCATGTCCACCGCGACAAGGCTGCATCCCGAATCACCGACCCACGACGGCAAGAGCAGGAACGCGGAATCCCACGATCCCCGAGGGGGCACATGTACCACCTGGGCCCCCTCCAGGCGGAACAGGCGCCGTGATCTGATCATGGGAGCCCATGTCTCCACGTGGGACGGCAAAGCCGGCCTCTCAGCCGGGAGGATTCCGCGCGAGAGACAGGCTTCCCGTAGACAGGACACCAGATGGACGAACAATCCGCCAAGCCACAGGAACTCCAGACCGACCAGTCGGCCGGGGCCGCGGCGACGACTCGGCGGCCGCCGGTCTTTGCCGAGGCCCGCCCGATCATCCCCCTACTCAGCTACCAGCGCGCGGACATCGAAAGCAACGCCCGGTTCAGTTGGTGCTGCTGGTCCCGGCAGATCGGCAAAAGTTTCACCAAGTCGTTGCGGCGTCTGCTCCGGGGAATCGAGCGACGGCGGAGCCAGGTCTTTCTTTCCGCCGGCGAACGGCAAAGCCGCGAGCTTATGATCAAAGTCCGGCAGCACTGCCGGGCGTTGAACCTGGCCGCTTCATTCTCGGGCGACGCGGTCCTGGCCGGCACCCGTTTCCAGAAGTTGAGCGTCGCACTGCCCAACGGCGTGCGGATCATCGGCCTGCCCGCAAACCCCCAGACCGCCCGCGGGTTCACCGCGGACGTCTTCCTCGACGAATTCGCCATGCACCGCGACGACCGGGCCATCTGGGCGGCCGTCTTTCCCACCGTCCTGCGCGACGGCGGCGAGCTCGACATCGCCTCCACGCCCAAGGGCCGCGATAACCTCTTTTCAGAACTACACGACAACCCGTCGTTCGCCCGCTCCACCGTCACGCTCGATGACGCGATCGCCGCCGGCCTCGACGCCGACGCCGACGAGATCCGCGGGTCGATGGGCGACGACGAGCTTTACCGCCAGGAGTTCCGCTGCGAGTTCCTCGACGAATCCTCCGCCCTGCTCACCTACGAGCGGATATCGAGGATCGAGGACCCGGCACTGGACAAGGAGTTTGATATCCGCCGCCTGGCCGCCCTCGACGGCCCACTGTTCGTCGGCGTCGACATCGGGCGACACCGCGACCTCACCGTCATCTGGGTGTTGCAGCGGTCCGGGGGCGAGCTGGTGACCCGCGCGGTCCGCGAAAGCCGGGGCGAGCCCTTCCGGGATCAGAGTGCGGTCCTGTCAGACCTGCTGCGTCTGCGGCAGGTGCGGCGATGCTGCATCGACGCCGGCGGAATCGGCATGCCTCTGGCCGAGGCGGCCGCCGAAGCGTTCGGATCGGCCCGCGTCGAGTCAGTCACGTTCACCTCGGTGGTCAAGGACGAACTCGCCACCGCCCTGCGCATGCGCATCGAGGAGTGCACGCTGCGCATTCCGCTCGACGACGCAATCCGCAACGACTTTCACAGCGTGCGGCGGTCGGTGACCTCCGCCGGTCCGGCGCGCTATGAGGCGGCCAGAGGCCGGGGCGGACACGCCGATCGGTTCTGGGCCGCCTGCCTGGCGGTCCGGGCGGCCGCCGGAGCAAGCAGCGGCACCATCGAAATGGTCCGCGGGCCGCGACTTCGGTTTGCGACCCGGGGAATCTGGTAGGGAACGCCGAAACGTCCAAACGCCGAAACGCCAAGAAGCCAAGAAGTAAACCACCACCGCCTGCAAGGCGGTGGCTTTGAAGACCGGGATGAACCTACGGACTGAAGTCCTTCGGCTCATCCCTCAACACCAAAGTTTT
>DATIKE010000421.1:0-15676 GCA_035477895.1 Phycisphaerae bacterium
CGAGCATCTCCTGCACGACGCGCAGGTCGGCACCGCCGGCCAGCAGATGCGTCGCGAACGAATGCCGCAGCGTGTGCGGAGAGACCTTGCCGGACACGCCCATCCGCCGGGCGTACTTGACGACCATGCGCCAGCAATTCGTCCGATCCAGCGGCTTGCCGGTGCGCGACAGGAAGACCCGGTCGGTCGTCCGCCCGGTCACCAACTCCGGCCGAAGCTGGTCGATGTACTCCTTCAGCGACTCAACGGCCTTGGAGCCCATCGGCACGATGCGCTCCTTGGAGCCCTTCCCGATGCACCTCACATAACCGATGTCCAGATGGATGTCGCCCAACCGCAGGCCCACCAGCTCGCTGACCCGCAGACCGGTCGCATAGAACAACTCGAGGATCGCCCGGTCCCGGGCCATCAAGGGGTCGCCGTCGTCCGGCAGGGACAGCAGCGCGTCCACCTGCTTCTCGTTCAGTACGGTCGGCAGGTAGTTCCATTTCTTGGGCGTCTCGATGAGCACCGCCACGTCGCGGTCCAGGCAACCCTGCTGATACGCGAACCGGCAGAACAGCTTGACCGCCACCAGCCGGCGGGCCACCGAGCTGACCGCCAACTTGTGTTCCTGACGCAGCTCGATCAGGAAAGCCTGGATCTCACGCGGTGACAACTCGCGAAAGACGATCCCTCCGGCCTCGCAGAACGATGCCAGGGACTGCAAGTCCCGGCGATAAGCCTCAAGCGTATGGTCCGCGAGGCCGGCCTCAGCCCACAGGTGGCTCAGAAACCGCTCGATCAGCGCGCGGATGGTCGGCTCGTCCGCCACCACCCGGACCGGTCTGGCCTGCGGTTCAGGCCGACTGGGCGACGGGCAGACTGGTCCGGGACCGGAGTGCGGCCAATCGCATCTGATGGTAGACGGCACAGGCCTCATGGTTCGCCACACAGAGCCGAAAAGCCACGGGAAGGTTAATCAGCGTCAAACGATGCGCGCAGCGCGCATCGCGATCATCCACATAGGGGCACAGGCCCCGCCGTTGATTCACGGATTATCCCTCGCTCAGACTGAAGGGGCGACAGGTCGGACACCCGTCGCCCACTGATTATCGGGCGGCGCAGCAATCCAGCTTGAGCCGATCTGGTCAACATAACAGGCCGATGCACTGCTCCACCCCTCGCCAATTGACGCTCCCGAAAACGCGACATACGATGTCACTCCGACAAAGGCAACAATTGCGCTTCCGACGCAGCGACGGCCGGACAGTCCTTCGGTTTCACAGGCGATTCACTGCTCGAACGCAATCGGGAGAACGGATTGATCCTCGAACTCATCGCACTCGTGGAACGGTTCGGCGGGCAGCGCGTGCTGCTGGTCGGCGACCTGATTCTCGACCGCTACATCTACGGCGACGCCGAGCGAATCAGCCCGGAAGCCCCGGTACCAGTATTGAGAAAGAAGCAGGAGGAGGAACGGGTCGGCGGAGCCGGCAGCGTGGCCGCCAATCTCTGCGAACTCGGTATCGAGGTCATCTGCTGCGGAGCGGTCGGCCTGGATGACGCTGGGAACCGCGTGCGGGCCCTGCTCAGCGCCCAGGGCGTCCACACCCGCGGCATCCTGGCGGTACACGACCGGTCCACAACGACCAAGACCCGGTTCATCGGCCTCGCCCAGCACCGTCACCGCCAGCAGATCATTCGCGTCGATGACGAGGTCACCCACCCGCTCGACGATGGGGATGCACGCCGGCTCGAAAAGGTCATCCTGGCCGCCATCCCCGACGTCGCCGCCGTCTGCCTCGAGGATTACGACAAGGGCCTCTTGACCGAATCGCTCTGCCGAAAAGTCATCGACACGGCCGGCAAGCACGGCAAGACCGTCCTGATCGACCCCGCCCGGCTCACCGATTACCGCAAATACCGCGGCGCGACGCTCCTGACCCCCAACCGCCAGGAGTTCCAGCTTGCCGCCGGCTGTCCGGACAACGGCCTCAACATGATCCGCAAGCACGCGCCCGGCCTCATCGAACAGTGCGACCTGCAGGGCCTGCTGATCACCCTGGACCGTGACGGCTCGCTGCTCGCCATGCGCGGCCGGGAGCCGATCCACGTCCCCACCCGCCCGCGGGCGGTCTACGACAACACCGGCGCAGGCGACGCGGTTTTGGCCATGTTGGCCGCCGCCTGCGTCGCGGGCGCCGACTGGGAGCAGGCCGCCTTCCTGACCAACGTCGCCGGCGGACTCGAGGTTGAGAAGTTCGGCTGCGTGCCCATCCGAAAGGACGAGGTCATCGCCGACCTCCGGCTCAGCTCCGGCGCCGCCAGCGGCAAGATCCGCAAACGCGAGGACCTCGTTGCTGAACTGACCCTCCGCAAGAGCCGCGGCGATACCATCGTATTCACCAACGGCTGCTACGACCTCCTGCACGTGGGCCACATCCGGTTCCTGGAGCACTGCCGCCGGCTCGGGACCGTCGTCGTCATCGGGCTCAACTCCGACGCTTCCGTCCGGGCCCAGAACAAGGGAACCGATCGCCCCATCGTCCCGCAGGACCAGCGTGCCGAGGTACTCGCCGCCCTGGCCAGCGTCGATTACATCATGCTCTTCGATGAGCCGACGCCGAAGGAGATCATCGAGTCGCTCAACCCCGACGTGCTGGTGAAGGGCGAGGACTGGGAGACCAGGGGCGTCGTCGGGCGGGAACATGTGGAAAGCATCGGCGGGCGCGTCGTGCTGGTTCCGTTGGTCGAGGGCATCAGCACCACCGCCGTCGTCGACCGCATACGATCGGGGAATGCCAAATGAGCGATCCCTTCGGACCGGCCGTGGCCGAACACAAGCGACTCGTCGAATGGCTCGACGGGCAGATCGAGCTGCTTCGCCGGATCGGCCAGGCCACCGTCGACGCCGTAGCCGCCGATCGCCGCGTCTACCTGATCGGCAACGGGGGCAGCGCCGCCGACGCCCAGCACATCGCCGCCGAACTCGTCGGGCAGTTCAAGCGCCTCCGACGGGCCCTGCCCGCCGTCGCCTTGACCACCGACACTTCCAGCATACTCTCGATCTCGAACGACTACGGATTCGGGCACGTGTTCGCCCGGCAGGTTGAGGCCCTGGTTCGGGCCGGAGACGTCGTCTGGGCCCTGAGTACCTCCGGCAATTCACCTAACATCATCGAGGCCGTCCACGTCGCCCGCGCCGCCGGGGCCGCGGTCGTCGGCTTCGCCGGCCGGACCGGCGGAAAGCTCAAGCCGCTCTGCGACCTCTGCCTCTGCGTCGACCACGAATCCAGCGACCGTATCCAGGAAATCCACCAGCTTGCCTACCACATGATCTGCGACTTCATCGAACAGCGCTTCGTCCGGCCGCAAAACAAGTAGTAGGGCCGGTTCTTTCAGTCATACGAGCGGCGATTTCTGCAGCGAGGTGGGTCGGCCGATGACATGACCGATCACGTAGTCGAGCAATTCGAGGGCCGGCCCGGCCTTTTCGCGGCCGCAACGATCCTCGCGGAGGGCGGTCAGCGTCTCGGCATCAACCTTGCGAAACTCGCGGAGCTTCGGCTGGCAGATGCGGCACGCCAGCCCGCCCTGCCGGGCTGAAAAGTACGCGGCCCGGTTCTCCGGCGCCGGCCGATCGCAGACCACGCACCGCGTGAAGTCCGGCCACAAACCGGCCTGCTCCAGCACCACGCGCTGATAGCCCACGAGTGATCCAGTCACGTCATCACCGGCGCACAGCCCAGCCAGCAGGCCGGCCAGCGCGTCAAACAGTTGCGGGTGCGGGTCGGCCTCCTCGGTCATCGTCGCGGTGATCTCAGCCGCGTATTGGCCGGCGTACCAGCGATCAAGGTTCTCGCGCAGCCCGAGATACGCCTGCTCCTGCCGCCACTCGGTCAGCGTCCCCAAGCCGGCCTCGGCGCGAACCACGGGCAGAAACACCACCTCACCGCGTTCCAGCAGGTCGATCGCGATGGCTGGTCGCGTTTTCGACGAGCGTTTAACGCCCTTGCCGATCAACCGCTGCTGGCCGTGATCCCGCGTCAGCAGCACCAGCACCTGCGACGTCTCCGAGTAGTCCAGATGCCGCAGCACGATCGCCTGATCCTTGATCGCCGCCATTGTTGACAACCCGTCTCCCCATCAGCCCCCGGTGAACACACCGGGGGCCTTGGTGCCGCCGAGCGCTCTGCAACGGAGCCGAAAGCCTCTTTCCACCGCCTCGACGCGGGCTTCGTCGCGCCTGTATACTGAAGTCGTGACTCCATCCTATATGGAGCCTCACAAGCGGGAAAGTGAGCGGCGGGCTTTTTCGCCCGCCGTCCACCGGGATAAACCCGGCGGCGCGCTGCTTTCCACATTGTGTGCCGCTGCTGAGAGACCGGGGAACCTTTATGACAAGGCTATACCTGACGGCAATCTGTGTGGTGACATCGAGCGTCGCGGGGTTGGCGGAACCGGCTGATTCCCAGCCTTCGTGCGATTGGCCCGCCGACTGGCAGTCGGCCTGGGCCGATCCGCCGGTCGACTGCCGGCCGTTGCAGATCGTCCACAGCCTCACACCGGAGCAGGCCTCGCCCGAGGCCCTGGCCAAGGTCAAGGCCGCCGGCCTGGGCGGCTTCGTTTGCAACGTCAACTTCGACGGGTACGTGACTTCGGAAAAACGCTGGGGCGAGCTGGAACAGATCCTCGGCAATCTCCAGCAGGCCGGCCTGCTCGCCTGGATCTATGACGAGAAGGGTTACCCCAGCGGCGCCGCCGGCGGCGAGGTGCTGAAAACCAACCCGGCCTTCGAGGCCCAGGAGCTCGCCTACGACCCCGCCCAGCCCGAGCCGTTCACCGTCCGCCGGGCCTTCGAGCACAGCCATGCCTCTAATAACTTTTACGCGTGCCGGCGCAGCCCCAACATCATCGACGACGCGGCCATGCGATGTTTCATCGAGGTCACTCACGAAGCCTACGCGAAACGCATCGGCAGGCATTTCGGCTCGACCGTCCGGGCCTTCTTCACCGACGAGCCATCGCTGATGGCGGTCAACATCGGCGCGCTGCCCGAGCACGTCCGGGCGAAAGTCCCGGTCGTCGACCCGGTCGATCCGAACGTCAAGCCCCTGCCGACGGTCCCGTGGGTCGACGACTTGCCGGAACTGTACCGCAAGAGATGGAACGTCGAGCTGCCGCCCGATCGCCGCAGCCTGTTCGAGGGTAATTCCGACGGTGATCGCCTGGTCCGCAAGCGATTCTGGTCGCTGATCGCCGACCTGGTCGCCGAGCGATACTTCGGCCGGATCCAGGACTGGTGTCGCGCCAATCGTGTCGCGTCCAGCGGCCACTCGCTGCACGAAGAGCAGCTCATCGCTCAGGTGCCCCTGGCCGGCAACTCGCTCAAGGCCCTGTCGCGCATGGACATTCCCGGGCTGGACGTGCTGACGTCCGACCCGCACGCGGTTGTTGACGGCATGTGGCTCACCGCGTCACTACCGGTCAGCGCCGCCGTGCTGAACGGCCGGAGATTCGTCATGACCGAGGTGAGCGACTTCGCACAGAGGATGGCCACCGGCCAGCCCGCACCGCTGCCCGCGATGCAGGCCACCGCCGCCTGGCAGGCAGCCCTCGGCGTGACCGAGTTCACTCTCTACTACGACACCATCTGGCGAATTCTCGGCCAGTTGCCCATCGAGCGGATGCGCGACCTCGGCCGGCCCTACACCGACCATGTCGGCCGGCTCAATGCCCTCCTCCGCAGCGCCCGACCTGTCCACCGTGTTTTGCTCTACTACCCCATCCTCGATCTGTGGGAAGAATATCTGCCCATCTCCGGGCCGTTGACGCTCGAATCGCAGTCGCCGCGGGCCCGTCAGATCGTCCAGTCCTTCCACCGCATCGGCCACCAACTGCTCACCCGGCAGATTTCCTTCCTGCTGGCCGACCACGAGTTGCTCACCCGCGCCGAGGTGCACAACAGCAAGCTGCGGATCGGCGGGGTGGACTTCGACGCCCTGCTCGTACCCGCTTACGCCCGGCTGCCCGAGTTCCCCCCCACGGTCGAGGCCTTCCTCGATAAGGGCGGGCTGGTCATTCAGGACGGGCCGGTGGATCGCCCACTGGACCTCGCGAAGCTCGAGGCCCGGTACGACACGGGTCTGATCGCGCCCGCCTCGCCCGACATCGTCGTCGGCCGCTTCGAGCGCGACGCCCGGCAAATTCTGCTGGTCGTCAATGTGGGTTCGCAGCCCTACGCCGGACTGGTCCGCACCGGCCCGCTCATGAACTGGTCGCTTGCCGATCCTGCCACTGGAAAGATCGAAAAAGCTCCACCCCCGGAAGCCGGCCGCCTTCCCCTTAAACTCGGCCCGCACGCCGCAATTATCATGGTATCGGGTCCCTGACGCGGCCGGACATCCCCAAGGAATGCCTCGCGGACATCTCCCGGGCCGGGCACTGCGACCGCCACGCAACCCACCCCCGCCGGGGCAAGCCCCGGGACGCCTTCAGGCTTGCATGCCGCCGATTCACTTGCGGAATTGAAACGCATACAGGTCGGTGTCACGGAATGCGACCCGCAGCCGCACCGGCTGACCCGCCAGGGCCGACAGGTTGCCGCTGCCTTTCCAGGTGACCGGCCTGTCGATCTCGTTGGCCGTGTGGATCACGTCGCAGTCGGCCAGACCGTAACCCTCGATCGGCTGGTGGCGGGCGTTGAGCAGCTCGCAGCGGAGCTGGCCGGTCGCGGAAGTGTTCACGTTCAACACCAGCTCTCGGCCCGAGAACTTCAGTGGCGGCGTGGTGAACTCGCCGCCGGTGTAGTCGGCCCGGACGGAGACAAAACCGTCGCGGCGGAGGACGAGGCGGCTGACAAACGAGGTATACTCGTTTGGAGCCAGCCCGGCGGCGGTCAACAAACGCTTGTTGCGATCGTCGCGGTCCCAGCCGTGCTGCATGTCGCTGCCCACGTAATACAGAAACATCTCCCGCCCATCGACCGAGGGCACCAACCCGTGGAAAACGCGGGTGGACATGCTGTCGAACTCCCCTTTCATGCCGAGTGCGACGAAAGGCCGGCGGTCGAAGCGGTGCCAGGTGATTCCGTCGCGGCTGGCGGCGAACTGAGTGTGGATCGGGCCGCTGTTGACCGGGCATTCGTCGGGGAACTCCGGCAACCGTCCGGGGGGGTAGCAGAAATACGCCGCAGGAAACATGTAGTAGGCGTCCTGGGCCCACGGGTACTTGATGGCCGCGCTGGAGTAAAAGTCGACCACCGGCAGATCCCCGAGGGAAGCGTCCAGGGCGTCCGGTCCGAGCACGACCAGGGCATCCTGGACCTCGGCGAATCCGCCCAGGTGATCCGACTCGCTGCGAGCGACGCTTCGACCTCTAAAACCCTCTATGAACCAGTTGAAGCGCATGTAGGCCACATATTTTCTGATCCGGTCGTCCCAGAAAATGACGTTCTGCGAGTCGAGGTACTGCCGGCCATCGGGCTGGGTGAAAGTCAGGACCTTGTCGTGCGTCTTGCGCCAGTGGATGCCGTCGGGCGAGGAGAACACGAACGTGTCCTTGAGTTCGTCGGAGATCCGCGTGGCATATCTGAACCGCTGGTCCTCCGGCGCGGTCGGGTCGTGGAAGACCATGCCCTCGGAGCTGCATCGGTCGATGCCGCCGGCCCCGCGCCCCAGGACGATGTTGTTGTCGCGGCTTCCGTCGACCTCGGCCAGGCCGAGGCTGGGCTTCTCCCAGTGGATTCCGTCCTTCGACCGAGCGTAGCACAGTTCATGCGCGGGGTACCACAGGTGATACGTGTCGCCCTGCTTCATGACCGTGCAGTTGTTGTCGATGTCTCGCCCTTCCCACGGTTTGTCCGCCACCAGCGTGCGTTCGCCCGTCTTGCGCGGGGGGTGCACGACCAGCTCGACGTCGCGCGAGTTGGCCATGAATCGGCCGTCGATGAACACCTGCCGCCGCTCGCCGACGTCCAGGACGGAAGGGTCGTCGGCCTGAGATTTGACCGCCGGCCCGCCGGTGGCCGACGCGATCGCCGGCGCCAGACCGCATGCCACGACCGACAACCACAGACCGCCGTTGCACAGGAACAACCGCATCAGACCATCCTCCACTTGTTTGATCTCTCGAAAACCCCGCTTTGAGCGGGCGTTCTTCCGCGACTTCCCGGTCGAATACCAGGGGGAGCATTGTACAGGCTGAGGCCAAAGAGTGTAGTGCGCGCTGTGCCGAGATTCCCTGCCTGCGGCCTGTCTGCGTGCCTGCCTGTGCGTGTCCGCACGCAGACAGGCGGACACGCACGGGCAGGCAGGCCATCTCGACAGCGCGCAAGGGGGGATTCCCGGCAGGTATGGTGCGAGAAAGGATTCTCGCACCAGCGGGCCACCTCACTCAAGCACTGAAAAACGCAGACTCCTGACGAACAGGCTCACGTTCGGGAGAAACCCTTGCCGGGAAGACGCATCGTGATTAGCTTGTTAATGGGCACTGACGGACGTTCCAGTGCCTGTTTCCACCGTCCGGCACGGCATGTGCCTTGGGATCCCGTCATCGGAGGTGCAATCATGGCCAAATCGCTTGATTTGCTTCCGGAAGTCAAGGCGTTCCTCGACCAGAAGCCTATCCCGATGTTCATCGGGGGCCGATGGGTCGAGGCGGCGGACAAGGGAACGTTCCAGACGCTCGATCCGGGCAGCGGGTCGGTACTGGCCGCGGTGGCCGAGGGCAAGACGGCCGACGTCGACGCGGCGGTCCAGGCCGCCGGCGAGGCGTTCCGAAAAAGCGACTGGGCGAAGATGCCGGTCAATGACCGGGCGGTCCAGATTCATCGGCTGGCGGACTTGGTGGACAAGCACCGCGACGTGCTGGCCCAGCTCGAATCGCTGGATGTCGGCAAGCCGTTCGAGGCCGCCCGCGACGGCGACATCCCCAACGTCTCCGGGACGCTGCGCTGGTACGCCGACCTGGCCGTCCACACTCGCCTGCGCGAGCCGATCGCGGTCAGCGGCTTCGAGGCCCGGCAGGTGCGGTTCCCCTACGGCCCGGTGGCCTTCGTCCTGCCGTGGAACTTCCCCATGCTGCTGGTCGGGTGGAACCTCTCGCCCGCGCTGGCCGCGGGCAACACAGCGATCATCAAGCCGGCCGAAGACACCCCGCTCAGCACCTTGTACTTCTGCAAGCTGGTCGAGGAGGCCGGCCTGCCCGCGGGCGTGGTGAACGTGGTGCCCGGCTACGGCGAAGTGGCCGGCAAGGCCCTGGCCGAGCACCCGGGCATCAAGCGGATGGGCTTCACCGGCTCGCCGGAGGTCGGCCGACTCATCGCCGAAGCCTGCGGGCGCAACCTCGTGCCGGTCAAGCTCGAACTGGGCGGCAAGGGGGCCGCCGTCGTCTTCGACGACGTGGACATCGAGTCGGCCGCCCGCGGCCTGGTCGCCGCCGTCACCTTCAACACCGGGCAGGTCTGCTGCACCGCGACCCGCTGGCTGGTGCACGAGAAGATCTGGGACCAGTTCGTTCCCGCGGCGTCGGCCCTGATGGAAGAGATCCGCATCGGCCATGGCATGGATACCGCGACACAGATGGGCCCGGCGGTCAGCGAGAAACAGCGGCAGCGCATCCTCGGCTACCTGCAGCGCGGTCAGCAGGAAGGCGGTCAGACCCTGCTGCCCGGCGGGCCGGCCAGGATCGCCGACCACCCCAAAGGCTTCTACATCAAGCCTGCCCTGCTCACCGGCGAGCCGGACAACGTCGCCTGCCGGGAGGAGATCTTCGGCCCGGTCGCCTACCTCATGAAGTTCAGCGATGAAGGCGAAGCCGTCGAGCTGGTCAACCGCTCGCCCTACGGCCTTGCCAACAGCGTCTGGTCGAAGGACCTCGCCCGGGCCAACCGCGTGGCCGAAGCCCTGGTCGCGGGCAACAGTTGGATCAACGCACACAACCTGTTCCCGCACGGCGTGCCCTATGCCGGGTGCAACCTGTCGGGCCTCGGCGGCGGCGTGCTGGGTCCGGAGGCGTACTTCGACTACCTGAGGCCGCAGTCCGTTGTTCGACCACTGGCCTGACCATCGGGAGAATCGCCATGGACGTTCTCGAAGCCATCAAGATGCGGCGAAGCGTGCGGGCCTACGCGAATAATCCGATCCCCCCGATCTCCATCTCCAGAATGATGAAGGCGTTGCGGTACGCGCCGTCGGCCTGCAACTATCAACCTTGGCATTTCATCTGGGTTCAGAGCGAGCGAATGCGCCGCGGCATCGCCGCTGCCTCCGGAAAGCAGCAGTGGCTCGCCAACGCACCGTACATCGTCGTTGCCTGCGGATTCCCCGCAAGGGCATATCCCCGCATGGGCGGCTACGGGAACAGCGTAGATATCGACGTTGCCATCGCCATCGATCACCTCACGCTTGCCGCCGTCGCCGAGGGCCTGGGAACCTGCTGGATCGGCGCGTTCAACGAAGCCGCCGTCAAGCAGCTCCTGGGCATTCCGCCGGAGGCCAAGGTCGTCGCCATGACGCCGATCGGCTATCCCGCGCAAAGCGATCTCATCCATTTCATTGCCGACAGCGACCGAAAGCCGATCAAGGATATCCTCAGCGTAGACGCCTACGGCGGGCCGATCGAGGATCTCGTCTATCCCGAGACTTGAGCGATGGAATAGCCCGGACTTGCCCGAAGCGTCCGCATCCGTCATCGAGCTTGCGTCATAAAGGGCCTGCTGTAGGTGTACAAGGCGGTTGCCCCGATGTGGTGATGGTCGTATCATATCCGCCCTGCCGGCGGCGAGGCCGTCGGCCGAAAACCGACTCAATCACAGGAACCAGCGGCAAATGACAGCGCAGCGGGATTACGTCACCATCGTTTCAGGCCTTCCGCGGTCGGGCACATCCATGATGATGCAGATGATCGACAAGGGCGGCATCCCCGCGCTCGTCGACGACATCCGGAAGGCCGACGAGGACAACCCCAGGGGCTACTACGAGTTCGAGCCGGTCAAGCAGACGAAAAAAGACCCCTCCTGGCTCAGGGAGGCACCCGGCAAGGTCGTCAAGATGGTCCACATGCTGCTGCTCGATTTGCCCACGGACTGCCGGTACCGCGTCATCTTCATGCGGAGAAACATTAAAGAGGTTGTCACCTCTCAGAACGTGATGCTCCGCCGGCACGGCAAGAACAGCGACGACCTGCCCGAGGACAAGCTCACCGGGATGTTCGAGGCCCAGCTCGCCAAGGTCGACAAGTACATGCGCGACAACCCCTGCTTCCGGGTCCTGTCGGTCCGGTACAACGACGTTCTCAAGGATCCGCGGCCGGCGGTGGCCGCCCTGAACGAGTTCCTCGGCGGCGACCTGAACACCCAGGCCATGCTGGCGGTCGTGGATCCCTCGCTGTACCGCAACCGGGCCTGATGCTCCCCCGGCCGGACGATCCCCCCGCCGACCCCCTTATCAGCCTTGTCAGGCAGGCTGACTGCAACGTCCGATATTCCTCGCCCGCGTCCGCAGACCGCGGCCCGAATCTCCTTCCCGAAAACGTCCGAAATGCCAAACCGACCCGCAGGTTTGGCCGATAACCTCCTCGTGAGCGGGGATGCCTCACGAACAGGCCGGGGACGTTTAGGAAGGATCCAGACATGGAACGTATGCTCAAATTCGCATCGATCGGTTTATCGCTGGGCGGCCTTGTCTGCTCGCTGTGCGTGCTGGGCGCGGGGTGCTCGAAACCCACCGAGCGGCTCAACTCCCCCCCACAGGGCCACACCGACTATCCCAACCAGCTTCAGGAGCCGTTCGTCTACATGACAGATAACGCGATGCTGGCTGACATGTCCATGTCCTCCGCCCACTTCGTCCCTCACCAGACGGAGTTGAACTCGCTGGGAATGCGCCGCCTCAAACGGTTCGCGCAGATTCTGAAGCTCTACGGCGGGACACTGCGTTATGACGGTGTGACCGACCAGGAAAAATTGGCCGCCGATCGCATCGGTCAGATCAAGCAGGTCCTGATCGCCGAGGGGGTTGAATCCGACCGCTGCAAAGTCGAACGCGGACTCGCCGGCGGCGAGGGCATGAACGCCAAAGAGGCCATCCTCATCCGCGAGGCCACCAGCTTCCAGCCGGAACAAGCTCAGCAACAGGCGCCGCCCGGCATGTCGATGATGAGCGGCCAGGGCGCGATGTCGGCCACCCCGAAATGACGGCATATACACAATCAGGCGTCATTTGAAGACCGTCAGGCTAAGGAGCGGCACATGAAGGCAGGCATGCGATGGGTTGGAATCATCGCCGCGGTCATCGGGAGTATCGCGGGCTGCCAGGAACCCAACGGATCCCGGGCGCATGTCGATCGGACGGGCAGAGCCCGCACGACCTCCGACAAGGCATCCGCGGCTTCGACCACCGAGAACCCGATCCTGCCCAACACTCACCTGGCCGCCGGAAAGTTCCATGAAAGCCGCGGCCAACTCTCCAAGGCGGCGGAGCAGTATCAACAGGCCGCCGATCTCCAGCCGGACAGTGTCGAGGTTCTCGAACGCCTCGCCTCGGCGCTCGATCGGCTCGGACGCTTCAAGGAATCCGAGCACGCGTACCAGCAGGCCCTCAAGGCGGCCCCCGAACAGGCCTGGCTGCACAACAACCTCGGCTTCAGCTACGTGATGCAGAGGCGATGGCGCGACGCCGAGAAGTCGCTCAGGAAAGCTATCGAACTTCAGCCCGATTTCCCCCGCGCCCATGTGAACCTTGCCATGGCCCTCGCTCAGCAGGAGAAGTTCGACGAGGCCATGACCCACTTCCGGACCGTCCTGCCCGCGGAGGACGCCTACTTCAACATCGGCTTGATGTACCAGTCAAAGCGCAAGCTCGTCGAGGCGGCCGAGGCTTTCAAGACCACTCTCGAACTGAACCCGGAGATGACCGCGGCCCGCGAACACCTCAAGGCGTTGCCCGCCGACGCGCTCAGCCAGGCCGATGACCGACGCCGCACCCAGACCGTCGCCTCCCCACTGCCCATCCAACCGCGGGAAACACGCCGGACACCCGAGCCGCACCTGCCCGCATCCCAGCCCGCGGCCCCCAAAATCGTCCGTGATGCCGCCGGCGTGTCGGACCTGATGCACCCGATCCCGCGCCCGCTGGCGGATCCGGACATGGTCGTGATTCTCGCCACCGTCGACGTTGAAGACTCCGCTTGGGACCCGTCCGTCCTGCTGCCGCAGTGCCTGCGGGGCCCGTGCGACGTGCTGTCGATGAAGCTCCTCGCAACCGACGAATGACGTATTGCTTGACGCTGCACGCGCCAGCTTATAGCTTCCCTTCAACTATGCGGCCTGACTCTTCGGAAGCCGCGGCCTGAAGGCCGGCAAACCGCACGTGCGATGTTCATCTCCGCTGCAGAGAGCGCGGTCCTGGCGCTCCATCGGAAAGGAGGGCTTTCGTGTCCGCTCCAGCCAACGCAGAAACCCTCGCCAGCCGACTCGACAAGCTTTACGAGTTCGACCGCGAACCAGTCAGCCCTGACAAGCTCCACGAAGGACGGTACTTCGCCGCCATGTTCGCGGGCGAGCACGTCGCCGGCACCGAGTTCGTCATCGGCGCCCTCTTCGTCCAGTGGGGTGCCAGGACAGAGGACCTGATCTGGGGCCTGCTGATCGGCAACCTGCTGGCCGTCCTGTCCTGGGCCTTCATCTGCGCGCCCATCGCCGTCCGCACCCGGCTTACGCTCTACTGGTACGCCCGGCGGATCATCGGCCCCGGCCTGACGGTCATCTACAACATCGTCAACGCCGTCCTCTACTGCTGCCTTGCCGCCGCCATGATCGGCGTATCCGCCTCGGCGGTCATCCAGGCCTTCAACAAGATCGAGGCCGTTCCCCACATCGGGCATCCCGAACTCACCGACATCTATCCCCCCGGCATCGGCTGGATCGCCATCGTCCTGATGGTGGGCGCGGTTGTCATCGTTCTGGCCATCGCGGGGTTCAAGAAGCTCAGTCAGTTCGCCGCCGTCTGCTCCCCCTGGATGTTCCCGATCTTCCTGGCCGGCGCCTTGGCCACGCTGCCCCGACTGGGCGACTGCCGGACCCTCGCCGACATCAAGAACGTCGCGGACACCAAGGTCTGGACCGGCCAGCCGCTCGAACCGCGGTTCACGCTGGACACCAGCCTGGCGGCCGACCTTGACCGGAGCCGGATCACGCCGGCCCTGCGCGACGCATTCAACACGAAGCTCGGGACGGCCGACGGCCTGTCCATCGCCGCCGTTGTCACCGTCGAAGAGCCGGGCGGCAGTTGGCGCCTGGTGGACAACAACAACACCTACCTCATCCGCAAAGCCGACAAGTTCATCCGCGTCTCTGAAATCCTGGATGCCCGCCTGGGCCTCTGGCACATCATGTTCTTCGCCTGGTTCTGCAATCTGGCGATGCACGTGGGCTTGTCGGACATGGCCGTCTTCCGCTACGCCCGCAAGTGGACCTACGGGTTCTACTCCACGTTCGGCATGTACCTGGGCCACTTCGCCGCCTGGGCCTGCGCGGGCATCATGGGGGCAGTCGTCTGGGGCGAGGTCAATCCGGGCAAGATGGCCGACTCCGCCGTCGGCATCGTCGGCCTGTTCTGCGTCCTTCTGGCCGGCTGGACCACCGCCAACCCGACCATCTACCGCGCCGGCCTGGCCCTGCAGATCATCACGCCCAACTGGCCGCGATGGAAGATCACCCTGGTGGCCGGCGCCATCACAACCTTCGTCGCTTTGTTCCCGGCCATCTTCATGAAGCTGCTGAACTTCGTCGCAATCTACGGGCTGGTGCTCATGCCCATCGGCGCGATCATCTTCGTCGAGCACTGGCTCTTCCCCTGGCTCCAGCTCCGATCGTTCTGGGCCGAGCGACGGAAGCTCGCTTTCAACCCCGCCGCCCTGCTCACATGGCTTGTGGTGCTGGTGCTCTGTTTCCCAATAGAGGACTTCACTGGTGGAAAACTCCGTTCCCCGATGGCCATGCTCGGCGTACACCTGTTCTTCCGCTGGCTGCCCGGCTGGTTCATCGCCGCGGCACTCTACCTCGTCCTGGCCCGGTTCATGGGCGCCGCGGCCGCCGAGCCGGCCGGCCCTGAGGAGACCGCGACCGCCCCGCGACCGCACCCGGCCGCGCCGGTCGCGACACCCTGCCGACCCCTGGGCATCGGCACCTGGATCGCCGGAGCGGTGGCGCTGCTCGCCCTGGCCGCCTGCCTGGCGGCACCGCTCACCGTCTTCCTGGGCGGCGGCGCGGACCCGCAGGCTTACGAGGCCAACCTCGACAACTGCAAGCGAACCCTGTTGATCGCAACGGTGGTCTACTTCATCGCCGCGATCTTCTGGCAAAATCGGCGGGAGAAAGCCCGCTCCGCTTCGGGTTGAGAGTCCAAGGGTGGTTTCACAGGCCACAGTGCCGACGGCGTCAGGGCCGATGACCAAACGACTGATCAACCTGGCCGCAACGCTGGTGCCGGTCTTCTGCTGCTGTTCGACCGGCCCGTCCGCGCCACCGATCCAGGCCGCCGCGCTGGCTTCCAGGCCCGCCTCCGCGCCTGCGTCGGCTCCTGCGGTTGCCGCCTCCCGCCGGGCATCCCCGGGCATCAAGGTCATCTCGGTCACACCGGTGAAAGGACCGGCCTTCCCGGATAAACTCGTCCGCATCGAATACACCAGCCCC
>DATIKE010000422.1:0-15772 GCA_035477895.1 Phycisphaerae bacterium
CGAGCAGACCGGCGAGCCGCACGCGGCCGACACCGCCGACGCCGAGGACGTCCAGAGCTTCACGTACTGTTTCTTCATCGAACACCGCCCGGGTGAGCGGCATGTTATCGACAAGCCGGCGGACTACACCCGCAATCGTGATGGGCAGCCCTACACGCTCACGCTGCACTACGGCGACGGCCGCGTGATGACCTACGGTGTTTTCGAGCATCGTCCCGGCACGTTCGGCACGTTCTGGAGCTATCGGCGGGCGATTGATGCCACGCAATTCGATGACCCGCGGTATGCCCGTGATCTCGCGCTCATCAACTGGCCGGGCAACGACTATCGCGGCGGAAACATCCTGGTGGACGACCCGGCCGAGCAATTGCGCCAGCTACAGGCCGCCCGCGATCTCAGCCTGGGCTTCCTCCACTGGATGCAGACCGAAATGCCTCGCGACGACGGCGGTCGCGGATATCCCGAGTTCAAGCTCCGGCCGGACGTCGTCGGCACGCCGGACGGCTTGTGCATGTTTCCCTACATCCGCGAGTCGCGGCGGATAGCGGCGATCAAAACGATCGTCGAACAGGAAGTGACGGCGACCGGCCGCCAGGGACCCCGGGCCGCCCACTTCGACGACAGTGTCGGCATCGGCCTGTACGGCATCGACATCCATGAGAGCAAGCGCGGTCGCAAGCAGGTGATCGACCCCACCAAACCCTTCCAGGTCCCGCTCGGGGCGCTGATCCCGCGCAGGACGGCGAACCTGCTGGCCGGCTGCAAGAACATCGGCACGACGCACATCACCAACGGCTGCTATCGGCTGCATCCCATCGAGTGGGGGATCGGCGAGGCGGCCGGCCTGATCGCGTCATTGTGCGTGGAACGCAAGCTGGCGCCGCGCGAGGTTCGCGAGCAAAAGCCGGTGCTGCGCGAGCTGCAGCGTCGAATCGTCGCCCGCGGCTCGCCGATAATGTGGTACGACGACGTCCCGACGACCGACCGCCGGTTTGAGAAGGTTCAGATACTGCCGTTCGAGCAGCCGGCAATCCTGGAACGTCTGGACGCCGGCCTGCACGCGCCGTGAATCGCTGGATGGGCACCCACGTGGTGAAGCGGTTCGCGAGCAGGTATACTGTTTGGGCGATCCATGAGAATTCAGCGGGATCAGATCCTTCAACTCATCGAGCAGAACCAGGTTCGCATCAAGGCCCTGGGCGTGCGCCGGTTGGGCCTGTTCGGTTCATGTGCTCGCGGGCAGGGGGGGGGGCAGCGATCTCGACTTTCTGGTCGATTGACCGCAATCGTCGTCACTCAATCTCCACCCACGATCCCTTCCGGGCGCTGGCCAGGACCGCGTCGCAGACCTTCTGCGTCTCGAGCGCGTCCCGGAACGTCGGAGCTGCCGACCGGCCCTTGGCGGCGGCCTCCAGGAAGTCCGCCACCTGGTGCACGAACGTGTGTTCGTAGCCGATCTGCAAACCCGGCACCCACCACTTGTTCATATACGGCATGTCGCCATCGGTGACGTGGACCGACCGCCAGCCGCGGACGAGCGAATCGTCACGGTGGTCGAAGTAGCTCAGCCGATGCAGGTCGTGAAGGTCCCAGGCGATCGAGGCCCTTTCGCCGTTGATCTCGAACGTGTACAGCGCCTTGTGCCCGCGGGCGTAGCGGGTCGACTCGAACGTCGCCAGCGAGCCGTTCTTGAACCGGGCCAGGAACGCGCAGGCGTCGTCGATGCCGACTTCCTCGACCTTGCCGGTCAAATTGTGCTTGCGCTGCCTGATGAACGTCTCGGTCATGGCCGTGACCTTGCTGATGGAGCCGTTGAGCCAGAGGGCGGTGTCGATGCAGTGAGCGAGCAGATCGCCGGTGACGCCCGATCCGGCCACCTTGGCATCCAGCCGCCACAGCGCGTCGCCGCCCTGTGGCAGGTCGGCCGAGATGGTCCAGTCCTGCAGGAAGACCGCCCGGTAGTGGAAAATCCGCCCGAGTCGCCCTTCGTCGATCAACTGCTTGGCCAGGGTGACGGCCGGAACGCGGCGGTAGTTGAACGAAACGAGATTCGGCACGCCGGCTTTCTCGACTGCGGCGACCATCTCCAATCCCTCGGCCGTGTTCATCGCCAGCGGCTTCTCGCAGATGATCATCTTGCCCGCCGCGGCGGCCGCCATCGCGATCTCGCGGTGCGTGTTGTTCGGCGTGCAGATGTCGATCAGGTCGATGTCTTTCCGCCCGATCAGCTTTTTCCAGTCCGTCTCGACCGACTCGTAGCCCCATGTGTCCGCGAACGTCGCGGCCTTGTCCGCGTTGGTGTCGCAGATCGCCTTGAGCACCGGCTTCAGCGTCGGCCTGAAGAAGTTGTACACCTTGCGGTAGGCGTTCGAGTGTGTCCGGCCCATGAATCCGCAACCGATCAGACCGACATTGAGGGGTTTGGACATGACTGTTCTCCGAAATTGGTCATTGACTGCACCGTTACCGAGAAAGAACGACTTCCCGATGAGTTTACGCATCCGTGCTCATCGACGTTCATCGGTGGTTAATTCTTCTTCTGTTACTCCTTCCACCCGTGGGCGTCGCGGACGGCGATCATCGCCGCCAGGATGGAGTTCCACGTTCGCTGCTCGGTCATGACGGCGTTGGGGAACATGCAGCCGTCCCAGCAGAGGTGCCGGATCTTGCGGGTCGGCTCACCTTTCTCGTCGCGCAGCCAGCAGCCGGCCTCGCGGGTGATGTTCAGCTTGCCGTTGGGGTCGTCCGGCAGACAGTGCCGTCCGGTCTTGTCGTGCGAGCCGCTGCCCTTGACCGTCGCGTCGTTCTGGGCGACGTGGAAGTCGATCGTCCAGGGTCGCAGTATGTCTGCGAGCTTCTTGTAGGCCGCCTGGAACGTGGCCGTGTCTTTCCAGTCGAAGTCGGCCGGCAGGACGCGGTCATCGGGCGCGTTGTAGCCGAGCAGGTAGAGCAGCGTGTGGGCCATGTCGGCCTGGAAGCCGAGCGTTTTGGGCCGGTCGACGCCTTCGAGGACGGCCAGCATCGTGCGCCAACCGTGCATGCCGCCCCAGCAGATCTCGCCCTCGGCGGCCAACCGCTCGCCGGCGTCATCGGCGATGGTGCAGGCTTCCTTGAACGTTTTGACGATCTTGCGGGTGTTGCCCGTCGGGTCGGCCGACCAGTCCGCCGGTCCGCAGGCGGAATCGATCCGCACCGCGCCATCAGGGCGGACGCCGAGCCGTCTGAGCCTCTCTGCGATCCGGCAACCCTTGCGGACCTGGGTGAGGAACTTCCCACGCTCCGTCGCATCGCCCATGGCCGACCCGCCGCCGGTGGGGGGCCAGACCGGCGCGACCAGCGAGCCGATCACCAGCCCGCGCGACCGCACCTTGTCCGCCAGCTGCTTGAGGTCGTCGTCGGACGAGTCAATGTCGGTATGCGGCGCGAACAGGAACAGGTCCACGCCATCGAACCCGACGCCCTCCACCTCGGCCGAGGCGGTCAGATCCAGCATCGTGTCCAGCCCGATCGCCGGCTCCTCCGCGCCAGGCCCTTTGCCGACCACCCCGGGCCAGGTCGCGTTGTGCAGCTTGGGATACGTGTTGCTGTGAGCGGTGCTCATTGGTGAAGTCCTCTCAGAATAATGAATGCCTAATGTCTAATGTCTAATGTCCAATGTCTGATGGTGAATGACACTGCTGGCCAAAGAGTCTTTATCGTCATCCGTTGTCGCTTTGCTGGCGGCTCGGTCGGTGGTTGTACTGTTTCGGTAAATGGCTGCGAAGATGAGGTGTAGTTCATTGGCTTCGCGCCAGTGGTGCCGTGCCTCATCCGCGATCGTCGGAGCATCGCCGGCAACCATTCGCAGCCAGTATTTGCTCTCCCGCGATTCCCGTTGGCATATACTGATCCGGTATCGGAACTCCTTCTTTGACCCCGCGTCATCGGCCTCGCAGTAGTTTGCCCCAACGCTCGTTCCGGCCCTGACGAGTTGGCTGATGAGGGGTCTCGTCACAGAATCAGCCGGGATCTTCCTGGCTAATCGGACGATCGCTTCACCGAATGCCGCAGTCCGCTCTTCAAGGTCGTACCGTTGCTCGGATGTCCGCCGTTGCTCATTCGCGCTCTGGACTTTTTTCGTCATTGGTCGTTAGTCATTGGTCATTAGTCATTTCTTCCTATGGTCCCCCACATTCGGCACCTTCGCGTGCGTGTCCGGCCCGAAGTAGCGCAGGCCGACCAGCGGCTCACTACCGGTGTTCTCGATCTCGACGCCGGTGGTGGCTGCCTCGTGCGAGATGAATACTTCGTCCTCGGTCTCCTGGCCGAAGCGGATCATGACCGGCGTCTGCAGCGGCAGCTTACCCATCCGGCCGCAGCCCTGAACGGTGATCCAGCCGCTGGCTCCGCCATCCTTGAGTACGCACTTGGCGCCCGGCTCGACGGTCAGTTCCTTGGCGCTGAAGAGCTGCTGACCGTCGATCAGGCCATAGGCGATCCACTTGTCGGTGTGTCCATCGCCGCTGTTGGCTTTATCAACGATCGGGTCCAGCGCGTTGTGCTCGACGAAGTGCGTGTCGACGTTCTTTTCCCAGTCGAGCTGGCTGATGATGTAGTCGAGGTCCTGGTGCTTGTCCCCGGGCACGTCCTTGACCAGCAGGTCCCAGGGAACGAATCGGCCTTCGACGATATTCTGGAACATGCCGAACACGTCGGAGCCCCATTGCGGCTCGTACGTGCATAGCGAGCCCGGCGCGTGCAGCACGCCGGCCGGGATCAGCCACCCGGCCCCGCGACGCAGCTTGTACGCCCGAGACAGCTCGAGAATCTTATTGTCGCCCTTGAACCAGTTTTCCAGGCACTTTCGCACCTGCTCCCTGGTCGTGCCCGGTTCAAGTCCCATGAAGGTGTAGGCGAAGTTGTTATCGACGTTGTTGAGCTGCGGCGGGAAGTAGTAGGCCTCGGGCTTGCCCTCCTGGCCGGTGAGCTTGGCGTGCTCCGGCCGCTGGTGAACGTGGTGGGGGATGGGGCCCATGTTGTCGAAGAACTTCGAGTACACCGGCCAGCGCTTGTAGGTGTCCCACATCTTCTTGCCGATCAGCCGCGGGCCGGCCGCCGCTACTGCGTCGCGCAACTGGAACCGCCGGCCCTCGAAGGTCGCGTAGCTGAGCCCCTCGTCGGACGTTCGGTTTTCGTTCATCGCTTCGGTCGTGCTGGCGAACCACCGCTCGTCGATCCCGCCGCGGTGGGCGCCGAACGCGTAGGTGTCCTCCGGATCCAGCTTGATCCGCAGGCCGGGGTGCAGGAAGCTCCGCGGCACCCAGGTCGGCGCGAACCTCAGCAACCCGCCACCGGCGTCCAACGCGCGATCCAGAACTTTGTCGACGTGCTCCGTAATCACTTTGCTGGTTTTGGTCATGATTCATCCACTCCGATTTGTACCGATCAGATCGGGACCTCCGCCTCTTCGTGAGGCTCCGGGGTAGGCGGTCAATCTAATCGATGGGGAATCCGAGAACAAGGAATTGGGGCCGTCGCCGGACCGAGTCCACAATCCGTGCCGATCAGCCGCCCTGGCCGGCCAGCTTGTCGTCGATGAGTTGGCCGACGATTTTCGGGTCGGCCTTGCCGCCGGAGAGTTTCATGACCTGGCCCATGAGGAATCCGCGGGCTCTCTCTTTCTTTTTTGGGTTGGCGACGGCGTCCTGGGCGGCCTTGGCGTTAGTCGCGAAAGCCTGTTCAACCCATGCCTGCATCTGTCCTTCGTCCCGGACCTGGACGAGCCCCTCGCGCTCGGCGATGGCCTTGGGTTGGTCGGGTGATTCCAGCATCTTGTCGGCGACGGCCTGGGCGGCGGTGGCGTTGATGACCCCGTCGGCCACCAGTCGGGACAGCTCGCCGAGCCGGGCCGCTTCGATGCCGAGTCGGGCGATCGTGCGGTTGCGGGCGTTAGCCCGGGCCGACCAGAAGCTCAGGAACTGCTTGGCCAGCGTCGGGCCGTGGCCGATGGACGCAGCCTCTTCGAAGAGGTCCGCCGTCTCCCGGTCGCGGATCAGGTTGGCCGCGTCGACCGGGGTGAGGCCGTACTGGTGCTGGAACCGTTTTTCGCGTTCCAGCGGCAGCTCCCCTACGGTCGCCCGGATCGACTCCAGCCAGGCATCGTCGATCTCGACCGGCACGAGGTCCGGGTCCGGGAAGTAACGGTAGTCGTGGGCCTCCTCCTTGCCGCGCTGGAACTCGGTGACGCTCCGGACGTCGTCCCAGCCGCGGTTTTCCTTGGGCCGCTTGCTGATGACGTAGTCGTTGTCCGCGATCCAGTCGTTGACCTGCCGCTCGATCTCGTACGCGATCGCGCCGCGGACCGCCTTGAAGCTGTTTAGGTTCTTGATCTCGGCGATCGGCGTGCGGTACTCGCGGTCGCCGCGGGTGATGGCCACGTTCACGTTGGGCTCGAACCGCATCTGCCCCTTCTGCATGCTCGCTTCGCTGACGCCGAGGTAGTTCACCAGCCGCTGCAGCTCGACGCAGAAGTTGTATGCCTCGTCCGCCGACGCCAGGTTCGGCTCGGTCACGATCTCCAGCAGCGGCGTTCCGGTGCGGTTCAGGTCCACCAGCGTCCAGGAGGGGTTTTCGTGGATATTCTTGCCCGCGTCCTCCTCGAGGTGAGCGCGGATGATGCCGACCCGCCGGTGTTCGCCGTCCTTGCCGGCGGGCACGTCGAACGCGCCGTCGAAGCTGATCGGCAGGTCGTACTGGCTGATCTGGTAGTTCTTCGGCAGATCGGGGTAGTAGTAGCTTTTGCGATCCCATTTGCTGAACCGGGCGATCTGGCAGTTCATGGCCAGGGCGGTTCGAATGGCGAACTCGACCGCCTGGCGGTTCATCACCGGCAGCACTCCGGGCATCCCCAGGCATACCGGGCAGACGTGGCTGTTCGGCGCGTCCCCGAATTCCACCGGGCACGAGCAGAACATCTTCGTCCGCGTCGCCAGCTGGACGTGGATCTCCATCCCGATGATCGGCCGGATCTGCAATTCGCTGCGGTTCATGAAGCCGCCCCTGCCTTCCATGCGTCGCTGGATGCAAAATGCTTCCCGGTTGGGCAACACGTTTTTACCACATCGTCACCTGCCCGCCAAACCTGCCGTGGACCGCTATGCCGGCACTTTGGCCTTCCGCGGCTCCTCGAATCGGCTCATGTTCTTGAGACGATAGAGCACCTCGCCGGCCTTGGGCACATACAGCACGCCGTCGCACTCGCGGTTCATGTAGTCAGCCGGGTTGATCGTTTTCGGATCCATGTAGCCGAGGTTGATCTTCCGGCAGCGGGCCTCGGGAATGGCCGTGGCCAGCACGACGTTGACTCGCGGACGCTCGACGCCGTTCTCGTAGGTGCCGATTCCCCGCACGTGGGTGCTGTGAGCGAGCACACCCCACGGGAAGTCCTTGTACTTCTCCCACTGCCGAACGAAGAAATCCCGCACGTGATAGCCGATCTGGTCGATCACCTTGCCGTGCGAGTAGGACACCTCGTCGATGTGCGGCGCGTGGATGATGAGCGTTCCGCCGTCGGCCACCACCGGCTCCATCTTGTACATGCACTTGCCGGCCGTCCAGATGTCGTCGTACATCTTCGGCGCCTGGGCGAGAATCGTTTGGTAAGGACGATCGACATGCTTGATGTTGACCTGCGCCGACAGCTCGGTCGCCGCCCGCCATGCCTTGCGAACCGGCCCGCCCAGCACGCCCGCCACCGCGTCGCCGCTGACCACGTAGCCGATGAGGCTGCGCTCGACCGGTACCAGATCGGCGGCCGCCTCGACCGCCGCCCGCACCGGCGTGTCCGGCGTGCCGTTGATCAGCGGGTTGGTGACCAGCGCGCCCAGCCAGTGCGTGAAGTTGATGATCTGCGGCGCGGCGATCCCCGGGAACAGGTATTTGTGCCCGCCGGAGAATCCGACGACCTCGTGCGGGAACACCGGCCCGGCGATGATCAGGTGGTCGTAGTCCAGCACCAGCCGGTTGATCAGTACGGGCACGTCCATGCTGAGCATTCCGCCCGACAGATCCTCGACCTGTCGGCGGCTCAGCGTGCCGACCTGGGCGAGTGCCGATGGGTCGTTCCACAGGTGGTTGAACACCTGCACGTCGCCGTATCGCTGCTGCCGCTCATCGGTGGCCATGCACAGCAACTCGGCGATTTTGTCCTCCGACATCGGCGGGTGCGTGCCCAGCGCGATCAGGAAATCCTGCCGGGCGGCCTTGCCCGCCAGGGCGTCGCCGATCGCTCGGAAGAACAGCCCCGTCGGCCCGCTGCGGGTGTGGTCGGGAATGATCGTTAGCACGCGTTTGCCGGCCAGCGGCACGGCGGCGAGCGTCTTCTCGACGGCCTGCCGGATGTCGGCCTCGGACAGCCGGGCCGTCGGTGATCCTGCCTGAACGATCATGGTTGCGTTCGACTCCTGCCTGCAACAGTAACTCCGCCTGCCGCCCGGCCCGGTATTGTCGGTTCTCCTGGCGGTTGAGCGCTCCCCTTCGGGTCGCGGCTAAACATGGGCCGGGTTCCGGTGAGAAACATCGGCGACAAGGCATTGATCCAGGCTGTATTATAGCGGCGGCCCACGCGGCTTGCAGGCGGTCGCCGGGTGCGTATAATTTTGTGTCTCTGGCCGCCCGCGGCGGACGCCTGACCCCTGCCTGCGGCAGGCAGGCGTCGCTTCCGCCAGGCTCTGACCGAGCCACATGCCCGATCAGAGCCCCAAGCGGCAGCGCGGGGTCATAGTCGGAGCCCCGAGCGTCAGCGATGGGCCGAGCCCGCCGGGTAGCGGGCTTGTGGGGACATATGAATCGGAGTAGACAGGAAATGGCCAAGCAGCAGGTCGGATTGATCGGGTTGGCGGTGATGGGCGAGAACCTGGCCCTCAACATCGAGAGCCGCGGTTACTCCATGGCGGTATACAACCGCACCACCCAGAAGACGGACGATTTCATGAACGGCCGGGCCAAGGGCAGGAAGTTCGTCGGCCCGCACACGCTCAAGGAATTCGTCGACAGCCTGGAAAAGCCCCGCAAGATCATCCTCATGGTCAAGGCGGGCCTGCCCGTCGACGACTTCATCGGCCAGCTTCTCCCGTTCGTCGAGAAGGGCGACCTCATCATCGACGGCGGCAACAGTCACTTCCCCGACACCATCCGCCGCAATAAGGAGCTTGCCGCCAAGGGACTGCTCTACATCGGCACCGGTGTCTCCGGCGGCGAGGAAGGCGCGCTCAAGGGCCCCAGCATCATGCCCGGCGGCCGGAAGGAAGCCTACGACCTCATTGCCCCGGTCCTGCGCGACATCTCCGCCAAGGTCGACGGCCAGCCGTGCTGCACGTACATCGGCCCCGACGGCGCTGGCCACTACGTCAAGATGATCCACAACGGGATCGAGTACGGCGACATGCAGATGATCTGCGAGGCTTACTGGATCATGGCCAACGCCCTGGGGCTGTCGGCCAAGGAGCTGCACGACGTCTTTGCCCGGTGGTACGACGGCGACCTCAACAGCTACCTCATCGAGATCACCCGCGACATCCTCGCCAAGACCGACCCCGAAACCGGAAAACCCATCGTCGACATCATTCTCGACCGCGCCGGGCAGAAGGGCACCGGCAAATGGACCAGCACCTCCGCCCTGGACCTCGGCGTGCCCGCTCCGACCATCGCCGAGGCCGTTTTCGCCCGCTGCATCTCGGCCATCAAGGACGAGCGCGTGGCCGCCTCCAAGCTGCTGACCGGCCCGCCCGGCAAGTACACCGGCGACAAGGGCGCCTTCATCAAGGCGATCCACGACGCCCTGTATGCCTCGAAAATATGCTCCTACGCTCAGGGTTTCCAGCTCATGCGGGCCGCCGCCGCGGAGTACAAGTGGGACCTGAAGTACGGCGAGATCGCCATGATCTGGCGCGGCGGATGCATCATCCGGGCCCACTTCCTCAACCGGATCAAGCAGGCCTACGACCGCAACCCGAGCCTGGCCAACCTGCTGCTCGACCCGTATTTCAAGGACATCATCGACAAGAGCCAGGCCAGCTGGCGCAAGGTCGTGGCCGCCGCCGCGGAGCTGGGCATCGCGATCCCGGCCTTCTCGTCCGCCCTGGCCTACTATGACAGCTACCGCAGCGCTCGCCTGCCGGCCAACCTCTTGCAGGCCCAGCGCGATTACTTCGGCGCCCACACCTACGAACGCGTCGACAAGCCCGGCGCCTTCCACACCGAGTGGATCTGATTGTGTGGGACCGGCATCTTGCCGGTCCACTCGAACGGAGGGAAAATCGTCTCAAAAGTTCTTTCTAAGAACATGAATGGATTCTTGCTGGTGTGTGAATACCTTCTCGCACCTGGTCTTGTGGGCTCAGCCCGCCGACCTCATCGAAAGGCGGATTCTCGCCCCTCAGTCTTTCAGTGGCGAAAGCTTCGAGTCCTGGCCCGATCGTGACGCCAGTGCCTCGACGCCCGCGGCAATCCGATCAGCGGCTTTGACCAGCCTCAACCCTATGCGCACAAAGAGGATGACTGCATAAGCCACGAGCGCTAGGATAAGAAATCCCATGATAGTATTCCTTCGGCAATAGAATAGAGCCGCCCTGAAGACCTGAATGGTGTGACGATACCACCGCACGGCCTGTTCGTCAAGCGGCAGGAACAGAAGTAATCCGTTCGATTGGACTGATGTGCTCAACCCGCTATAGTAACGCCCTTCAGAAAGGGATCTGGAGCCGGCGACTTGCGTGGCGTCGGCCAACTCGCCTGAAACTGATGCGGAGGTGTTTTCGATGAACGATCGGAAGAATCCGGAGACCACAACAACTCGGCGGGCGCTCTTTGCCCGGGCGGGTGCGATGGGTCTGGGAGCGGTCTTGGCCGGCAAAGTGCTTGGTGCCGATGCCGCGTCGCAGCCGGGGCCGGAAACCACCAACATCTACTTCGAGAAGAAGCTCAAGGCCATGCGCCTCGGCCTGTTCCGCCACCCGCCGATTGACATTATCAACAAGGGTTTCCGCCCCGTCGGCAGCTCGATCGCCGACTTCGCGGTCATCCACCACCAGGGCCGCGAGCACTTCTTCTACATCGACCGCCGCATTCAGGAAGGCACGCCGTTCTTCCCCGGGCACGAAATCTACTTCGGCCATGCCTCAACCGCGAACTTCTTCGACTGGGAAGTCCACGACCCGGTGATGCTGATTCGACCCGGCACATGGGAAGGCGCTCACGTCTGGGCCCCGTTCGTCCTTCGCCACCGCGACCGCTACGTCATGGCTTACACCGGACTGAACGACGCCCTCTCGCAGGACATCGGCCTGGCCTTCAGCAAGGACATCTTCAACTGGGAACGCTGGGAGGGCAATCCGATCACACCGCTCAAGAACGCCGAATGGGCCGCCTGGTGGCCCGACGAGATCTGCAGTTGCCGCGACCCGTTCCTCATGCACCACGACGGCCGCGTCTTCATGACCTACACCGCCAATACCAAAGAGGGCGCATCCTGCGTGGCGATGTCCAGCACCGCCGACCTCAAGACCTGGAAGGACCACGGCCCGATCCTCGTCGGCCCGCGCACCGGCTACGAACCGAACCTGTGGGGCGGGCACGTCCAGGGCAGTTGCGAATCCACTGTGCTGCACAAGCACGGCGGCCGATGGTTCCTCCTGGTCGGCGTGAAGATGTACAAGAAGCCCGGCGGGTTCTACGTGTTCATCGGCGATCGGATGGACAAGTTCGAGTTCTCAAAGGCCATTCCCTTCTTCGACGGCGGGATCTGCGAGATCGTCCGTAACGACGGCGACCGCTCGCTGATGGCCGGCGGCGTCGGCGGCCACATCAAGTTCGGCGAGGTCAACTGGACTGACCCGGAGCCGAAGCTCGTTCAGGTCACCCGCGAGCAACTGACCAAGTGGCGGTCCGTCCGGCCGCTGATCGAGTAAGAAATCCGCCGCTCGGAAAGTTGCATCAGACCCTTGATCGGATGCGATGGATGCTCTTCGTATTACTGATGTCTGTACTGGCCGCACCCGCTCCCGGTTTCGACGCATCGCGCATGGCTTGGGCCGACCGCCGGATCGAGCAGGCCGTATCAGACGGCCACATCCCCGGCGCCGTGCTGCTCGTCGGCCGGGGCGATGACATTCTCTATCGCAAGGCATACGGCTCGCGATCGATTCTGCCCGAACGCGCGCCGATGACCGTCGATACCGTTTTCGATCTGGCCTCGCTCACCAAGCCGATCGCCACCGCGACGTCGATCATGCTCCTCGTCGAACGAGGCCAACTCGGACTCAACGACCGCGTCGCCACCTGGATTCCCGCCTTTGCCGCCAACGGCAAGCAGGACATCACTGTGGCCGACCTGCTGCTGCACCGTGCCGGCTTGACGCCCGACAACCCCGAAAGCGATTACGTAGGCTCGCGCCAACAGATGCTCGATCGCATCCATGCCTTGCCCACCATCTGCGAGCCCGGCACGCGATTCGTCTACTCCGATGTCGGCTACATTCTGCTGGGTGAGTTGGTCCGCGTCATCGACGGCCGGCCGCTCGATCAATTTGTCCTTGAGGAGCTTTTCGAGCCGCTGGGCATGAAGGACACGATGTTCCTGCCGCCCGACAGCCTCAGAAGCCGCTGCGCGCCGACCCAGCGCCGCGACGATCGCTGGATGGTCGGTGAGGTTCACGACCCGAGGGCATATGCCCTCGGCGGCGCGGCCGGCCATGCGGGACTCTTCTCCACCGCCGACAACCTCGCACGCTATTGCCGAATGCTGCTCCACGGCGGTGTGTTCGATGAAAAACGCGTCCTGTCGGCCATGACCGTTCGCGAAATGACCCGCCCGCGCTGCTTGGCCGGCGGCACCGATTGCCGCACGTACGGTTTCGACGTCGACACCTCGTATTCGTCCGCCCGCGGCAGTCTCTTCGATCCCGATTTCACCTTCGGACACACCGGCTTCACCGGCACGACGATGTGGCTCGATCCGGTGCACGGCTGCTTCGCGATTCTGCTCACCAACCGCGTGCATCCCGACGGCAAGGGCCTCGTGGGCGATCTCCGCGGCCGCGTGATGAGCGTCGTCGCATCCGCCATCGCCGAGGCCGCCGACGAACGATATACGCCCGCTCCGATGCGCCTGCCGATGAGGTATGGGGCAACCGCCGCGTCGCAGACTGCCGAAGTCCTCTGCGGCATCGACGTGCTCGAACGCGACGGCTTTCAACTGCTGAAAGGCATGCGCATCGCGCTGCTGACTAACCACACAGGGCTGAATCGTAAGGGCCAGCGTACCATCGACCTGCTCGCCGATGCCGACGGAGCCAAACTCGTCCGCCTCCTCTCGCCGGAGCACGGCCTCCAAGGCACCGCCGACGGCAAGGTCGCCGATGCCGTGGACGAGAAAACAGGAATCCCGATCCGCAGCCTTTATGGCCAGACACAGCGGCCGACGGCCGATATGCTCGAAGGCATCGACGCCCTGATCTTTGACATCCAGGACATCGGCACGCGCTTCTATACCTATGTCGGCACGCTCGGGTTCGCCATGGAGGAAGCCGCCAAACGCGATATCGAGATCGTAGTCCTCGATCGGCCCAATCCGATCGGCGGCGCCTGCGTCGATGGCCCGATCTGGGATCAATCCGAACGCTTGCTCGTCGGCTACGGCCCGCTGCCTGTCGTTCACGGCATGACCGCCGGTGAACTCGCCCGCTTGTTCAACGACCAATACCGCATCCATTGCCGCCTGATGGTCGTCCCCGTCGAAGGTTGGCGCCGCTCGATGACTTTCGACCGCACCGGCCTGGCCTGGATCAACCCATCGCCCAACATGCGCAATCTCACCCAGGCCATGCTCTACCCCGGCATCGGTCTGCTCGAAACCACCAATCTCTCGGTGGGCCGCGGCACCGACGAACCGTTTGAAATCTTCGGTGCCCCGTGGATCGACGGCCTGCAACTCGCCGCCGCCCTCAACGCCGCCGGCCTGCCCGGCCTGCGTTTCGTCCCCGTCGAGTTCAAACCAGAGTCCAGCGTTTTCGCCGGCACCGCCTGCCGCGGCGTTCACATCCTGGTGACCGACGCCCGTGCGCTCGAACCCGTCCGGGCCGGTTTGACGATCGCCTGGCATTTGCGGAAACTATTCGGCTCGAAGTTCGAGATCGACCGGATGGCGACCCTTCTGGGCAGTGCCGAAGTCCTGGCCGTCCTGAAGACCACCGACGACCCGCGGAAATTGCCCGCCCTCTGGCGCCGGCCGGTGGCCGAGTTCCGCGCGATCCGGGCCCGGTACCTGATGTACCACGAGTGATGAACCGAGTTTGCTAACGCAAGGGGAGTGTCGATGTACAAGGTCGTTCTGTTGCGGCACGGGGAAAGCACCTGGAACAAGGAAAACCGGTTCACCGGCTGGACCGACGTGGATCTGTCCGAGAAGGGCGTGCAGGAGGCCCACGAGGCCGGCCGTGTGTTGAAAGAGAAGGGCTTTACATTCGACGTGGCCTTCACGTCGGTGCTCAAGCGGGCCATTCGCACCCTGTGGATCACCCTCGACGAGATGGACCTGATGTGGATTCCGGTCCACCGCCACTGGCGGCTGAACGAGCGCCACTACGGCGGCCTGCAGGGTCTCAACAAGTCCGAGATGGCCGCCAAGTTCGGCGAGCAGCAGGTGCTCGTCTGGCGCCGCTCGTACGACACCCCGCCGCCGGCCCTCGAAAAGACCGACGAGCGCTACCCCGGCAAGGACCGCCGCTACGCCGATCTCACCGAGGGCGCCCTGCCGCTGACCGAGTGCCTCAAGGACACTGTCGAGCGCTTCCTGCCCTACTGGCACGACGTGATCGCCCCGACCGTCAGGCTCGGCAAACGGGTGATCGTCGCCGCCCACGGCAACAGCCTGCGCGCCCTGGTCAAGTATCTCGACAACGTCAGCGACGAAGCCATCGTCAGCCTGAACATTCCGACCGGCATGCCGCTGGTCTACGAACTGGATGCGAGCCTCAAGCCGATTCGCAGCGAGTACCTCGGCGACCCCGAGAAAGTCAAGGCGGCCATGGCCGCCGTCGCCGCGCAGGGTAAGGCGATGAAGTAATAAGCTCGAAGAAGACCTTGCGTAGGGCAGGTAGTTTATCCCGTTTTTCGGGATGGTTCACCTGCCTTTTTCCATCTGCATTCTCTTTGTACTGCAAACATCACGATTCTTCTCGTGCCGCGAGGATCTCCCGAGTCCGCTCCCTTGCGGTCGCGGTTCGGACCATGGGTTGCGGGCGAAGCCCGCCCCAGGCCTTTGTGTCTTTGTGGTTTAATCCGCTTTCTCGACTGCGCTCTTGCCGCCGATGGTCACATCCTGTACGGCGTCCTTGTCCCCGCCGACCACTCTCGCCTTGGCACCCTCGAACGCGATTTCGATGAAGTCCGTGAACTTCCTCAACTTAACCTCGACGTCCCCGATCCTGGCCGAACGGGCCCGACACATCGCGATTCGCTCGACCTTGCCGGCCGAATCCAGCCGCACGAACGCCAGGTTGGCTTCGAACCGGGCCCGCCAGTCCGCCTGTACGGATTGTGGGGGTTCGGAAGTCTCAACACGGTGTCCGAGAAAGATTTCCCTGTCTGCAGTGACGACCAGGTCCTTGTGTCCGTCTGCCAGCCTGATTTCGACGGCCACGCAGGGTTCGGGAAGCCCGGCACCTTTCTCGTCAGTCAGTTCGAGTCGGCGGATGTTCGCGATTCTCGACTGTTGCTCGTATGGCTCGATCACGCT
>DATIKE010000423.1:0-16508 GCA_035477895.1 Phycisphaerae bacterium
CGGGCATAGCGGGAGGCCTGCCGTATCCACTCCAGCCGTTTTTCCGGCAGCAGGCCGTACTGATAGATGTTGACCGATCGGACGCCCAGCCGGGCGGCTTCCCGGACCAGGGCCACGAGGGAGGCGGAATCCGGGCACGGCGGCGTGCAGGCGCTGAGGCCGATCTCGACCCGGTCCGGCCCGTCCACCTCGCCGGCCGCCTGCTCCACGACCGCCGCCAGGCCGGCCGGGGCGGCCTCGTAATACAGCGGCATAAGCGCGTCGCAGTGGGCCGCGATCGCGGCGTAGTCTGCTCCGGCCCACCAGCGGTCACCGCCGCGATGAACCACAAGCCGGCAGCGACAGGACGACCGGACCAGCTCGATCAGCGAGGTCACCTGTCGGCAACGCCAGTCGGCGTACGCCGCCAAGGCGGGTTCATCGTTCAGAAGATCCTCCACGGGTGTGTTCAGCGGCTCGCCCGACGCGAAGAGGTTCTCAAGCCGGCGACGAACTCCCGCCGCGGCCGCGGCGACGTCCACCCGGTCCCGCGAGGCCATCTGACGGCACGACTCACAGAAACACAGGCTTCGCAACCACAGGCCGGTCGATCCGCTGTCGAAGCCCGCTTGGCGACGGAAGCCCGGGATCGGCCGGGGCGGAAACGTGACGGCTTCCAGCTCGACCGCTTCCAGCGGATAGTGCTCGGTCAGATCGGCGGTCATGGCCCGCAGCAGTTCGCGGACATCCAGGTTGCTCGGACATAACCAAGTGGGTTCAAGATCTCCAAAGAGGTCCTTGATCGCGCCGGCCGGGAACCGCTCGACGGTGGCCGGGCTGTGCAGGCCCACCAGCCAGGCCCGAAGGGTCAGTCCGCGACGGGCGCAGGCCTCGGCGACGGCCGCCAGCGGATTCGACTTGCGAACCCAGTCCGCGACAACAGGCCGATACCGCGTGGCTGCATATGCGGCGGCGTCCGGCTGGAACTGCGCACCGCCGATAGACCGAAAGCGGCGCGGCGAAACACCTGCGTGCGGGCGAAGGTGATCCACGTCGTGGTAATGCACGGCCACGCTGACGCCGGTCAGGCCGGCCTCACCCTGTAGACGGTCCAGGGCATGATCCACCCCCTCATCCACAAGATCCCAAGGCCAGCACCAGAGGTTGATTTGAAAACCGCTCATCGGATCGACCTGTCACACGCGACGAACGCGCCGCGGGAACACCTCATCACCTCGCCTGGAAGGGCCAAGGGAGCCTGCAGGTAATCATTGCGGTTGAACCTGGACCGGCCCGGGCGTCGCGGGCTGCTCGCCCATCGGCTCGAGGAACACCCGCGCGCCCACCACCTGGAAAGTCGCGAGAGGGTCCGGTGTCCGCGGGGGGCCGACTGTTACCTCACCCTGCCATGTTCCGAGTTTGTAATGACGAAGCTCGCACTGCAGACGATCGGTCAGCGCCAGCCGGTCCACCTTGCCGGCAAAAGATTGTTTCTGCTCGAACGCCCTCCTCAGGCCATCGAGCAGCAACGGAGCGGCATCAACCCGCAACTGCCCGGGCGCAGGGACCAGACTGCCCCGTTCGTCGGGCATGCCGATGTACCGTTCGTCGGCCAGGATATGCGCGATCTTTTCCCCCTCCGCCTGGATGGTGACCGTGCAGATCGGCAGAGGCACGCCGTATATCGTCGGGTCCTGCGGCTCGGCCTGGCCTGCGGGCGGAGCGCCTTGGGCCGCGGCCCCGCCAGGGACGACCGGCTTGAGATCGATGTACACCATGCAGGCGAACTTGCCGACCGGCTTCTCCGAACGACTCCTTTCCAATTCCGACAGAAAATGCTGGCGGGCGGACTCTTCGGGCAAGGCCTCGAAGTGATCTGAATCCGACTGCGGCATCTGGGTCAATTGGCGCAGAAGACTCATCGCCATCCGGGCCGGCTTTTCATCCTCCGCGCGCGTCCACTTCAGCAGGGCCTGGGTCTCGAGCCCCAGCTTGACCGCCAGGTTCAACCGCCAGCGCTGTGAGGAATCCGCCGCCTTGTACACCTCGGCCAGCGCGCTCAACGCCGCCGCCGCCGGTTTGGGATCGGCGTCGCCGAGACAGCCGGCCAGGAACTCCGGCAACGCCTCTCGGGCCCACAGCTCCTTGCTCGATCCAACAGCCGAGATCACTCGGACCCGCTCATTGGCCGATGGCATCTGGCGAACCTTCTGCTGAAGTTCCAGAAGATGACCCGCGGCAAGCAGGGTGGTTGCCGCGCTGCGGATCGTGGACACATCCGCGTTGGGGGTTCCGGCGATCCGGGCCAGAAGCGTCGCGAATGGCGACGACTTGATGTCACCGGCACCCTCGCGGCGAATCATTCCCATCGGCGCGGCATTGGAGGGCTGAAACGCCGCCTTTGCAAGCTGAAGCAGCGCCGCCAGCATCGCCGGGTTGCGTTGAGCATCCATCGCGAGGGTGGTCAGGACGCCGTCGAGGGCATCGCTGGACACGATGGCGGACAAATCCGACCGGGCGAGCATTTGTACGAGGTCAACTTGGGCCAGGGCCGGCAGCCGGGCCCTGAAGGCGTAGAGGATCGGGTCGTCCGGACCACTGATCTCGATCTTCAGGTCGCGGCAGGCTTCCAATGCCTTCGCGACCAGCGCAGGCTCAGGCCGCAGCAACAACACCCGAACCAGGGCGGCCTTCAGGTCCGGGTCAGAGGTTTTCGGCAGCCGATCCGCCAGAATGGATCGTCCCCCCGCGGGAAGGTCCACCAAGGTCTGAACCGCCTGCTCGGAACCATCCACAAGCACGATCTCGATTGCCCGCTCGACGATCGCGGGTTGCAAACTGGTCAGACAGGCGGAGAGCACTTTGAAGACATTGGTCGGGGCGGGCGAGGGATCCAGCCCCACGAGTTTGATTCGTGTCGCCGACTGGGGGTCCACCGTCCCTTCCGGCTGAACCTGTCCCGGGGCGGGGCGATCGGCCGTTGGCGCGGAAACCAGCATCTGCTCGATCTGGTCGAGGGCCGCCAGAGCGACCTTCTCCTGCGCGGGATCACGCAGAGCCGCCAACAGCGTCGGCCCCATCGGGCGATCCGCTTCCACCATTGCGGCAAACGCCTTGCGCTGGACCATGGGATTGGGGTGTCCGAGAGCCGACCACAGGATCCGATCAATGTGGACCGAGAGGGATTCCTCGCGCTCGCCGGAGGGCGTGACGGCCGCCGGGTCCGGAGTTGCGGGCGGCAGCGCCTGACGCACCTGACTCAACTTGGCCACCGCGGCCGAGGCGATCAATACGTTGGGGGCCAACACCTTCTCGGCCAGCACATTCACGAACTCCGCCTGCCCCTGCGGGTTCATTCCGGCTGTCTCGCGCCCCAGCATCTCCAGCAGCCGCATATCCAGTTGAACCCGCACGTCGTCCTCGTAGACCGCCTCAATGGCATTCAGATTCTCAGGCACGTCCACCAAAAAGGCCGCGTATCCACTGGGAGTCTGGTCCAGGCCCCGCCAGGTCTCCTGCGGCTGGGGGGATCCGCCGCGATGGTCTCCGGTGCTCCGGGTCCGGCCGGAGACCCGCTTGCCCGGCGGGCGGATCATGTTGGTGGCCACCAGGTTGAGAACGCCGTTCTCATCCCGCTCGACCTGAATCCGCTCCCACAAGGGCTGATCTTCCAGCCTCAGGGCAGGCGGCGCATCAGGCTGTGCACCGGCATCCGTGGTCAGGAGAACAATCCCGACCACGCGACATCCCTGCGAAACCTGCACCGAGTATTTCAGGATTCGCAAGGGGCCTTCGGCCGGATCATACGCGAAAGGCAGGAGCATGAACTTGCGCCCGGGGCGCAAGTCGATCTTCTCCCCCTCGTCAGTGAAGGATTCGTGGATAAGCGGATTGTTCAGGCCGAAAGTCAGATCGAACTGGAAGGGGCCGCCGCTGTCGAGCTTCCAGGCTTTGGCCAATGTGCGGGCCGCCTCCAGGTTGGGGTCGATCTCGAGCCCCGCCCGCAGCATCCGGCGGGCTTCGCCGCGCTCGCCGCCTTCGTGCAGCCAGACGGCAATAGTCACCCGGCCGGCCGCGTCACCGGGTCCGAGTTTGCGCAGGCGAATGACCGCTCGATACCGAAACCAGAACTTCCGCCAGCTCCGCGGTGAAACCAGCTTGCCGTCGGTCAGCAGGGACGGGTCGGCGAGGCAGGCTTTCTCGATGCAGAAACGGGACGCCTCTTCCTGGCGCAAAAGGAAAAACCGTCTGGCCAGATCAACCAGCGCCTGAGGCTGACTGGCTGCCTGGATCTCCTGCATCTGGGCCGGCGAAGGGGTCGGGACCGCCGGGCGGGAAGCGGGCGCGGATTGGGCTGCGTGACAAACACCGAAGAACAGCATCACTGCGGTCAACATCCGGGAATCAACCGCCCACCCGGCGTGCATGGACATCAGAACCTCCGTCCGGCGCCTCCACTGGGTTCGAGCCGACAAAACGCTGCCCGGCGCCCATCCGCCTCAGGCATTGTAGAGGTTTGCCTCTGTCATCAAAAGTGCAGCCGACCCCGGTCATCTGAGCGATCCCACCCCACCCGGCAGCCAAATACTTGCCCGCAAGCCTCTGTTGCCAGCCCTGTCGGCCGGAGGTAATGTGCGGGGACAACCGAAACGAAGCGATGTTTCAGCGCGAAACGGCCGTCGTCCGGCCGGCAGGAAAACCATGACAGGCCAACCCAAAGTTCTGATTCTGGCGAACAAGGACAAACCAGAAGCCACGGCTCTCTTGGCCTCGATGAAGGATATCGTCAGCCAACAAGCGGAGGTGGCCGGCACGGGAGTCCTCGAGGAGACCGCATCTCTGGCCGCCTCGGGGCCGGACCATATCATCGTTCTCGGCGGCGACGGGAGCATCCTGGCCGTCGCCCAGGCACTGGGGGCACGGCAGATTCCGATCGCCGGGGTCAACCTGGGCAAGCTGGGTTTCCTGGCCGAATTCAGCTTCGCGGACGTCGAGCGACACCTGAATGCGATCCTCCGGGATCGCAGCATCGTCAGTTCCAGAATGATGTTAGAATCCGTGGTGACCACCGCGGACGGAAAACCGCTACGGACCCTGGCGGTCAACGACTGTGTCGTTCACGCCGGCCCGCCCTACCGCATGATCGACCTGTCCATCAAGGTGAACGGACACCACCTGACGGACTTCAGCGGGGACGGACTGATCCTGGCGACCCCCTCCGGTTCGACCGCCCACAACATGTCCGTTGGGGGGCCGATTGTCCAGTTCGACGTCCGGGCCCTGCTGCTGACCCCCATCGCTCCCCACTCCCTGACCCATAGGCCGCTGGTCGTGGCCGGCGATTCAACCATCGAGGTCTACGCCCGGCGGGCCAACAACGGGTCCATGATCGTCGTGGACGGCCAGATCCCCCTGCCCTTCCGTGTGGGCGATCGCCTCGCGGTTCGAAGGGCGGGATGCGAGTTCCAACTGGTCCACAATCCGGACCAGCCGCGATGGTACACCCTGACCAAGAAACTCAAATGGGGTCAGTAGGGCATCCCCTCGCCGGCCGGGTCAAGGACATGGATGCCGATCCTTTTTGACCACAAAGTGAACGGCCGCGGCGACACCAAGCGGCCGACCCGAGCACAAAGCCGAAGGATTCCGGCACCCGCATTCAAGAAACTCAATCATTTCGGGGGTTTTCGGCTGGACGTGTCCTGCGGCAGTCGCTATATTGCCCCACCAAGCGGGCCAATGGTGGGCCTGCAACTCATTACAAGGAGGTAGCCATGTCTAAGATGATGTCCAAATCCGCCGTTGCGGCGGCCCTTGCTGGCAAGCTTGATGTGCCCAAGAAGCAGGCGGCCGCGTTCCTTGAGGAGCTGGCCTGCCTGGCTTACTCGGAAGCCAAGAACGCGTTTCCGCTGCCGGGCCTGGGCAAGTTGGTGCTCGTGAACCGCAAGGCGCGCATGGGTCGCAACCCTGCCACCGGCGAAACGATCAAGATCCCCGCCAAGAAGGTGGTGAAGTTCCGCGTCGCCAAGGCAGCCAAGGACGCGATCCTCGGCGGCGGAGCGGCCAAGAAGGGCGCGAAGGGCAAGAAGGGCAAGAGGAAATAACTGGCAAAACCCTTTTCGGGCCTGATCGCCCGGAGGAAAGCCAGCCATCCTCTGACAGAACATGCCGCCGCGATAGCTCCTGGCCGCCATTCGGGCTCAGGCCTGGGACTATCGCGGCGGTATTGTTTTCGTGGATTCGGCAAGCCGTGCGGGGCGCCGACAGGACGGTCGCGGCGGACTTGGATTGAATTCACTCAATCAGCGCCGACTCTGGCCCGCCGGCACAGCGCGGCCAGATCGTTGACCCGTCTCGTGAGCTCCGCCAGGGAGGCGGCCGCTTTGACCGAGTCCTCGAGTTCCGCCGCCGCCCGGCCGATCACATCGAACCCGTAACCCCCGCTTGCCCCTTTCAACTGGTGAGACAGCCGCCGCAGAACCTCCGGTTCCCCGGCCTGCAGGGCGCGCTCGACGGCCTGAACACGCTCCGGCAGCGCGGCGACGAAATCCTCCACCAGTTCGATCATGTCCGGGTCGGTTGCCAGGGTACTGAATAACGGCGTCTCATCCGGCGCGGCCATGGTTATCTCTCCCGGATCGGGCAACGGGTTCCGAACAAAGCAGCGTGAACCTCGGTCAGGTCGTCCTCGGGGCATATCGGCTTTCTGGCGACAGAGCGTAACCCCGGCGAGGACGATTGGGGGCCGGGTTGGTCGGTCCGAGAAAACCGGGGAGGATATCACCGGGTCTTTGCCGCGTAAGGCGAGTTACACCAAAATCATTTGCCGGCGTAGTCGATGATCCGGGCGATCTCGGTTCGCAGGGCGCTGCGGTGAACGATGCGGTCGATGAAGCCGTGCTGAAGCATGAACTCGGCCGACTGGAAGCCCTCGGGCAGCGTGGCTTTGATGGTGTTCTCGATCACCCGCGGCCCGGCGAAGCCGACCATCGCCCCGGGTTCGGCCAGGTGGATGTCACCCAGCGAGGCGAAGCTGGCCGCCACGCCGGCGGTCGTCGGATCGCTCATAAGCACAATATACAGGCCTCCGGCATCATCCAGCCGGGCAATCGCCGCGGAGGTCTTTGCCATTTGAGCCAGGGACACCATACCTTCCTGCATCCGAGCTCCGCCCGAGGCGGTCACGATCACGAAGGGGACGTTTTCGTCCGTGGCCCGTTCCACGGCCGCCGCCACCTTCTCACCGACCACCGCACCCATCGAAGCCATGATGAAATACGGGTTCATCACCGCCAGCACGACGGGGCGACCGCGAATAAACGCCCGGCCCACCACGATGGCCTCGGTCTCCTGGGTCTTGTCCCGGGCCTCCCGAAGCCGATCCTGGTATCCGATGCGATCCTTGAATTTCAGCGGGTCGGTGGAGACGAGGTCCTCCAGAAACTCCTCAAAGGTCCCGGGGTCCACCAACTGCTGAATCCGCGTCCGAGCGGAAATCCGGTGGTGATAGTCGCAGTCGGGGCAGATATACAGGCTTTCCTCCAGGGCCTTCTGGTAGATCGTCGCCTGACAGGAAGGACACTGGGTCCAGAGACCTTTGGGCACGTCGACCCGGCCCGGCCCGGCGGGCACGGTCCCTGTCGGTACCTGGCTTTGGGATGTTTCCTCGATCTTGGGCTGCTCGTCTACCACGGGAGCGATCTCCACAAACGAATGTCCCGGCTCAACCGGACTCCGGGGCACGTGAATGTACTCTTTTACGCAATTGTGGGCGAAAAGTCCATTTCCTGGCGAGGCACTATTCGAACGACCGGATGCTGTCGTCTCTCCCCGCGCATCAGGCAACACATCCCTGGAAGGGGTCGCAACAAAACAGCAAGTCAAATGGAAAGGTGTTTTCTGACCGCCGTCAGCAGGGTCGCGCAACCGTGCCGGACGGGGTCGGCCGCGGGCAGGCCCGTCCGGTCGGCGATCTCGCAGACAGCGCGATCGGCCGCGTCGGCCGGCATGCCCACGGTATTCACCGCAACCGCCACCACCCTGCCGGGATGAACCGGGGCGGCCATCTGCTCATAGAGCGCGATCTGCTTCTCGATCGGCGCCACCGGGCAGTCTTCCCACCCGCTGTGCAATCGGCGGCCGGGGCGATGGCACATGACCATCGCGTCCGGGCAGGTGCCGTGAAGCAGCGCGAGCGTCACGCAGGAATACGCCGGGTGCCCGACCGAGCCCTGGCCCTCGATGAAGCAGATCTGCCGATCCGCCACGTGCTGCACGAGCAGCTCGGCCGCGCCCGCGGTGAAATCCGAGAGCACGTGATCGACCGCGATGCCCCAGCCCTCGATCATGATGCCGGTCTGGCCGGTGGCGACGAACGCGGCATCCAGCCCCTGGCGGACCGCCTGGGCCCGCAGTTCCAGCGCCGTCACCATCTTGCCGACCGCGCAGTCCGTGCCGACGGTGAGCACGCGTTTTGCCCGCGCGTATCGCGCCCGCCCGCAGGCGATGTGCTGGATCGGGCCGGGGTCGCGGACATCGTGTATGCGAGCATCGTGCAGGGCAGCCAGCTCAGCCAATTCGGGATCGGTTCGCAACGACGCGTGCAGGCCGCTGATGATGCTGATGCCGTTCCCGAGCGCGTCGACCAGGTGACGGCGCATGGCGTCGGGCAAGGCTCCGCCGACCGGTGCGATGCCGATCAGAACCGCATCGGGCTCAAGCGGCAGGGCCTCGGCCACGCTTGCCACGATGGGCAGGTCGGGCACGTCCTCCAGCAACGACTTCAGCGGCTTGCCCGCCGCCGCCGAGTCCAGAACCGCAACACAATCCTTCGGGCGATACCGCATCACCGACGTGCCTGTCTTCGATGAGAACACGCCCAACTGCCCTTCGGTCAGAATGAGCAATCGGCGGTAAGGCAGATCATGAATCACGGAAATCGCCCTCGACTTTCGCCAACCCGTTCGGGACAAGGTCTTCGCTTCAGCCATTGACGGCCGTTTCTTCGGGAACAGTATCGGACTGAAGATCCGAGGGGTCCACTTTTTTCAAGCGTCCCGCTGTTCGCCGGAGGCGGTTGACCTTGATCTTGTGTGTGTGCGGGGTTTCAATGGAGTTGACAGCTTTCGGACCACTTCCATAAGGAAAGGAACCTCATGAACGATCAAGCCAACACCGGTGTGGCTCAACAGACCTTCGTCGTGATCCTGGCCGCGGGCAGGGGAACGCGTATGGGCCGCAGCGATCTGGCCAAGGTCTGCTTCGAAATCGACGGTGTGCCGGCCATCAATCGCCTGATCGGGACGTTCACCAAGAACCGGTTCGAGAAGTTCATGATCGTCGTCGGCTCGATGGCTGAGCAGGTCATCCAGACCGTCGGCCGGGAATATCCGCAGGCCTTATTCCTCTGCCAGTCGCCGCAGCTCGGCACCGGCCATGCCGGCAAGGTCGCGGCCGAGGCTCTCCAGAACATCGGCCACGCCGGCCCCGTCCTGCTTTGCCTGGGCGACAAGTACCTCGAACCGGACGCCATCACGGCACTCGTGGAGGGTTTCATCCGCCAGCAGGCCGACCTCGCCCTGCTGACCGTCCCGTGGAGCCGGGTCACCGAAGCCTCGGCCGGGCGGGTCATCCTCGACCCCACCGGCCAGGCGGTCTGCATCATCGAACGGATGGACATCGCCCGCCAGGCGATCGTCGACGAGCTTCGCGAGCGGCTCGGCCGACGACAGAAACTCACCGGAAAGTCCATTCGCGACATCGCCTTGAAACACATCAAGAATCCAACCAAGCTGGCCCGGGCGGTCCCCGAGCTGATCGAGCTGGCCGGGAAAGACCCCTTCAGCCGTCAGCAACTCGAGGCCGTACTGGACCTCCCGAAGTACACCCTCGCGGTGGCCGACCGTCCGCTCACCGCCCGGCAGGTCGAGCGGACCTGCAAGCAGTTCAACCCCAGCCTTTACCTCTTCTCCGCCGAGGCCTTCTACCGCGGCGTGTCCATGATCGACAACAACAACGCCCAGCAGGAATACTACTTGCCCGACGTGGTCCGGCACCTGAGCGGCGTCACCACCCACGACGGGCAGCCGCGATTCCGCGTGCGAGCCGTCCCGGTCGACGACCCCACGCTGATCCAGGGGTTCAACTCTCCGGAGGAACTGCTGACCATCCAGGACCACGTCCGGCGACGCAAGCTGGACCTCACGGCCAGGGCGGCCGCCCTCAAACCCCGCCTCCCGAGCCGGCAGTACGCCACGGTCAGGCAATGGCTCTCCCGCCTGGAGGCGGCCGGGCCGAGCCTGAAACGCTGGCTGGGACGCGTCTACAGTCAGCATCCGAACCTGCACGCCGAGAAGTGCGGGGAGTTACACAAGGTGCTGACCTGTTTCGGCCGGCAGTTCGGCTTCGACGAAAAGGTCGTCATCGTCCGGGCGCCCGGACGGATCAACCTGATGGGAAGACACGTCGATCACCGCGGCGGGTACAACAACTTCCTCGCCCTGCATCGCGAGACCATCGCCGTCGTCGGCCTGCGCGGCGACGGCAACGTCCGGGCGGTCAACACCCAGTCCCGCAAATTCGAGTCCCGTGAGTTCAACATCCCCGAGCTCATGGGCCGCTTCGCCTGGAGCGACTGGGTCAACTTCGTGAACAGCCAATGGGTCCGCGACCTGCTGTACTCGAGCCAGGGCGACTGGAGCAACTACATCAAGGCCGCCGTCCTCCGCCTGCAGCACAAGTACAATGACCTGAAGATCCACGGCATGAACCTCGCGCTGCACGGCTCCGTGCCGATGGCCGCCGGGCTGTCCAGCAGCTCGACCATTGTCGTGGCCACGCTGCAGTCGGCCATCGCCCTGAATAACCTGGAACTGAACAGTCAGCAGTTCATCGACTTGTGCGGCGAGGGCGAATGGTTCGTCGGCTCGCGGGGCGGGGCCGGCGATCACGCGGCCATCTTCCTCGGCCAGCGCAGCAAGATCGCCCAGGTCGGCTACCACCCCTTCCGCGTCGAACGCATCATCGACGCGCCGGCCGACTACCAGGTGCTGATCGCCAACAGTCACGTCAAGGCGGCCAAGAGCAGCGCCGCCCGTCACCAGTTCAACGCCCGCGTCGCCGGGTACAACCTCGGCCTGGCCCTGCTGCGGCAGCGGGCCCCCGAGGCCGCCCACCTGCTCGAACATGTCCGCGACATCAACCACGAGCGGCTCGCGTGTTCCACCAGCGATATTTACCGACTGCTGCTACGCGTGCCGCAGCGCATGACCCGAAAGGACTTCGAGAAGACCCTGCCGTCCGACTGTCGCGACCTGATGGAGACGAACTTCTCGAGCCACCAGGATCCCGGCCAATACGACGTCCGCGGCGTGCTCATGTACGGGGCCGCTGAATGCCAGCGGAGCAAGATCTGCATCGACGACCTTGCCGCAGGTCGCATCGATCGCTTCGGCCAGTTCATGATAATCAGCCACGACGGCGACCGAGTCGCCCGCCCGAAAGGCAACGGCGACTACGGGCCGGGGCAGGTCGACTACACCGACGAGAAAATGCACGGACTCATCGACGACCTGACCAGCGAAGACCCCGACCGCGTGCTCCGGGCCCAGCTCTACATGCAGCCGGGAACCTACGCGTGCAGCACGGAGGAGATCGACCGCATGGTGGACATCGCCTGCGCGGTTCCCGGCGTGGCCGGAGCCCAGATCGCCGGAGCCGGCCTGGGCGGGTGCATCATGATCCTGGCCCGGAAGGATTCCGCCGAGGCCGTCGAGCGGGCACTCGTCCGCGCGTATTACCGCCCTCGCAAGCTCCCGCCCGCGGTCATCAAGTGCATCACCGTCGAAGGCAGCGGCCTGGCGTCGTTCTGATCTTGAAGGCTATCGCCAAGGTTGGCGAATCGAAATACTGACCACCCCCGTCAGGGCCACTCCCCCCGCCAATCGGGAGCCCGCCCGGTGCGGACAAGGAGCTCCCCCTGCGTGGGTTTCGGAACCGTGAATTCGGCTCTGTGCGCGCAAAAAAACGCCCGCGCTTAGGGGAGGTTAGAGTCGCGGAGAGCGCGGGCGAAAGGGAATGGACCGTATTATTTATTCAGTCAGGCGCCTTCTCGGCTCCTTGCTTGCGTACCGGATCGCGGAGGCCCCGGTTTTTCCGACCTGCTCACTTCGAGACTTGAAACTGAGTCGCCACGGGACCCAATAACACCTCCGCCTACAAATCCAATATACAATGAGATGCCTCCCATGTCCACACGAAAATCCTCCTTGTCGGCAGAATTTTGCTCGACGTCCCGGCCGGGCGGATCTCCCCTCTTTCTCAGACGACTTACCGTCTAACCATGACGATCCGAGGACTTGGAAATCCGGTACGGGGTGAAATATCGGTGCCATGCGCTGGCACTTTAATCGTGGCCTGCCTGGCAGCCCATCGGCCGGCCATTTGCCATCTGGCGTCGCTGGTTCTGGGGGTCTATCCTGAACACACCGGTGCAAAAGCGGGCGGCCGTCGAGCCAAGGAGCCCAGGGCCATGTCGGATGCGGAATCCAGAAAAACGCCCTCCTCCAGGGGCCATCCACCTTGGCAGGAGTGGTCGGATGACCAGCTTCTGGCCCAGTGTGAAGTGGATACCTACCGGGCCAGCGGACCCGGCGGACAGAAGCGGAACAAGACCTCATCGGCCGTCCGGCTGCGGCACGGCCCCACCGGGCTGGTTGTTATCGCCGAGGAAAGCCGCTCCCAGCACGAGAATCGAGCCAAAGCCCTCCGCCGGCTGCGGGAAGCCATTGCCCTGACCCGGCGGAACGAGGTCGCTCCCGGGTCACCCCTGCCCTGTTGCGTGGCCGAGGTTCTTGCTCGTAACTCGGGCTTGAGGGTCAACCCCAAGAATCCGGATTACTACCGGGTGGTTCAGTACGTGCTGGATGTCCTTCAGGCTCAGGCGGGCGGTGTTGGAGAGACGGCAACGAAACTGGGCATTTCCACGGGTCAGTTGGTGCGGTTTCTGGAGCAGGACGACAAACTTTGGGCTCAGGTCAACCGCATCCGGGCGGGTTTTCAGTTGCACCCGCTCAAGTGACTGTCGCCGATCGGGACAGGCCGTTGGGCGTGCTCGGCGGGGTTTCCGGGGCCAAGACGGATCGTTGCCCCCCCGGCGGCGGGCCGGTTATAATCCACGTCTTGTTGAAATCCGCGTCCGTTTGAGAGGTATGCACGATGAGCGATCTGAGCAAGCTGCGCGAGGCCCTGTTGAAAGGTGATGCCAAGACCGTGGTGGCAATCACCAAGGACTCCCTGGCCCAGGGCGTCAAGCCAGAGGAGTTACTGAACAAGCACATGATCCCGGCCCTGGACGAAGCCGGCCGGCAGTTCGAAGCCAACGAACTGTTCGTGCCCGAGTTGCTGCTGATCGGCCGGGCGATGAAGCAGGCTTTGGAGATCATTCGCCCACTGCTGGCCAGCACCGGAGTCAAGCCGACCGGGCGGGTGGCCATCGGCACGGTCAAGGGCGATCTCCACGACATCGGCAAGAATCTGGTCGCCTCCATGCTCGAGGGTGGCGGATTCGAGGTCGTCGACCTGGGCGTTGACGTCACCCCGGAGAAGTTCATCAACGCGGTGAAGGAAAAGGATGTGAACATCGTGGCCCTCTCGGCCCTGCTGACAACCACGATGCCGGCCATGAAAGCGGTGATTGATACACTCAAGGCGTCGGGCCTGCGGGACAAGGTGAAGGTGATCATCGGCGGCGCGCCGGTCACCCAGGAGTTCGCCGAGCAGATCGGCGCGGACGGCTACAGCGACAATGCCAACGGGGCGGTGGGCATCGCTCGCAAGCTGATCGCGGCGTAAGCCGCCCTGACACATGTTTCGCGCCGATGACAAGGAAGACCTTCGAAGCCCCGGTCGGGCCTGACCGGGGCTTTCGTTTTCCATAGAGGGTCTTCCCACAGGCGGAAGGATCGACGGAACGAGTCTCGTCACGATGCGTTTGAAGCTCATCAGTTGTGAGATCTTCCACCGCGAGATGTGCGCGGCCGCGGCCCGTTCGCCGAACACCGTGGACCTCGAGTTCCTGCCCAAGGGCCTGCACGACATCGGTCAGGCGGGCATGTCGCAGCGGTTGCAGGAGGCGATCGACAGGGTCGACGGGGCGTACCACGAGGCGGTGTTGCTGGGCTACGGCCTGTGCAACAACGGCATCCGCGGGCTCACCGCCCGGGCCCTGCCGCTGGTGATCCCCCGGGCACATGACTGCATCACGCTGTTTCTCGGCGGGCGGCGTCGTTACGAGGAGTACTTCCACAGCCATCCCGGTGTGTACTTCCTGACCTCCGGCTGGATCGAACGCGGACAGGACGCCGGCAAACTCAGCCAAGTCTCCATCCCGCACCAGTTGGGCATGGACCTCAGCTTCGAGGAGCTGGTCGCCAAGTACGGCCAAGACAATGCCCAGTATCTGTACGACCAGCTTTGCAACACGTTGCGCAACTACTCGCAGTACACCTACATCGACATGGGCATCGAGCCGGACGGCCGATTCGAGACCGAGGCCCGCCGGCGGGCCGAGCAGCGCGGGTGGACCTTCGACAAGATCCCCGGAGATCTGTCCCTGATTCAGCGGCTGCTGGACGGGCCGTGGTCCGACGAGGATTTTCTGGTCCTGACTCCTGGCCGGCGGGTCGTGGCCCGCTACGATGAGGGAGTCATCTCCGCCGGAACCGATGGCCAGGCCGGATTGCCGGCCGATGCCGCCGATTCGGCGTAGATTAACGTAAAACTGTATAAGGCCGGGTGAGCCGTCGGAATTCCGGTCCGAACGGGAAGAAACCGGCACCGACCGGCAACAGTATGGCAGTGCGGCGCCGTTGGTGTCGGGCGAGGCGCTCCAGGTGTCTGAAGATATCGAACTGGTGCGACAGATCGGCCGCGGCGACGAGGCGGCGTTCCACGCGCTCGTGGACCGGGAGGGGCGATACCTTCACGGGATCGCCCACGCGCTGACCGGCAACGCCGCCGACGCCGAGGACCTCGTCCAGGAGACCTTCACCGGCGCGCTGACCAGCCGATTCCGCGGGGAATCCTCCCTCCGAACCTGGCTGGTGCGGATTCTCGTTCGGCGCGTCGGGATGTTGCGTCGGTCGCGGCGAAGACGGGGGCCGCAACAGTCTTTGGAAACTGAATCGCGGGACGAACGCGACATCGGGATCGCGAAGCCTTCGGAGACGCCGGGCACGGAAGCACGCCTCGATCTGTCGACCATGCTGGCCAGCCTTTCTCCCGAGCATCGGGCGGCGATCGTGTTGAGGGAACTGCAGGGAATGACCTACGCGGAGATGGCCGCGACCCTCGAGGTGCCACAGGGGACGGTCGAATCCCGGCTTTATCGGGCCCGCGAGGAACTTCGCAAGCGGTTCAAAGGCTATCTGCAGGGATGAAGAACATCGGGAAACAACGATCCTGGATGGGATGACCATGACCTGCGACGGAACAGCCCGGATTCATCGTTACCACGACGGCGAGCTTTCGCCGCCCGAGCGGACGCATGTGGAAACCCACCTCCGCCAGTGCGGCCAATGCAGTCGGACGCTGGCCGATCTGCGACGATTGTCGTCACTGGTCTCGAAAGCCGGGCTTGCGGAGATGCCGGCCGACGCCGCTGCCAGGCTGCATGCGCGCTGGCCTCAGACGAGAGACCGAGGCATCCGGCGTCTGGCCGGCTGGCTGACCGCGGCCGCGGCCGCCGTGCTGATCGCAGCCCTGCTGGCCCGACCCGCGGACCTGGGCGACACGACCAGCCGACCGGCCATCTGGCAAACCGTCGCGGTGTTGCCGCCCACGGAGCTTCACGGCGACGCCGACTCCGACCTGCTGGTGATGGCCCAGTGGATGGCCGACGAGTTGTCCGCAACCGGGAGGCGTTGAACTGAGATGACCAAAGCAATCGTCATTGCGGGTTTCGTGCTCGCCTTCGCGGCCGGTCTGGTCGCAGGGATTCAGTGGCGTCGTCCGGCCTGCGGGCCGATGCAACGGCCTTCCGGCCCCAGCGGCTGGCTGGCCGCCGAATTGAATCTGACCGCGGCGCAGAAGGAACAACTGAACGAAATCTGGTCGGAAACGGCGAAAAGCGGCCGGCACGACCGCGAAGATCGCTGCCGGCAGTTAAACCGCGAGCGTGACGAGGCGATCGCCGGGCTGATCCGTCCCGAGGACAAGCCCCGCTACGACGAGATCGTGAAAAAAAGCTCCGACCGGGCCGACAAGCTGGAACAGGAATGGCGGCGCTCCTTCGAGTCCGCCGTGGAGCGCACAAAACAGATTCTCACGCCCGATCAGCGGGTCAAATACGAGGAAATACTGCAGCGTCATCAGAAGGAACGCGGAAGCCGCCCGCGGCATCACGGTGATATGGAATACAAGGGTGACCGCAAGAAGGAGCCTGCCGCCTCGACGCCCGCAGGCTCGCAACCGAAGGCCGGCGAGTCGCCGACCAGGGCCAACGAATCTTGAGTGAGGCCACCGACGTGAGA
>DATIKE010000424.1:0-8882 GCA_035477895.1 Phycisphaerae bacterium
CACGCTTTGGCTCGGGTATCCACTCGCCGGATGGCTTCCGTGGCGAAATGGAACGGCTGTTCGGCAATCTCATGGAAGGGCTGTCGTCCTGGGGCGGCATGGTGGGCGTCGGTGCGTTTCCCACGGTCAACGCCTGGGAGGACGACCGGAACCTCTACCTGGAGGCCGAGCTTCCGGGCCTGAAGATGGACGACCTGGAGATCACGGTGACCGGAAACGAGCTCACGCTCAAGGGCGAACGCAAGGGCGGCGGCGGGGCGGATGTGACCTATCACCGGCGCGAGCGGGACGTGGGGCCTTTCACGCGCGTTCTGCGTCTCCCCGTGTCCGTCGATGCCGAGAAGGTCGAGGCATCCCTGAAGGCCGGAGTGCTCACCGTGACGCTGCCCAAGGCCGAGGCCGCCCGGTTGCGCAAGATCCAGGTCAAGGGCGCGTGACGGGTCGCGGAAAAGACACCGTCGAATGTAGACTCCAGAGGAGGTGTAACCATGGCTGAGAATACCGGCATCCAGAAAAGCGAATCCGAGGTGGCCCGGGCCGAGAGAACGCGCAGCGGCCGGGCTTATCTGCCCAACGTCGACATCATCGAGAAGGCCGAAGAACTGCTCGTCCTGAGCGATATGCCCGGGACGAAGGTTGAGGACATCGACATCCGGTATCAGAACGGCACGCTTGACATCCATGCCAAGGTCGAGCCGCGCGGCGCGGAGGGCGGCCGGATGCTGCTGCATGAGTACGGCGTCGGCGACTTCAGCCGGTCTTTCCAGGTGAGCGAGGCGATCGACGCCGCCCGCATCCGTGCCGAGTACAGCGATGGCGTCCTGGTTCTGCATCTTCCGAAGGTCGAGGCCGTCAAGCCGTGCAGGATCTCGGTCAAGGCCGGTTGACGCGGCTTCGAAAGCGGCGCGCTCGCGGTGAAGATGGAACGCGCGCGGGGACGGCCCGCAAGTGGATAGACGGTCGCGCGGCCTAAGGACCGATCGGGGTCGGCCTGTCCGACCGGCTTGGCGGCGCTTGCCGGGCCTGTTGATCCCGGATACTCTCGCTTTGTCCCAGTGTTGAACTCGGGCGTGCCAACAACCCGTTGACGCGCCCGTATTGTTATGCAAACGGGAGACCATGTGATGGCCACAACCCAGTTCGACATCAAGCAGATCGGCGAGCAGGTCCAGGCCAAGAGCGAACCATTTCGCCTCCTCCTGGATCAGATCCGCAAGGTGATCGTCGGGCAGGGGGATCTTCTTCACAAGATGCTGGTCGGCCTGCTGGCCAACGGGCACATCCTGATCGAGGGCGTTCCCGGTCTGGCCAAGACGACGGCCGTCGCCTGTCTGGCCCGCGGCATCCGCACCCGCTTCCAGCGTCTGCAGTTCACGCCCGACCTGTTGCCGGCCGACCTGATCGGAACGCTCATCTATCGCCCGCAGGACGGCGAGTTCATCGTGCGGAAGGGCCCGATCTTCGCCAACATCATCCTGGCCGACGAGATCAACCGGGCGCCCGCCAAGGTGCAAAGCGCCCTTCTGGAAGCCATGCAGGAGCGGCAGGTTACCATCGGTAAAGAGACTTTCTCGCTCGACGAGCCTTTCCTCGTACTGGCCACGCAGAACCCGATCGAGCAGGAGGGCACTTACCCGCTGCCCGAGGCCCAGGTAGACCGGTTCATGCTGAAGCTGATCGTCACCTATCCGGACCGCGGTCAGGAGCGGGAAATCCTGGACCGTATGTCGACCACCCATCCGCAACGGCTGGTCGAGCCGGTCATGGAGCCGGCCGCCATTTCGGACGCCCGCCGGGTGATGGATGAGATCTACGTCGACGACAAGATCAAGGACTACATCGTCTCGCTGGTGATGGCCACGCGCGATCCGGCCGGTGCCCGCGTCCCGGTCCAGGGGCTGATCCAGTACGGCGCGTCCCCGCGGGCGACGATCTATCTGACGCTGGGCGCCAAGGCCGTCGCCTTCCTGGCCGGCCGCGGCTACGTCGTGCCTCAGGACGTCAAGGATATCGCCCCGGACGTGCTGCGGCATCGGGTGATTCTGACCTATGAGGCCGAGGCGGAGGAAAAAAACACCGATGACGTCGTGAAAATGGTTCTCGATCATATTCCAGTACCATGATTCCCTCGGACCTGCTGAAAAAGATCCGCCGCATCGAGATCCGCACGTCGCACGTGGTCAAGGACGTACTGGCGGGGCAGTATCACTCCGCGTTCAAGGGCCGGGGCATGGAGTTTGAGGAAGTCCGGCAATATCAGGTCGGCGACGACGTGCGGACGATCGATTGGAATGTCAGCGCCCGTTATGGCGAGCCTTTCGTGAAGGTCTTTCGCGAGGAGCGCGAGCTGACCGTGCTGATCCTGGCGGACATGAGCGGGTCGCACCTGTTCGGGACGGCCGGCCAGCTCAAGCGTGACCTGATGGCCGAGGTGTGTGCGACCCTGGCATTCTCCGCCATCCGCAACAACGACAAGGTGGGGCTGATTCTGTTCACCGACCACGTCGAGAAGGTCGTGCCCGCGCGCAAGGGAACCACCCACGTGCTCCGCGTGATTCGCGAGTTGTTGTATCATGCGCCGGCCGGCCGGGGAACCGATCTGTCCGCCGCCCTGGAGCATCTGAACCGGGTGGCCCGCCGGCGGATCGTTGTCTTTCTGGTCAGCGATTTCCAGGCCGACGGCTACGAGCGGGCCATTCGCGTCGCCCGGCGCCGACATGACGTCATCCCGATCATCATCACCGACCCGCGCGAAGAGTGCCTGCCCAACATCGGGCTGGTCGCGCTGTCCGACAACGAGACCGGTCAGGTTGTCCTCGTGGACACATCGGATGCCGGGCTGAGACGGGAATACGAGGCTCGCGCCGGCCGGACGGCCGAGCAGCGCGACCGACTGCTGGCCGGCATGAAGATCGATACCATCCACGTGCGAACCGGCGAGTCGTTCGTGGAGCCCCTGACGCGTTTCTTTCGGAAGAGGGAGGCGCGACGCTGACCATGCGGCTGGAATTGATCCAATGGCGGCTGTTTTTTTGCTATGCGGTCGGGTTGGGTGCTCTGCTGCCGGCGGTTGTTCTTCTTTCCGCCTGCCGCGATGCCGGTCCGGCGACCGACAAGCGGGCGGATACCTCGGGACCGGTTGTGAAGGATGTCCACCGCGGGCCGATCCAGCTCACTATCCGGGCGGACCAGGCCGAGATTCGTGTGGGCGACCGCCTGCGCTTGTTCCTCGAAGTGACCGCGCCGGAAAACTACGAGATCTCGCTGCCCAAGCCGGCCGAGGCCTTGGGCGAATGGCGCGTGCGCGAGGCGCGCGACCAGGCCGACGTGCCCGTCAGGCCGGGGCGTCTCTGGCGCCGCGAGTATGAGCTTGAAAGCGATCTGCCCGGCGAGTTCGAGATTCCTTCGATCACCGTGCGCTATGCCGAGCGCCCGACCGACTCGCCCTCGCCCGCGACGCAAGCCACCCGGCCCGCCGGCGAAATCGATTCTCCGCCGCTGACCGTCAAGGTGGCCTCGGTGCTGAAAGGCGATTTCAAGCCCGACGAGTTCGTCGACATCAAAGGGCCGGTTTCTTACCCGTGGGAATGGAATCGCCGGTGGCTTTGGATTGTGATCGCCGGTCTGATCCTGGGGTTCGTGCTGGTCATCGTATGGCGCCGGCGGTCGCGACAGGTGCAGGCCGCCGGGGCGGAGCCGATCGTCCCGCCGCACGTCTGGGCGATGGACCGGTTGAGAGAGCTTCGCGGGGAGCATCTCGTCGAGCATGGCCTCGTGGCGGAGTTCTATTTCCGTCTCACGACGATCGTGCGGGTGTACATCGAGCGGCGGTTCGCGGTCCGGGCGGCCGAGCAGACCACGGAGGAGTTTCTTGTGGCCGCCAAGGATCATCCCGCGCTGGGTGGGCGTTATGGCCGGCTGCTGACTGATTTCCTGCAGGCCGGTGACCTGGTGAAGTTCGCCCGGTATCAGCCCGGGCAGGAGGAGATCGAGGGCGCGTTCGGTTCGGCGGAGACCTTTGTTGCCGAGACCGCCGCGGAAATGCCGGTGGATCCCGGCCCGGCCGGGGGGGCGACCTGATGGACGGCCTTTTCCATCCCGACGCCCGCTGGGTCTTGTTGCTGCTGCTGTTTCTGCCGGTTATCTGGTGGCGGGTGTACCTGCGGCGACCGGACGAGGCGATGAGGTTCTCCAGCGTGGACCCACTCCGCCGACTTCGTCCGGGTTGGCGGGTTCGGCTCCGCTGGCTGTTGCCGGTCCTCCGTTCGCTGGCCCTGATCCTGTTGATCGTGGCCATCGCCCGCCCCCGAAAGGGGAACGAGCAGACCCGTATCCGGGCCGAGGGCATTGCCATTGGCCTGATCGTCGACCGTTCCGGGAGCATGCAGGCCATGGACTTCACGATCGCCGGCAAGCGCGCCAACCGTCTGGCCGCCGTCCAGAACGTCGTGCGCAGCTTCGTGCTCGGCGACGATGATCTGAAGGGCCGGCCGGACGATCTCATCGGCCTGATCGCGTTCGGCACCTTCGCCGACAGCAAGTGCCCGTTGACACTCGACCATTCGTACCTGATCGACGCCCTGGATCGCACCGAGATCGCCAAGACCGAGGAGGAGGGACAGACGGCCATCGGCGACGCCGTTGCGCTGGGCGTCGAGCAGATGAGGAATCTCCAGCAGAGCCGTCGTCTTCAACAGGGTGGCGCGATCCGAAGCCGGGTCCTCATTCTGCTCACCGACGGTCAGAGCAACGCGGGGGATATCGACCCGCTCAAGGCGGCCGAAATGGCCGCCACCTTCGGAATCCGGGTCTACACCATCGGCGCCGGGACGCGGGGCCTCGCGCCGGTGCCCGCGCTCGATCCGTTCACCGGCAACATGACCTTTCGGCAGATGCCGGTGGACATCGACGAGGAGACGCTGGGCAAGATCGCGGACGCCACGGGAGGGCGATACTTTCGGGCCACGGACACGGATTCGCTGCGCAAGGTCTACGCTGAAATCGACAAGCTCGAGAAGACCGAGACCGAGGAGCGTCGCTTTCTGCAGTATCGCGAGCTGGCAACCGAGTGGACTCATTGGGGCCGACTGTCCGTTCCGCCGGTGTTGCTTATGGTGTTTGTTCTACTGGGCTTGGAAGTGCTACTGAGTCAGACGTGGTTGCGACGGCTGCCGTGACATAGAGGCGAAGTGGTTGTTTTCGGAGTTCTGTTTTGACGTTTTGAGTTTTCCCATGGATCTTCGCTTCAACAGCCTGTTTTCGCTTCACCTGCTGTGGGTCGTGTTGGTACTGGCGGGCGTGGTGGTCTATGGTTTCGCCCGCAGGCGGCGGTTGCTGGAGCGTTTCGCGTCAGCCGACCTCGTCGGGTTTCTGACCGCCCGGGTGAGCCCCGCCCGGCGGCGGACCAAGGCGGTTCTGGTGCTGGCGGCTCTTGCCTTTCTGGTCCTCGCGATGATCGACCCGCGCTGGGGCGTCTACTACGAGGAAGTTCCCCGTCGCGGGATCGACATCATGTTCGCGCTGGACGTCTCGCGCTCGATGCTGGCCGGGGACCTGGCTCCGAACCGTCTCCAGCGGGCCAGGCAGTACATCGGCGATGTCGTCGCCCTCTGTCACGGCGACCGGGTCGGATTGGTCACGTTCGCCGGGGCGGTCGTCCTCAAGTGCCCGCTCACCGCCGACTACGGCGCGTTTCGCATGATCCTGGACGAGGTCGACGTGCGAAGTTCGCCGCGCGGCGGCACATTGATCGGCGACGCCGTGCGCCAGGCCGCCGACTCCTTCATCGACCAGGACAAGGGTTACAAGGCCATCGTCGTGCTCACCGACGGCGAGGACCATGAAAGCTTCCCGGTCGATGCCGCGCGCGAGGCTTTCAAGGACAAGGGCATTCGCGTCTACACCGTCGGGATCGGCGACGAGTCGCTGGGCGCCCGCGTGCCGGCCAAGGACGACAACACCGCTTTATACTTGCGTTACGACGACCAAGAGGTCTGGTCGAAAATGAACCCGCAGATCCTGCGGGACATGGCCCTTGCCGGCGGCGGCGCGTATGTCCCGGCCGGTACCAAGGTCGTCGACCTCGGCCAACTGCTCTACGAGGACCGCATCGCCAATCAGGACAAGCGGGAATTTGAAACCGGGCGCATCGAGCTGCGCCGCGTGCAGTACCAGTGGTTCGCCGCCGCGGCCCTGCTGCTGCTGCTTGTGGAGGTGGGCATGACTGACCGGCGGCTCGGCGCGGACCGTTACTGAAACAGAAGGTTTCCGCCGTATGCGGGCTCGATGCGTATAAGAGAACAGGGGATCGAGGAAACGATGGAACGAAAGATGAGCCCCGTGCCCCAGATGTTATGCCGGCCATCAGGTTCGGGCGGCTTAGCCGCGTCGCGCGCTACGTGCCTCGTCAGAGTGCATCATAAAACCCTGAAACCACACCGGCGAGACCTGTCTGCATGCGTACACGCACAGGCAGACGCCGGCGCCACACGAGTTTCAGGACGCACGATTACTATCGTTGCGGTTGTCTTGCTCGGTTTCGGTTCGTCCGCCCGCTCCGGCGAACCTTCACCGCGAAGCCTCGTTGTCGAGGCCGTCCAGGCCTTCAACGCCGGCGACAACACCAAAGCTCTCAAGCTGCTTGAAGATGCCGAGAAGCTTCGCCCGGAATCGCCCGAGATTGCATACAACCGGGGCGTCGTCCACTATCGGGCCGGCGACTACGCCAAGGCCGCGGATTTCTTCACCAGGACGCTGGCAAGCCGTGATCGGTCGTTGGAGCAGCGATCCTCGTTCAACCTCGGCAACTGTGCATACGCCGAGGCCCTGAAACAGCAGGATCAGCCGGCCGCCGCGATCGAAAAGCTCCGGGCCGCGGCCGACCGATACCGCCAGGCGCTGAGCCTTGATCCCAGCGACGCCGACGCCCGGGCGAACCTCGAACGGGCCGGCCGGCTGATCGGCCTGCTTCGCGAACAGCAGGAACAGCAGAAACAACAGTCCTCTCAGCCCAGCCCTCAGGACCAGTCGACCTCACAGCCCGAGAGCCGGCCGGAGTCCCAGCCAGCCAGTCAGCAGGCCGGCCGGCAGGACCAGGACGATCAGAGCAAACAGGAACAGGACCGGCAACAGGCGGGCCGGAAAGATGAGAATCAGAAGCAGGGCGACCGGCAGGCGGCCGACCGGCAGGACGGGGAAGAGAACAACAAGGATGAGCAACAAGCCCGGGCTGTTCCGGCCACCCAGCGTGCCATGAGCAAGGAAGAGGCCGAACGGTTGCTGCAACTGATTCGCGACAAGGAACGTCAACGTCGCGAGGCCCTGTACGAGCAGGAGCAGAGGCTTCGTTCCCAGCAGGCACCCGTGGATAAGGATTGGTAGGATTACCTGTTTGCTTTTGGCCCCGCGGAGTGCGGCGGCCTGATTGCTGTTCGGCGAAGTTCATGCGGTGGATCAGGTTCCATGACGTGATTCTTGTGTTGGCGATTTTTTCGCTGACGACTTCCACACTGCGCGCCGCCAACGTGCTGGTCGAGATGTCCTCGCGCGAAACGTATGTCGGGGTGCCCATTGTGCTTCGCCTGATCGTCGAGGATGGCGAGCCGGAGGAACCGCCGGCGGTCCCGACCGTGGAGGGCGGCACCATTCGCCTTTCGGGCGGGCCGGCCCGCAGCTCCCAAACCTCCATCATCAACGGCCGGGTCAGTCAGTCGATCAGCGTAAGCTACCAATACCAGATCGTGCCGCAACGGCCCGGCAGACTCACCATCCCGTCTTTTGAGGTCAAGGCGGCCGGCCAGACCTTAAAGAGCCAGCCGCAGATCATAATCGTATCGAAGTCCGAAACCGGCGACCTGCTTTTTGTTGAGGTGCAATCCGGCCGTAAGTCCGTCTACGTCGGCGAACCGCTGGAAATCGCCCTCCAGATCTGGCTGAAACCCTATCAGGACCGCGACTTCCAGTTCCGCTTCCGCGAGGAGCACATGTGGGGGCAGATCGACCTGCAGGCGAGCCAGTGGGGCGTGTTCGCCGAATCGCTTCAGCGGATGTTCAACCAGCGGCAGCGCCCGGTCGGGCGAGAGGTGGCGCGCAAGGACAATCAGGGCGACGAGCAGGTTTACTATCTGTACGAGGTTTCGACCACGCTATGGCCCGAACGGGTGGGTCCGCTCGATGTGGGCCCCCTCAACATTGTTGTTGCCTATCCCACCGGCCTGGGGCGGAGCCGAGGCGTATTCGACATGGGCAATCTGATAATCACCGGCACGCGGCCGTTGTCCGTCCCGCCTCAGGTGTCGGACATTCAGGTGAAACCCGTTCCCACCGAGGGCCGGCCCGCGTATTTCCGCGGCGCGGTCGGAAACTACGAGGTTATCGCATCGGCCAAGCCGACGGAGGTAAGCGTCGGCGACCCGATCACCCTGCTGCTGACGATCACCGGCTCTGGCCGGCTCGAGCAGCTTCAACCGCCGCCGCTGCCTGACCTGCCGGAGCTGACTTGCGGCTTCAAGGTACCTCCGGACCCGCTGGCCGGCGAGGTGCAGGGTAATGCCAAACACTTCAGCCAGAGCATCCGGGCCGTCAGCGACGACATCAGGGAGATCCCGCCGATCCCCTTCGCCTATTTCGATCCGCAGGCCGGGAAGTTCGTTACCGTGCGAACCGCGCCGATCCCGATCCGGGTCAAGCCGGCTGACAAACTTGCCGCCGGACAGGTGGTGGACGCGGCCGCCGGCGCCCGGCCCGCCGCAAGGACGCTAACCGAGGTTTCCGGCGGCATCCTGGCCAACTACACCGGCATGGACGAGGTCCTCGCGCAGCAGACGCTGCGGCCCGGGTGGGTCTGGGGGCTGTTTGGAGGCCTCCCACCGCTGTTTTTCGGA
>DATIKE010000425.1:0-3528 GCA_035477895.1 Phycisphaerae bacterium
GGTAGACGATGTAGACCTGATCGCCGTCGGCGATTCGCCGCCGCACCTCCAGCCAGGCCGCACGTTCGCCGGCCGGTGTGACCAGGCGGGTGGTGATCGGCCGGCGGCCCGGCGGCAGCTCGTTGATGGTCGACACGTCCAGGTCGCCGAACACGGTCATCGAAAGCGTGCGCGGGATCGGCGTGGCGGTCATGACCAGGTAATGCGGCATGAGGAACTGTCGGGAGTCGGCTTGCGTGGAGCCGGGCCGGCTTGCACCCTTGAGCATCGCCCGCTGGGCCACGCCGAACTTGTGCTGCTCGTCGACGATGACCAGGCCCAGCGACTTGAATCGCACACGCTGCTCCAGCAGGGCCTGGGTGCCGATGATGAGGTCCATCTCGCCGGCGGCGATCGCCCGCAGGTCCTGCCGGCGCCGGGCGGCCGGCGTCTTGCCGGTCAGCAGACACCGCCGGACCCGGCTGCCTGCCAGATACTTCTCTATGCTGTTAAAATGTTGGTTGGCCAGCACCTCGGTCGGGGCCAGGATCGCGCACTGGCGGCGGTTGGCCACGGTGACCAGCGCGGCGTACAGGGCGACCACCGTCTTGCCGCTGCCGACGTCGCCTTGCAGCAGGCGGGTCATCGGCCGGGTTCGGCCCAGGTCGGCGACGATCCGGGCGATCGCCCGGTCCTGGGCGGCGGTCAGCGCGAAGGGAAACCGTCGCCGGATGCGGGCGTCGATCTTCTCGCTGGTCGGCAGTTGCGGCGCCCGCCCGCGATCGCCGGTCCATCGGCGCTGAAGCGCGATGGCCAACTGCATCAGGAGCAGTTCTTCATACGCCAGCCGGCGGCGGGCCGGTGCCAGCTCCTTCAGGTCCGTCGGCCGATGCATCGCCCGCACCGCCCACGATCGGCCGGCCAGGTTGCGGCTTGCCAGAACGGCCGGCGGCAGAGGCTCGGGCAGATGCCGCACCGCCAGGTCCAGCTCCTGCCCGATGATCCGGGCGATCTGGGCGGAGGTCAGCTTCTCGGTCGCCCGGTAAACAGGGATCAGCCGTTGCACGTTCCAGGTTTTCGGGTCGGCGTTCGGGTCGAGCCACTCGATCGACGGGTTCGTGAGGCGGGCGATGTCGTTTTCGACGCCGACCTTGCCGTGCAACCGGAGCATCTGGCCGCGCTGAAGCCGCTCGCGCAGGTAGGGCACATTGAACCAGGTCACGCGGGCCCGGCCGGTGCTGTCCATGACTTCGGCATGCACCGCCGGGGGGCCGAACCTTCCGCCGCCTCGGAAGTCCACACGCTCGACCATGCAAAGAATCGTGGCCGGTTCCTCCAGCCGCAGCGAGTCGATCGGCTGCGGCACGCCCTGCTCCTCGAATCGGAAAGGAAAATATGAAACCAGGTCGCCGACCGTATGGACACCGAGGTCGGCCAGGAACTTCGCCCGGGCCGGGCCCACGCCCCGAACATACTGAACCGGCTTGTCCAGGGAGGACACCGCCCGCTGTGGGGATGGCGGAGACGCAACGAACCGGCGCATCTGGGGGGAGCCTCCAGGGCTACCGGTCCGATTGGTCATTGTCGTGAGACGGTTGTCTTATAAAAGCATACACAATCTTGTGTGGGACCGGCATCTTGCCGGTCCACAAGTTCTGCCTTAAGGAATCACCAGCTTGGTGCCGGGGATCAGTTTATCGCAGTCCTTCACGGCTTTTCTGTTCGCATTGCAGATCCGCCGCCACTGCTTCGTCGTGCCGTAGAACTGCTTCGAGATTTTCTGCAGCGTGTCGCCTTTTTTCACGACGTAGGTGCGGGAGGATTTCTTCGCCTGGGCGTAGCTTTCCTTCGGCTGCGGCTTGGCCTTGGTGGCTTTCGAGGCGGCCGGCTGCTGGGCCGTCGTGTCCACCGGCGGAGCCGGCGGCAGCGTCGATACGGTCGGCTGCGGTTCGGGTGGCGGGACCTGATCCTCGGGGAATGTCTGCATCGGCTCCTGCTGCGGCGCCTGGGCCTGCGGGTCCTCTGTCTTCTGCTGGCAGCCCAAGGCCAGTCCGAGCACGGCCACACCCACGATCATCATCCATGCGCTCATCTTTCGCATGGTTCTCTCCTCATAAACTCATAAATGAAACCGGTTAGTCTCTATTCCCATCGTCACGAGTTGACGGGAAGAACACCAATGGCTGCCGCACGACCGCGCCTGTGTAGCCGCCACCTGGGGATGAGATCATAACGCTGTGCCGGATCAAGTCAACGGATCGCCCCGGGACGACTACGATTGTCAGCTTCGGGTCCGTGACAACAACGGCGGGCACAAAAAACGTAAGGCAGATCGTTCCTTCGCTGTAGGTGGAGGGTTGACCTGCCTTCTGTGGACGGCAGGTGAACCGCCCGGCATTGCCGGGAGAACACCCGCCCCGCAATGGGCCGCCGCCACGCGCCCCCTGCGATTCAGCATCCGAGCATCGGGCGGGAACCCGTGCTCTTGCCGGACAGACTTTCACTTCAAAGCTGATTTCACTTGCCGGTCACGTCTTCGAGGCGGATCCAGTCCATGCCCACGCCGGTCGAATGCTCGGCCTGGTGGCGGAGGCGCAGTTTCCGTCGCATCAGGCTCAATTTCTGTCTTCGGCGGATGAGGGCCAGGCCGCCGAGGGTGGCCAGCGCCGCCGTCGCCGGCTCAGGCACGTAGACGACCCGGAACCCGCCACCCGTCCAGCCGGTGCCGGGTGGAAGGCTCAGAGATTGCGACGCGTGCAGATACAAGGCGGTATTAAACACCCACATCCCCCCTCGATAGACCCGCGGCCAGGCGCCACTCACCGGAGCGGCCAGGGTCTCGGTCCACTCCGTGACGTTGCCGCCCTGGTCGAACGTGCCGTAAGGCCCCGGAGAGTACGTGTAAGCCCCGACGGGAGTTGAACGATAGACCGGATCGGCCGTGGAGCCTCTATAGTTGGCCGATCCGGGTGGTTCGGCCGCTCCGGGCGGGACAACGCAGGTGGGGGCAGTGTTGCTTCGAGTTGGATAATCCCAGTAGCCCGCGTTGGTGGACCCGCCCTTGTAGTATGCCGCCTTGTACCATTCATCCTCCGTGGGGATCGCCCAACGGGCGCCCGGCTTGCGGGTGATGCTGCGGCCGTCCGGACCGAAGTAGCCGTTGAGGGTATAGGCGCCGTCCTCGGTGGTCGAGGGGCCGGGCGGCCCGGTCGGCTGGCCGTTGTGGAGCCAGTTGGCGAACCGCAGCGCGCTCCAGTACGTCACATAAATCGCGGGGCGGTTGAGCCAAGCGGCGTCACCGTTCTTCGGCCCATAGGTGTAGTTGCCGGGGCTTCCGGTACGAACGATTCCGCTCCAGGTGGGCGAGTGGAGGTACAGGGAATAAGGGTCGGATATCCTGGCCGCCGCGTTGAGGAACTCGATGTATTGCCCGTTGGTCACCTCGAACTTGCCCATCCAGTACTTGTGCCCGACGGCCCCCCAGTTCCCGTAGCGCGTGTCCGCCGCGTTCCCCGGATCGCCCACCGGGACGAGGTCAATGACCGCCGC
>DATIKE010000426.1:0-4710 GCA_035477895.1 Phycisphaerae bacterium
ATCTCCGCCAACTGCGCGGGGTCGAACTGCGAGCGGAACCGCTCCACCTCACCGGCCGGCACGAACACGTGGCGACGGCTGGCCTCTGCTTCCAACATGCACCACTCGTCCTCGGTCAGCGGATGCTTGCTGAAATCACGGATCTGCATGGCCATCTGAGCACGGTAGTAATCATTCGGCGCACCAGCGCCAACGGCGAAGGCCCACAGAATCTTCCACCGGATTCCCAGAACGTCGAGCACCTGGAGATCGAACAATTGCTGATGCAGGTCCTTCATCGTGACCGTCCGGCCGTACATCTCGCCGCGCGGTGCATTCAACTCGCGACCGGACGGGTCGAAGTAACTCATCAGGGGGTCCCCCGCCAGCCAGACCACCAGCAACAGGCCCATGAAGACGGCCAAAAGATGCTTCATGTGCTTACGGAAAAACTTCATCATGGCTTATTAATCACCTCTGCAAGACGCATACCTCTCTCGGCAAAGAACGATTCACAATACAGGCCAAAAGCCCAAAAGCAAGACCAGGGGTTCTAGCCATTCGGTCCTGCGGCCGATAGATTGTTGCCCCTGGCTGCCCCGGGAAACTTCGGGTGCAGACATCCTCGCGAAACCAGCGGCCGGATTTGAGAGATGCCCGGCTCGCTGAAAGTGACTACATTGAAGGGTGCCGGCTGGTGGAGGCACGGGCCGTACTTGCCGGGGAACGTGTAACAGATTCAGGACAGGCGGTAAGATGACGGTTTCAGGACACCCCAACGAGAGCGACCCGCCGGCTGCCAAGGCGCGTTCGCCAATGGATGGCTGCAGCAGACCGGGAGACGGCCCCAAGGATCGCTCGGCACCGACCGGGGGGAGACAGAAAACCGACCAAGACGCGGCATTGGTCATCGTCGAGTCGCCCGCCAAGGCCAGAACCATCGCGAAATACCTGGGTCCGGGGTTCATCGTCGAGTCGTCCATCGGCCACATCCGCGACCTGCCCTCGACAGCCTCGGAAATCCCCGCTCAGTACAAAGAGCAGGAGTGGGCCCGGATCGGAGTGAACGTCGACGAGCGGTTCAAGCCGCTGTATATCATACCATCCAAAAAGAAAAGTCAGGTCACCAAGCTCAAGCAGCTCCTGAAGAAAGCGGACCGGCTCTATCTGGCGACCGACGAAGACCGCGAAGGCGAAGCCATTGCCTGGCACCTTACTGAGGTTCTCCAGCCGGATGTACCCGTCCACCGGATGATCTTCGACGAAATCACCAAGCAGGCGATCCAGGAGGCGCTGGCCAACCCGCGGCAGCTCGACATGCAGCTCGTCAACGCCCAGGAGGCCCGGCGGATTCTCGACCGTTTATACGGCTACGAGATTTCGCCGGTGCTTTGGCGCAAGATCGGGCCGAAGCTGTCGGCCGGCCGGGTACAGTCGGTGGCCACGCGACTGATCGTCGAGCGCGAACGTGAGAGGATGCGTTTTGTATCCGCCGGGTACTGGGATATCGAAGCGGAGTTACTGGTCAACGGCGATCGTCCGCGGGTCCTGGCCCGACTGATCGAGTTGGGCGACCGCCGCATCGCGACCGGCAAGGACTTCGATCCGGCCACCGGGCAACTCACCCGGCCGGAGGCCGTCGTGCTCGACGAGAAAAACGCCGACGCGGCTGCCCGTCATCTCCGGCGGGCGACCTTCTCGGTGTCGCAGGTGACGGAGAAGCCGTTCACCCAACGAGCCTACGCCCCGTTCATCACCTCGACCCTCCAACAGGAGGCGGCGCGCAAGCTGCGGTTCGGCGTCGCCCGCACGATGCGGATCGCGCAGTCGCTGTATGAGAACGGCTACATCACCTACATGCGTACGGACTCGACGAACCTGTCGACGCAGGCCCTGAACGCGGCCCGTGGGCGGATTCGCGACCAGTTCGGCGCGGAATACCTGCCGGACCACCCGCGTGTCTACCAGACCAAGGCCAAGGGCGCCCAGGAGGCCCACGAGGCGATCCGCCCCGCCGGGTCTTCGTTCCGCACACCGCAGGAGCTCGAGGGCGAACTCGAACCGGACGCCTGGAAACTCTACGACCTGATCTACAAGCGGACGCTGGCCTGCCAGATGAAGGACGCGGTCGGACGGCGGACCAGCGTACGGATCAACGCTCCGGCGGGCGAGTTCGGCCAGGCGACGTTCACCGCTTCGGGTCGGGTTTTCACCTTCGACGGTTTCCTGCGGGCCTATGCCGAGGAAAAAGGTGACGGGGAATCGGAGGTCGAAGACCAGGACCGCACGTTGCCGCCGCTCATCGAGGGGCAACCCCTGGCGGCGGGCAGAATCGACCCGCGGGCACACATGACCGTACCGCCCGCCCGGTATACCGAGGCCAGCCTGATCAAGGAGTTGGAGGAACGCGGCATCGGGCGGCCCTCCACCTATGCGACCATCATCCAGACGATTCAGGACCGCGGGTACGCGTGGAAGAACGGGACCGCCCTGGTGCCGACGTTCACCGCGTTCGCGGTCACGCAGCTTCTGGAGAAGCATTTCGGCGAGCTGGTCGATTTCGATTTCACCGCCAAGATGGAAGACGATCTCGACGCCATCGCCACCGGCAAGCTCGAATCCGAACCCTGGCTCCGGGTCTTCTACTTCGGCGATCCGAAGGCCCATGACGGCTTCGGCGACTTCGGCAAGGCGGGGCTCAAAGGCCGCATCGGCGCGGGATGGGACAAGATCGACGCCCGCCAGATATCAACGATCCCGCTGGGCAAGGACGACCGGGGGCAGATGATCGTCGCCCGCATCGGGCGTTACGGCCCATACGTCCAGGCGGACGATACCGACAAGCGGGTGACCATTCCCAACGATCTGCCGCCGGATGAACTGAGCGTGTCTATGGCCAGCAAGCTCCTCGAACAGGCGGCCCTGGGCGACAAAGCCATCGGGGACGACCCGGCCACCGGCAAGCCGATCTACCTCAAGAACGGGCGGTTCGGCAACTACGTGCAGCTCGGCGACCCGGAGGTCACGGAAAAGGGAACACTCAAGCGCGGCGGCAAGCCGAAGATGGCCAGTCTCTGGCCGACGATGACCCCGGAGACGCTGACGCTCAAAGACGCGCTGATGCTGCTGTCGTTCCCGCGCACCGTCGGCGAACATCCCGAGACGCATCAGCCGATCACCGTGCAGGACGGCAAATACGGCCCGTATCTCAAGACCGGCGAGAATACCCGCAGTCTCGAAAACCACGAGCAACTGGGGACTTTGACGGTGGAGCAGGCCCTGAAACTGCTGGCCCAGCCGAAGCGCGGCCGGGGTCGGGTCGACCGGCAGCCGCCGCGCGAGGCCGGCCGGCACCCGCAGAGCGGGGCCAAGCTGCAAGTCAAGGCCGGTCGGTTCGGCCCGTACGTGACCGACGGGGTGGTCCATGCGTCACTGCCGCGGGGCATGGACCCCAATGCGCTGACTCTCGATAAAGCGGTGGAGTTGCTGGCTGCCCGCGAGCAAAAGCTTCGCGATCAGGGCAAGGACCCGCGAGCCCCCAAGCCGAAACGCCGCAGCCGCAAGCGCAAATCCGAGTGACCCCGGAAGATCCCGCCCTTCCTTGCACCACGCTCATTCTCCGGTAGCCCTGCCGGAGACAAGCGAGTATTGTGACGCTGCCCGTTGATGTTCTCCGATAGAATCGCAGGGCGGTTATGATGCCGGTGGTTCCGACGGCTGATCGGGGCCGGCCACAGGTCAAGAATGCTCGAGCACCTGTCATACTGGGTATGGGTGTATACGGCGGTCACCGAGGCGGCGGCCCTGCTGGTGATCGTTGTATTGCTGCGCCGGCCGCGCGACCCGCGGGCGATGCTGGTGTGGATTCTCACGCTGATTCTGCTGCCGGGCCTGGGGCTGGTACTGTTCGCCACGATGAGCGAACCGCGTCGCAAGTGGCACCGCGTCCGCCGGCACCGCAGCCGGAAGCAACTGAAAGCGTACATGCAGGACCACAGCGAACGGCTGGCGGAAGAGCACATCTGCGAGCCCGAGGACGCCAAGCCCGAACTGCGGCCTCTCGTCCGCCTGACGGAGCGGCTGGGAGCGTACCTGCCGACCCACGGCAACGAGATCACGATCTACCAGGACGCGGAAAAGACCTTCGAGGCGATCGAAGAGGCGCTGCAATCAGCCCGGTCGCACATCCATCTGGAGTATTACATCTTCCAGCCGGACGAGACCGGGGCGGCCATCCGCGATCTGCTGATCGAGAAAACCCATGAGGGCGTTGAGGTCCGGCTGCTGCTGGACTTCCTGGGCTGTTGGCGGCTTTCGAGGCGGTTCCTTCGACCACTGCGGGCGGCTGGCGCGCAGATCGCCTGGTCGCTCCCGATGGTGCCGTTGCGCGGGCGATGGCGAGTCAACTTCCGCAACCACCGCAAGATCGCGATCGTGGACGGCCGGATCGGCTTCACGGGCAGCCAGAACATCGGGGACGAGTACCGGGGGCGCCTGCGCAAGCTCGGCCCGTGGCGGGACACACACCTGAAGATCGAGGGCCCGGCCGTCCTGCACCTGCAGGAGGTTTTCGCGCACGACTGGCATTACACGACAAAGCAGGAACTGACACGGGCGTGCTACTTTCCGCGGCCGCGGTCGGCCGGCCAGCACGTCGTGCAGATCGCGCCTTCCGGCCCGGACCAGTGCGAACACGTGATGCACCAGTTGCTGTCGTCGGCCGTCCACAGC
>DATIKE010000427.1:0-1834 GCA_035477895.1 Phycisphaerae bacterium
GGAATGTCTGTGCCGAATCGTCCCCATTGGGTGCATTTGACGGCGCAGGCCAAAGGGCGAGCCGAAAACGCCGTGGGATACGTCAAAAAAAGCTTCCTGGCCGGCATGGAACTGACCGACTTCCGCCTGGTCAACCCCGCCGCACGCCAATGGCTCGATGACGTCGCCAACGTGCGAATCCACGGAACCACCCAACGCAAGCCCGTCGAGATGTTCCAGGCCGAGCGGGCCGCCCTGCGTCCTCTGCCGCCCCGGCCCTACGACGTCGGCGCCATCCGTACCGTCCGCGCCAACAGCCAGTTCCGCGTCGTCCTGGACACCAACACCTATTCGGTGCCCGCCGAATACGCCGGGGCCGCGCTGACGCTGATGCTCTACCCCGATCACCTGTGCCTCTACCATCAGGACAAGCTCATCGCCCGCCACGTCCGCTGCTACGACCGCCACCAGGACTTCGAGGACCCCGACCACCCCAGGGCGCTGCTCCAGCAGCGACGCCGCGCTCGCGATCAGAAGCTGCTCCTGCGCCTGCTGGCCCTGACGCCCAAGGCAGAGGCGTTCTACCAGGGCCTGGCCGACCGGCATCTCAACGTTCTCCATCACGTCCGCCAGATCGTGGCCCTCAGCGAGATCTATGGCCCCGAGCAGACCCGCAGGGCCATCGAGGACGCCCTGGAACTTCAGGCCTTCCGCTGCGAGTACATCGCCAACCTGCTCGAACAACGCCAGCGCCTGCTGCCCGAACCCGGCGCATTGCACCTGACGCGCCGAGCCGACCTGCTGGACCTGGAACTGCCCGAACCCGACCTCGGCCTGTACGACCCGGCTTCGCTGCGTTATGCCGCGGCAAGCCCGAACACCCATCCACCGGTCGCCCCCGGCCCCGCCGCGGCGGAGGCTGACCCCGGAGAAGACCATGAGCCCCAGCAAGGACACGATGGCAACGCCGGATGAATTGCACCGCCAACTGGCCTACCTCAACCTGCCGTTCATGCGGGAGAACGTCGAGGAACTTGCCCGCCAGGCCGCCCAAGGCCAATGGTCCCACGTGGACTTCCTCGCCCGCCTCGTCGAGGGCGAAGCCGCCCTGCACCAGGACCGGGCACGACAGCGCCGCGTTCAACAGGCCCGCTTCCCCGTGCTCAAGACCCTCGAGCAGTTCGACTTCACCTGGCCGGCCAAGATCAACCGCCCCCAGGTCCAGAACCTCTTCCGCCTCAAGTTCATCCAGGACAAGGCCCACGCCATCTTCGTCGGCGGCGTCGGCCTGGGAAAGACCCATCTCGCCATCGCCCTCGGCCACGCCGCCTGCCTCGCCGGCTTCCGCGTCCGCTTCGCCACCGCCGTCGATATCGTCAACGGCCTGTCCGCCGCCGAGAAGGCCGGCCGATTCGTCCAGGAACTCAAGAAGTACACCTGCCCGGACCTGCTGGTCATGGATGAACTCGGCTACCTGCCCATCGACAAACACGGCGCGGACCTGCTCTTCCAGATCATCAGCCAGCGATACGAGAGGGGGTCCATCGTCCTGACCACCAACAAGGTCTTCAAGCAGTGGCCGACCATCTTCAACAACGACAGCACGCTCACCTCCGCCATCCTCGACCGCCTCCTGCACCACGCCGAGACCGTCGTCATCGAGGGCCGCAGCCACCGCATGAAGGACCGCATCGACCCTTGAGCCGCACCACCCACCATGACCCCCTGAGCCAAACTCACCCCACCCGCCTGACGCCTGACATTTTCAAACCGCCCGAATTCCTCCACGTTCTCGCCCCCGCTGACATGCATCCCTGCCATTCCCGAATCCCCTCCGAATTCGCAAAAGTCGCAC
>DATIKE010000428.1:0-2317 GCA_035477895.1 Phycisphaerae bacterium
GAGGCGCTGGGCATGACCTGTTCGGCGTGCGGGGCCGAGGGCTGCTGCGAGTGCATCGAGACGAACGAACACGGCCGTGACGTGTGCCTGGACCCGTTCGACTCGGAGTGCCCGGCCGCCGCAGCGTACGCCGAGACACTGGTCGCGTGGAAAGGGGGCGACTGATGGGGCAGGCACGGATTGTCCATCGGACGAACCTGCGGGCATTCATTTTGGGCGCAGCGAAGGCGGCGCACCCGCACTGGGATGTGACTCGGGTTGACCCGGAGCTGATGGAAATGTTTGAGTACAAGTTCCGGGAGCTGATCCGCAAGAGCCTTCGCAATCACCCCCCGCAGGGCAAGACCGTGCGAGGGCTATACTAGGCGATTCACTATTTTTCAAGGAGACGTATCTATGGGACTGTTACAGACTATGGGCACAGGGCAAGGATGGTTGAAGGCAGGGATTTTGGGATTCCCGAAGAGCGGAAAGACCTACACCGGGGCGTTGCTGGCGGTCGCGGCCAAGAGGATGTTCGGCGCCAAGGAGCCGATCGCCATGTACGACACCGAGGGCGGCAGCGAGTACATCGCCCCGATGATCCGGCTGTTGACCGGTCAGGAGGGGGCGGTGGTCCGGTCGCGGTCGTTCGACGACCTGATGGCGTTCACGAAGGAGTGCGAGGCGGCCGGCATCCAGGTGGTGCTGGTCGATTCGATCACGCACCCGTGGCGGGAGTTGTGCGATTCGTATCTGGCCAAGGTCAACGAATCCCGCCGGGCCCGCGGCTGGACCGCGCGGACGAAGCTGGAGTTCCAGGATTGGGGGCCGATCAAGGAAGCGTGGTCGCGATGGACGGACTGGTATCTGAACAGCAAGGTCCATATCATCATCTGCGGTCGTGCCGGGTTCGAGTACGACATGGAGACGAACGAGGAAACCGGCCGCAAGGAACTGATCAAGACCGGTGTGAAGATGAAGACCGAAAGCGAGTTCGGCTTCGAGCCCTCGCTGTTGATTGAAATGGAGCGGGATCAGCACGTCAATGGCGGGGTCACGATCGTCCGCAAGGTCACGGTCCTGGGGGACCGGTTCGGTCTGCTCGACGGCAAGATGACCGAGTTCAAGGGCCACAGCAAGGACGTCAAGCCCGGCCACAAGCTGACCGACAAGGACTTGCTGGCCAAATACGCGCCGGAGTTGGACGCGGTGACGAAGTTCTTCTCGGTGCACATGGAAGCCCTCAAGCCCGGGGCGCACGCCCCGATCGACACGGCGCTCAAGACGGACCTTGGCATCGACGAGAACGGCGACGCCGATGCGTTCCGCTACCGGCGAGAAAAGACGATCGTCCTGGAAGAGATCAAAGAAGAAATGCTCCGCGCGTGGCCGTCCACGTCGACCAAGGAGAAGACGGCCAAGAGCGATTGCCTGTTCGAGCTGTTCGGTATCCGGAGTTGGACGGCGGTCGAGGCGATGAGCCTGGAGGCCCTGCGTCCGGCTCTGACGAAGCTCAAGATCAAGGTCGCCCAGATCAAGGGCGAGGACGTGCCGGCCGAACTGGTTGGGGCGGCGAAGACGCCGGAAGAGGTTCTCGCGACCCCGGCAGAGGACATGCCCTGGTGACGTCTCCGGGAGTTTGGGGGGAGCCGGGGCGGTCCCGGTTCCCCTCGCTCCGTTCCACGCACATAGCACACAAGGAAGGCGCTGCATGAGTGATCAAAACGCATTTCATTTCAGTGGCAGGTTGACCAGGGATGTCCAGCTATCGTACACGCCGAGCCAGACGGCCGTTGCCGACGTCGGCGTTGCGATCGGTAGGAAGTACAAGGACAAGGACGAGGTCGTGTTTCTCGATCTTCGCATCTGGGGCGCCATGGCCGAGACGTGGAATAAGTACTTCCGCAAGGGCTCGTTCGTGATCGCATCGGGGCGGCTGGCGATGGATCAGTGGACCGGGCAGGACGGTGCGAAGCGGACGAAACTGCGGTGCATCGTCGAGAACTTCACGTTCCCGCCATTGCAGAGCAAGCCGGCCCCGGAGTCGCCGCCTGCCGGCGGAAACTACGAGGACGCTCCGGGCGAACCGCAGGAGCCGTCGTGGCCTCCGCCGGGCGAGGTGTCTGGTCCGCCGAGAGGCAGCCAAGCAGCGGACGACGAGATCCCGTTCTGACGGAGGCGCTATGTCAAGCGAAATGAGCGAAGTGTTCACCGCCATGCGGCGGGACAGACAAGCCGAACGCGCCGGCCGTCGCGCGTCGGCGGGCGATGGGTACGAACTGGCGGCCAAGCTGGCGGAGTGCCACCGGATGGAGATGATCAAGTGCGGGTCTGC
>DATIKE010000429.1:0-11443 GCA_035477895.1 Phycisphaerae bacterium
TCAACTCGTCCGTGAAACCAGGTGTGGTGTAAAACTCGCACAGGGGTTCGAGTCGGCCGGCGACGTAGCCGGTTTCCTCCTCCAGTTCACGTGCGGCGCAGTCGATCGGCGATTCCGGCGGATCGAGGGTGCCGGCCGGCAGCTCGAGTAGCTCTCTCCCGACGGTAAAACGCGTGTTGTGGATCAGCACGACCTCCTCGGCCGACAACAGCGGCAGGATCGTGACCGCGCCAGGATGCACGACCATCTCCCGCGCGACCTGGCCGAGACTCGGGTGGTCATACGTTCGGCGGATCACCGTGAACTTCCTCGCTCGTAGAATCGTTTCGTCCATCTTGACTGTTCTCGCCCGTCCCGGGTTCCTTATCATCGCTCGGATTCGGGACGCGACGTGATTATAGCTCAAATACACCGCACCGCGCAACGGACAACGGGGTCGGAAGTCCCCATGAAAGACTCCCGACACCCCCGTTCCTTGAGGAGACGCAGCCATCGGCCTATAGTAAGAACCTGAACTGCCTTGGAACCTGCCGAGAGTGCCGGCCGGGGTGAGTGCGTGAGCAAGCTGATTACCATCATGGGATCGACAGGGTCGATCGGAACGAGCACGCTGGAGGTGGTGCGCTCGCTCGGCGACCAGTACCGGGTGGCAGGGCTCGCCGCCAACCGGCGATGGCGTGAACTCGCGGCCCAGTGTGCGGAGTTTCGCCCCTCGGCGGTCGCGATCGCGGCCCCGGCGAACGAGGCGCAACTGAGGCCGATGCTCAACGGCTCGACCGAGGTACTGGCCGGGCCGCAGGGCCTGGTCGATCTGGCCCGGCGGCCGGACTCGGATTTCGTGGTCGCGGCGATTGTGGGGGCGGCGGGCCTGGCCTCGACCATCGCCGCCGTCGAGGTGGGCAAGGACATCGGGTTGGCCAACAAGGAGGCCCTGGTGGTGGCCGGCTCCATCCTGGTCCCCCTGGCCCGCAAGACCGGCTCCCGGCTGCTGCCGATCGACAGCGAACATTCGGCCGTTTTTCAGGCGATGGCCGCCGGCCGGCGGTCAGAGGTTCAAAAAGTCTATCTGACGGCCAGTGGCGGGCCGTTTCGCACCTGGACCGCTGACCAGATCGCCCGGGCCACCCTGGAGGACGCCCTGCGCCATCCGACGTGGAACATGGGCCCCAAAATCACCATCGATTCGGCCACCATGATGAACAAGGCCCTGGAGATCATCGAGGCCTGTTGGCTCTTTGACCTGTCTCCGGATTCGGTTGAAGTGCTGATTCACCCGGAGTCGATCATTCATTCGATGGTCGAGTTCTGCGACGGGTCGGTGGTCGCCCAGTTGGGCACGCCGGACATGAAGACCCCGATCCAGTACACGCTGACCTGGCCGGATCGGGCGCAGGGCTGTGCACGACGCCTGGATTTTCGTACCATACGACGCCTGAATTTCGAGCCGCCCGACCTGGAGCGATTCCCGGCTCTGCGGCTGGGGTACGAGGTTGCCCGGAAGGGGGGGGCAGCCGGAGCGGTTTTCAATGCCGCCAACGAACAGGCTGTCGAGGCTTTCCGGGCGGGACGGATCCCGTTCGGCAGGATCGTGGAGTTGACCGAACGGGTGCTTGCCCGGCACACGGTGGACTCCCATCCGACTTTGGACAGATTGCTGGCCGCGGACGCCTGGGCCAGACAAGAGGTATGTGCATGTTTGACGGACTGATGGCTCTGGCGACCCCCTCCGCGGATACCCTGCCGCTGGCCGGCATCCTCGATGTCCTGGGATCGTTCAAGAACTACTTTCTGATCTTCGTCGGTTTCTCGCTCGTGATCTTCTTCCACGAGCTGGGCCACTTCATCGCCGCCAAGGCCTGCGGGGTGCGCGTGCACAAGTTCGCGGTCGGTTTTTTCAAGGAGATCGTCGGGTTCACCTGGGGCGAGACCCGATATTCGTTGAACATCCTGCCGCTGGGCGGTTATCTGAAGATGCTCGGCCAGGAAGACTTCGAGGTGGACAAGTCCCAGGAACTGGTCGTCAAGAACGATCCCCGCGCGTTCACCAACAAGCCGGTGGGGCTCCGGATGATCATTGTTTCGTCCGGCGTGATCATGAACCTGATTTTCGCGGCGATCGTGTTCATGATCGTGTTCATGATGGGCTTCCAGACCCTTCCGGCCGAGGTCGGCTGGATCAAGCCGGGCAGCCCGGCGGAGCAGGTCGGCCTGAGACTCGGCGACCGGATCGTCAAGGTCAACAACGACCGGATCAGCGATCAGAACGACCTGCGGGCGGCCATCGTGCTGGCCGACCCGGACGAGACATTGCGGATCACCTATGAGCGTAAGGATCCAGCGACCGGGCAGGCTCACCTGCACACCGTGACCGCCCGGCCCGAACGGGACGAAGAACAGAACATCCTGCAACTCGGCGTGGCTCCCCCGATGAACACGACGGTGGCGGCCATCATTTCCGAACCCGCGTTGCCGGCCGATGAGCAACTCCAGGTGGGCGATGAGGTTCTGGAGGTCCGGTGCGGAAAGGATAAGACTTTCCATAAGGTTGATGATTTTTATGAGTTGAGTTTCGCGCTGGCCGACCTGCGGGGCTACTTCGCGGAAATCAAGATCCGCCGCCCGATCATCGATCCGAATACCGGCGAGGTTCGCCACGATGAGCGAATGGTCAATTGGCGGGCACGCCTCAACCTGTTGCCCGAAGGCAGGCCGACCGAGACCAGCGGACACCTCCTGGGTCTCGTGCCGCGGGTGCGGATCCCCCACGTCCTGCCCGGCGAGCGGGCCGAGCAGGCCGGTTTCCGGGGCGGCGACATCATCGTCCGCTGGGGCAACCAGGTGTCGCCCCGCGTCGACGAGATTGTGAAAAGTGTCGAGCAGAATCCCGAAACCGAGATCCCGGTGAGCGTGCTCCGATACCGCGACGGGAAACCCGAGACCGATCGGTTGACGGTCCGGCCCAAGGTGCCGGGCCTTTTCGCGAAGCGTCGCCCAACGGTCGGCATCGGCCTGGAGGCGCAGGAGACGGACAAGCTGGTGATCGCCGACATCATCACGAAGCGGCTCGACGGCTCGGAAACGCCGGCCGCCCGGTTGAGCGGGCTCCTGCCGCGGGGCGCCGTCATTACCAGGGTGAACGACAAGCCCGTGAACGCCTGGAGCGAGCTGGTAGAACGTTTCATCGAGCTGGCCGGCACCGAGGTCAAGATCTCCTGGACCCACGAGGGGCAGCCCGAGACTTCCGGAACCCTCTACATCCCCAGGACTCTGGGGACGACGTTCGACCTGCCCCCCGGGCGCGTCATCACCGCGATCGACGGGAAGAGCGGCGCGGAGATCGAGGTGAACGGCCGAAAAGCCTATGTCACCGTCGACCAGTGGCAGGGGGCCGCCGCGATTCTCAAGGATCGCGTGGGGAAAACCGTCCGCGTGGAGTTCTGGGACCGGTTCACGCGCGAGTTCCACAGCGAGGAGCTGGCCGTTGTGCCCGAGATGGTCGACCCGTGGCCCCTGCGCATCCAGTACGCGGCCAACGACGTCTCGACCGACTACAAGCGCGTGATGCTGCGGGAGGGCAACCCCATCAAGGGGATTATGATCGGCATGCGCAAGACCTACTACTTCATCGTGCAGGTCTACGTCACGATGCAGAGGATGATCGTCACCCGCTCCATGGGGCTCGAGCAGATCTCCGGGCCGGTGGGCATTATCAAGCTGGGCAGCGATCTTGCCGGAGTCGGGTTGCCCGTGCTGCTCTATTTCCTGGCCCTGATCTCGGCCAATCTCGCGGTGATCAACTTTCTGCCCCTGCCGATTTTCGACGGCGGGCTGTTCGTGTTCCTGATCATCGAGAAGATCAAGGGCAGGCCGGTCAGCCTCAAGGTTCAGGTCGTGACCCAGATCATCGGACTGGCCCTCATCATCGGCATCTTCCTGTTCGTGACCTTCCAGGATATCGCCAGACTTCTGGGCTGGACCTGATACCTTCCCCCATCTTGTCGCAAGGGGGACAAAGTGGGGTTCCCAGGGAGCAGGCCCGCGCATCGCGGCGCCGCTTCGGCACTCACAGCGCCCGATCCACAACGTGCGTCACCACGCCCTGGATGGAGAACTCATGAGTCTCGTCGACCACGATCGGCGGCACGTCCGGGTTGTCCCCGCGGAGAATGACCAGTGACGATTTGCCGCGGCGTTCGACGGAGACGCGCTTGAGCGTGGGCATGCCGTCGATCAGGCAGGCGCAGATCCGACCCTGTACGTGCACGGCCTTGACGCCGGGGCGGTACTCGACCAGCACCAGATCGCCCGGCTTGAGCGTCGGCTCCATCGAGTCGAAACTCAGCCGCAGGATGTATCGGTCCGGGCTCCACAGGTGACGAAGGACGGGGAACATCTCGAACTGCTGCTGACTCTCGGCCGGCGGACCGGCCGGGATGGCGCCGAGCAGCGGCAGGTCACGGGTGAGCAGCGGCTGAGGCGAGTCGTGGTCCGGCCCCGGGCCGATCAGCACTGCCGGTGGAACGTCCAGGGCCAGCGCGATGGCCTTGATCGAGGCGGGGGAGGGATTCCGCCGGCCCCGCTCGATCTCACTCAGGAAACCCTGATTTACCTTGGCCTTGTGGGCCAGGACGGTCTGGTTCATCCCCAGCTTCTGCCGGTAATAGCGAATCCGCTGGCCGATGTGGCCCGAGAAAGCTTGCGATGGGCGGTAACGGGCGACCATGCCTTCACTATGGGTATTCCTGGCGGGCAGGTCAAGACGCAGGGAATAGAAGGGCGATGCCGGGCAGGGCGGGAGGCTTACCGATGGCCCATGGCCTGGATCAGGTCGCGCAGGGAGCCGATATTGCTGACACGCAGGCCGAAGTTCTCACCGGCCTTGACCGCCTGGCCTCGGCCGATGCATTTGTTGTTGATCATCAGGTCGAGGTCGCTGTCGGCAGGCTTGTCGAACTCGATGATGGCACCGGTGGACAGATTGAGGATCTCCGCAAGAGGCATGGAGCGTGTCGCCAGCTCGACGATGACCGGAACCTCCAGGCGGAGGATACGACTGACCGCGCCCGGGCCGGGCGCGGGTCCGGAGCCGGATTGTTTCCCCGAGGAACGAGGTGTCGTTCGGCCGGTGGACTGCTGGGCGGTCAGGCCGGAAGGGCGCGCCGCCGAGACGACGGTTTCGACGTCCGCCCCCTGGTCGCCGACGATGTCGGCCACGGCTTCCTCGGCCAGGGCGTTGACCTCGGCCAGCAGGGCATCGATTTCTACCTGGTTTTCCGACATGCGGCAAGACCCCGGTCCCGAATGCCCGGCGCGCACCTCTATTGCGCCTGTTGCTTCAGTTATCGGCCGATTCTGGGAGGGGACTTGACCTGGAACCCGGCTGAAAGCCGCAAGCCTGGAGTCTCGCAACTACTTTCGTGACAGCGAGTTGCGATTTTGCGCGCTGCTTCCCGCGGTCCGCAATGGCGATCAGCCGAGATCGCCGACCAGAATGCAGGCATTGTGTCCGCCAAAGCCGAATGAGTTGCTCATCGCCCGCCGGACCTTGCATTCTCGTGCCTTGTTGGGGACGTAATCCAGGTCGCAGTCCGGGTCCGGCGTGTCCAGGTTGATTGTGGGGGGCAGAACGCCCGTGTGGATGGCCATCACGGTGGCCACAAGCTCGATGCCGCCGCTCGCCCCCAGCAGGTGGCCGGTGGCCGACTTGGTGCTGCTGACCGGGACCTTGTAGGCCCGATCGCCCAGGACCTGCTTGACGGCCTTGGTTTCCGCCACGTCCCCGAGGGCCGTACCTGTTCCGTGGGCGTTGATGTAGTCCAGGTCGTTCGTCGACAGGCCGGCATCGGTCATGCAGTGGCGCATCGCGGCGGCGGCACCGGTGCCGGTTTCATCGGGCTGGGCGATATGCCCGCCGTCGCTGCTCAGGCCGTAGCCGAGAACCTCGGCATAGATGCGGGCGCCGCGTTTCTGTGCCCGTTCGAGTTCCTCGAAAATGAGTACGCCCGCGCCCTCGCTGATGACGAACCCGTCGCGGCCTTTGTCGAAGGGCCGGCTGGCCTGGGTTGGCTGATCGTTACGCGTGCTGAGGGCGTGCATGGCGCTGAAGGCGGCGACGCTGATCTCGACTACGGCGGCCTCGCTCCCGCCGGTGATCATGATGTCGGCTTCGCCGCGCTGGATCGATCGGAACGCGTCGCCCATGGCATTGGTGGCTGACGCGCAGGCCGTGGCGACCGCGGTGCTGGGGCCGCGGATCCCGAAGTGAATCGAGATGTTCCCGCTCCCGGCGTTCAGCATCAGCTTCGGGATGGTGAAGGCGGAGATCTTCGACGGACCCTTCTCGCGAAGACGAAGGTGCTGGGTCTGGAGTTCCAGGATGCCGCCGATGCCGGAACCCACGATCGCGCCGATGCGATACGGGTCTTCGGCGGCGATGTCCAGGCCGGTATCCTTGACCGCCTGGATGGCCGAGGCGACCGCGAACTGGGCGAAACGGTCCATCCGCTTCGAGATCCGGCCGTCCTCGATCCACTCCTCGATACGGAAATCGCGGCACTCGCCGGCGATGCGCGAGGAGTATTGGGTGGCATCGAACAGAGTCAGCGGCCCGATGCCGGACCGGCCTGCGACCAAGTTGTCCCAATACGCCTGGACGGAACAGCCCAGCGGAGTGATGACTCCCATACCGGTGATGACAACGCGTCGTTTGCCCATGGCACCTCTGCCCAAACAAGGATCGCCAACAAAGAGACCGGGGTGTGGTGAGGGATCGGCCTTCCGCACCGGGGTACATGGCGGCTGGACGGAACACACGGGCCGATCGGCCCGAAGAACCACACAGCCAAAACCCTGGAACGAATCTCTCGCGGGTCCGGTCTCGTGCGAGAGCCATCCCGATCGGCTCAGCCTTCCTTGCTTTCCGCTGCCTTCTTGCCCTGATGGCTGACGATGTAATCGATGGCTTGTCCGACAGTCTTGATTTTCTCCGCTTCCTCGTCAGGAATGCTCATATCGAAGTTGTCCTCGAATTCCATGACGAGTTCCACGATATCGAGCGAGTCGGCGTTGAGGTCGTTGATGAACGACGTCTCCCGCGTGATCTCGGCCTTGTTAATGCCCATCTGCTCGCTCACGATCGAAAAGACCTTGTTTTCAGTTTCCTGAACCGTCACCAGGTATCCTCCTTCAACTGACAGTTGTGAACCATACGGTATTCCGCCGGTTCGGCCCCATCCCTGGGTGGGCCTCGACATGCGGAATAGATATACCCAAAACGCCGAAAATCGCCAGTCCGCGACCCCGGAAACGCCCCGGGGACGCCCGGATCACATATTGAGCCCACCGTCCACGGGCAGGACCTGCCCGGTCACGTACCCGGCTGCCGGAGAGGCCAGGAACGCCACCGCGGCCGCCACGTCCTCAGGGAGCCCGAACTTCTGCAGCGGCACGATCTGTTTGACACCCTCCTTGATCTTGTCCGAAAGCACCTTAGTCATCTCCGTATCGATGAAGCCCGGAGCCACCGCGTTGGCGGTGATGCCGCGTTTTCCCAGCTCCTTGGCCACCGTCTTGGTGAACCCGATCACGCCGGCCTTGCTGGCCGCGTAGTTCGCCTGTCCCGCGTTGCCCATCATACCCGAGACGCTGGCGATGTTGACGATCCGGCCGTAGCGAGCCCGCACCATGTAGCGGCTGACCGCCCGGGTCAGCAGGAACACCGACCGCAGGTTGACGTTGATGACCGCGTCGAACTGCTCGTCATCCATGTTCATGAGCAGCCCGTCCCGGGTGATGCCGGCATTATTCACCAGGATGTCGATCTTGGTGAACTCTTTGATGATCTCGTCCACGAGATGATCGACCGCCGACCGGTCGGTCACATTCAGGGATTTGCCGACGATCCTGCCGGCAAGATTCTTACTCTTGGCTTCATCGGCCACGGCGGCCAGACCCTCGGCGTTCAGGTCCGCGGCCACCACGGTGGCTCCCCGCTCCGCCAAAGCCAGGCTGATCGCCTTGCCGATCCCACGGGCGCCACCGGTCACAATTGCCACTTGATTGCTCAATTCCATCATCCAGTCCTTCCGTTCCACCTTGTTCTTACTTCAACACTGTTTGCAGAGATGCCAGGTCATTGGCTGTGCTGACGTTCACGACGGGCGTCCGCCGCGAGATTTTCTTGAGCAACCCGGTAAGCACCCGCCCCGGGCCCACTTCGATAAACCGCGCCACGCCGTCCGCCAGCATCTTCTCGATCGAGGCCTGCCACAGGACCGCCTCGGTGAGCTGGGCCGTCAAACATGCCCGAATAGTAGCCGGGTCACCATGCGGCTGGCAATTCACATTTGCGATAACGGGCATTGGGGGGGGCTGAATGGGCATCTTGGCCAGAACCTCCGCCAAGCCCTCGGCCGCGGGCCGCATGATCGGCGAATGGAATGCTCCCGCTACCTTGAGCGGGATGGCCCGCCCTCCGGCCTGCTCGATCAGCGGCACAACGGCTTCACAGGCCGCCTTGGTGCCGGATAACACGATCTGGCCCGGACTGTTGAAGTTGGCCGGCCGGATCATACCCGCCGATCCCGCCTGCCGACAGATATCCTCCACCTGCTGAGTGTCCAGCCCCAGGGCACTCACCATTCCGCCGGCCACGGATGCGGCCGCCGCCTGCATCAGCTCCCCACGACGTTTCACGAGCCGCAGGGCATCCTCGAAACTCAGTGCCCCCGCGGCATGCAGGGCTGTGTACTCCCCGAGGCTCAGTCCGGCCATCGCGACCGGCGGCTCGGGTAAATCCCGTCCCTCGTTCATCGCCCGCCAGATCGCCACGCTGGTCGTGAAGATCGCCGGCTGCTGGATATCCGTCTGTTCGAGGCGCTCCGCCGGCCCCTCGAAGCACAGCGTTCGCAGATCATAACCGACGACCTCGTTGGCCCTGTCGAAAACCTCGGCCGCCGGCGCGCAGGCCGCGGCAATATCCTTCCCCATCCCCGGCGACTGGGCACCCTGACCCGTGAATAGAATCGCAGTCTTTGGCATTGTTGGGTTCTTGTATCTCCGTTCACGCCGCTATAAACGAACCAGCACCGAGCCCCATGTGAGCCCGCCGCCGAAGCCCGCCATCAGTACCCAGTCACCTTTGCGGACCCGGCCGTTGCTGATTGCTTCGTCCAGGGCCAGCGGGATCGACGCCGCCGAGGTGTTGCCCAGCCGGTCGATGTTCATCGCCACGCGGTCCATCGGCAGGCTGAGCTTCTCCATGGCCGACTCGATGATCCGGGCGTTGGACTGATGCGGAATGATCAGCGCCACATCCTTCAACTGGATGCCGGCCCGATCGACCGCCCCCTGGATGACCTCGACCATCTTGGTGACCGCGAATCTGTAGACCTCGCGGCCTCGCATTTTCAGATAATGCTTTCCGGCCAGGACGGCCTCGGTGGAAGAAGGCTCGGCCGACCCGCCGGCGGGGACGTAGATCAGTTCCGCGCCGCTGCCGTCCGCCGCCAGGAGGTGGTCGTACACGCCGCTGACGGAGTCCGTCGCGGGGCCCAGCACGACGGCCCCGGCACCGTCACCCAGGATCACGCAGATCGAGCGATCCTGATAGTCGGTCACGCTGGACATCGCCTCGGCTCCGACGACGAGGGCGTGACGGTACTGCCCGAAGGTCATCATACTCATGGCTGACACGAATGCGTAGACGAATCCGCTGCAGGCCGCCGCCAGGTCGAACGCCGGCACCGGCCGGCAGCCCAAAGCATGCTGCAGGAAGCAGGCTGTCGCGGGAATGGGATACGCCGGGGTGCTGGTGGCCAGCACGATCAGGTCGATGTCTGTCGGCGACACCTTCGCATGGGCCATGGCCTTCTGCGAGGCATGCAGAGCCAAGGTCAGGGTATTTTCGCCGTTCTGGCAGATCCGGCGCTCCTTGATGCCCGTGCGCGTAGTGATCCATTCGTCCGACGTATCGAGGTACTTCTCGAAGTCGGCGTTGGTCATGATCTTGCCGGGCAGGGCTGAACCTACCCCCTTGATGGCAAACGCAAGCCTTCCGCTCATGGGTGGTTTCTTCGCTATTGCGCCGGAGCCGGAGCGGGTTCCTTGCCCAACTCCGCGGCAATGATCGAATTCAAGTCGTTCGTCAGGTAATCAAGGGCGACCCGGACCGCGTTTCGGATCGCCACGTGATTGCTGCTTCCATGGCAGATGATGCATGCCCCGTCCACGCCCAGCAGCGGGGCTCCGCCGTACTCGGCGTAGTCGTGGTTGGCCCAGACCCTTTTTACCACCGGGTCGAAGCTTCGGGCCAGCTCCGGGGAGGCCAGGGCGATCTCCTTCGCAATCGTCTTGAACAGGCCCTCGGCCAGCCCCTCGATCAGCTTCAGGGCGATGTTCCCCACGAATCCGTCGCAGATCACCACGTCGCAGCCGCCGCGGAACAGGTCCCGCCCCTCGACGTTTCCCACGAAGTTCACGTTCCTGATGTCTCGCAGGAGTTCGTGGGCCTGTTTGACCAGCGTCGTGCCCTTGGCGTCCTCCTCTCCGACCGACAACAAGGCGACCCTCGGCCGATCGATCCGCAGCACGTACCGCGCGTACGCGTTGGCGGTGACGGCGTACTCGAACAGGTGGTGCGGCTTCGGGGTGATGTTCGATCCGGCGTCGCACAGGATGATCGGCCCGGTGAACGAGGGAAGCACGACCGCGATGCCCGCCCGGGACACGCCCGGCAGGAGCTTCATCTTGAGCTGGCACGCGGCCGCGAACGCGCCGGTGTTGCCCGCGCTGATCACCGCGTCCAACTCGCCATCCGAGGCCATCGAGGCCATCCTGACCATCGACGAATCGCGCTTGGTCCGGACGGCCTCGACCGGGGATTCGTTCATCCCGATGGTCTGCGAGGCGTGGACGATCCGAACCGCGCCGGGCGACAGACCCAGCCGCTCCAACTCGTACCGGACGACGGGTTCGTCGCCCACCAGCACGAGTTCGTGGCCGTTCATCGCCTTGAGGACGTCGGCAACGCCGCGCACGACTTCTCGCGGAGCGTAATCGCCACCCATTGCGTCCAGCCCGATCCGCATGAGGATCAGCTCTCCTCTTCCTTGATCGGCAGGGCAACACGGCTGCTGGCGTAGCCGCAGTTGTCGCAGGCGCCATGAGGTCGTTTGGCGACGCCGCACTTGGGACAGGCCACCAGATTGGGGTGGCTCAAGGCATGGTGCGAACGACGCTTCCTCTTGCGGGCTTTGCCCGTTCTGCGCGGAGGTAACATGTCCGGTTTCTCGGCTTGAGTTCCAGGGTTTCGACACGAGGCGGCCCGGCCGCCACACGGGCGGAGCCGCCGGCCACAACCGGATCGCGCTCCGACAACGAGCAAAAAGAGGCTTGCAGTATCGGCCAGGCGTCAGGCCGCTATCGCAAGCCTCTCCGCGTAAGC
>DATIKE010000430.1:0-5767 GCA_035477895.1 Phycisphaerae bacterium
TGTGAGCGGATCTGGACCGCCATCGCCACCTGTGCCCAGCAAGGGCGCTCGGTGTTCGATTTCCTTCGCGAAACGATCACCGCCTACTTCCATGGCCGCCCCGGCCCCTCTCTTCTCCCCTCCGGCCCGTGAACGGTTACCTTTCGAATAAGGAGTCTCGATATGGTGCTATTCAGATTACATCCCGCTCGGACCTGCGACAGGGCTTTGAGATCTGAGTCGTCCAAGGGTCGTATTCCGCCGGCTCGCCGTGACTTGGCGGCTGCATTGATCTTTCCCGCCCTTTTCAGCTTAAGCGGAGTGTCTACAGCGCAGACCGCCGCGCCGGCGCCGGTTCCCGATTCCCGATGGCAGTGCATTCCGGTTGAGATCATGCGCGAGGATGGCAGCGCAGACCGATCAAACCTCTACGAAGTGATTGCTTTAACGAACGTTCAAGGACGGAAAGTGCGCGACGCAGTTGAGGCCGAGATGCGCGCCGTGTCCAAAGAAGACCTGCAACGCTTCTTTGTCCTTATGGCGAGGGACTATATCATCTCGGTGAATCATGGCAAGCTTACGCTTGAACGCCTTCCAAAGAAGCCGCATACGTTTGACTTTCACCACGAGGATTTGCTGGAAGCCCAGATCGAAACCATGCGGTGCTACCTGAAGTACATGCTGGAGCGCATCCGAATTGGCCCGCCACCCACCTCAGCCGAGCGGACGAAACTGCAGCAGCAGATTGACCTTGTGTGCCGTGAATTGGCTGCAATGAACACGGGGGGCGAGAAGGACGATGTCGAGCGATTGACCTCATTTGTTCGGTCAATGGGCCAGGAGTTGGCAGGACCTCTGACGTTTGGTGACTGCTTTCGGCCGATTTCAGACGAGGCGCTGAATACCCTGCTGGAGGAACTGAGACGACACGCCGTAGTCAGAGAGGCGGCGGAAGAGATGGATTCGTCATCGCCGACCGCCCGGCACCACGCCGCTGTGGCTCGCTTTCACGCCTCTTTGGTATACGTAGAGCAGGCACAACGATGCAGCAAAGCCTTCAGTCGTTATCCCGACAGCGCTACCCCCGAGCAACTCCAGCAATTGACGACGATGGCGGTCGAAGGTAATGTCGCGCAGAGAAAGGTACGTAATCTTCATCGCAGGTACTATGGTGATAAGTTGTCCGCCACCCGCCCTTCTGGGTCACAGAGCCAGCCCACGCCTTGAGCCATGTAAGCGCTCGACTATCCCGGGTGAGTCTGTTGGCGGGGCGTGGGATACGGTGGGGCCGAGTAATCAGAGCAAGAGCATCGAACGCGGGCGCGACTGCTAAGGTTGAATTGCAAGCTCTAACTTTCTTTATCTTCGAGCCGCCTCCGACGCAGCCCGAGTAGGCTGGAAGCTGAATCGAAAGGGTCCTGGATCGGTCGCCATCAGAAGCTGCCATGATAAGAATGAAGATTTGGTAGGAGTGTTACCGATGTGTCGAATCACGCAATGGATGCCGGGGTGTTGGAATACGCTTTTTGCGGTCCTGGCTATGCTGGTCAATCTGGACGCGCTCTCGGGCGTATGCCAGGGAGCGGAAGGCGGGGTGGCGGCGGACGCGAGATGGCGGGACAAGCGCGTTGATGTCATCCAGCCGGACGGCACGGTGAGGCATGCGGACCTGAAGGAAGTGGCCGGGGGCCTTGCGACATACGGCGAGGAGATCTCCGCGGCCATGAACCGCGCTGTTTCAGGCCTTTCCGAAGAGGAGATGAACAGGTTATTTTCCATGATTCGTGCGCCGCGGTTTAGCCTCGATCTGATCCGCGGCGATGTGGTGGAATATCCGGGCACACCTCTCACGATCGATGTCCGCCACGACGATCTGGCCAAGGCTCAGATTGCGCTGATTGAACGTGTTCTTGCGCTCCGGGCCCTGGAATGCAAGCTTGCGCCCCCTCTGACGGCGGACGAACGCAGGCGGCTATCGGAGCAAGTCGAGCGCGTTTGCGGAGAACTGGCCGCGTTGCATTCGGAATGCAAGCAAGGCGCGGCGGGCACGCAACCCGCGGATCTGCCCCGGTGGCTCGGCGGCGAACCCAGCGTCGAGAATGCGACCCGCGTCATAAGGACCTTGATTGCCAGACAAAGCCAATTTGGACAGTTGGGAATTATACATCGGCCTCTCGATGAGAAAGCTCTTGATGCTCTGATCCAGGAAATACGGGAAATAGCGTCGGGGATGAAAACGTTAGAGGCAACGACGCCGTCTGTGATGGGGGGGCTATGCTGGCAGCGTACCATGGACCAGGTCAATCTGATCCTGCGCACATTTATGCGATATCCGAGCAGCCTGACGCCCGAGCAGACCGGGCAACTCGTGGATCTTCGGAACGCCTGCAACGCGGCTTGGGAGCAGATTCTGATTCTTCGAAAGAAGCACAACCTGATCCCCGAGAACGAGAGATATCTTCTGAAGAAGCACAACGAGATGGCTCCGGTGCCGACCACGAACAAGTCCGCCGACTGAAGGCCCCAGAAGTCAGAAGGGCCAAAGGGGGGGGCCACGAACAGGCCGAAGGGGGACATCGCCAATCCTGTTCGGCACGATTGGGAATCATCGCGTGCTTGCTGATCGCCTTGTGGACCGGACGCAAGCCCACATTGCGAACCTACGAGATGATCTGCTTCTATTTCATGGGTTTGGCGAGCGAAGAGGAGTTGCCGGTCCATATCGAAAAACCGGCTTCCCCCATCCTAACCGGCCGTTCCACCCCGAGCGGCCTGGCGTTGATGCTGTGCGCAATTATCTCGGCAGCCTCAACATCTTTGCCGGAATCCAACGACAAGTCGCCACCCACAGGGTGGAGTTGACGGCGAATTGGCCCTATCATTTGCTGTGCCGAACAGGATTGGGGGCGGCAAAGAATAATCCGGGTTAACATCGTATCGGTCAATCGTGCGAGGGCAGGCATGAACCGGGACGAATCCACTCTCGCGATACTTCAACCACCGGGCGTGGTGCTGGCCGGGCCGGATCAGGTCGAGCGGGCCCTGGCATCCCTCTGGAAACCTCCTCCGGGCGAACCGGACGGCCCCGTTGCCGCCCGCGTCTGCACCGGCAACCTGATCGTTCTCGCCTGCTCATCCGACTGGACGGATCTCGGCGAGGTGCTCGGCGAACTCTCGCCGATGCACCCCGGCCGCACCGTCGCGGTGCTCCTGGATGCCATCCCCGCCCCGCCCCCTTCTTCCGGCCCTTCGCCGGCGCGGGTGTTCGTCTCCGCTCTGTGTCACGTGTCCCAGCGGAGTCAGCCGCAGGTCTGTTGCGAGCAGATCGTGCTCGATGTCGGCTGGCCCGAGGTCGACGACCTCGTTCGCACGGTGCGGCCGCTGCTGGAGGCCGACGTTCCCACCGCCGCCTGGTGGCTGCTCGATCCGAATGCCCACGCGGATCTTCTGGCCGCCGTCCGGTCGATGGCCGATCGGCTGATTCTCGATGCGGGCCTGGACGGGCTGCGTTGTCTGGAGCCCGCCGGCGGCTGCGCCGTTCGTGAACTGGGCTGGTATCGTACCTATCCATGGCGCGAGCAGATCGCGAGTTTGTTTGACGCGCCGGCCTCCGACTCGATCGACCGGATTGAACAGGTCGAGATCGCGATGGCCGGGACTTTGCCCGAGGATCGTGTCGATGCCGTCTGGCTGGCGGCTTTCCTGGCCGGGCAACTCGGCTGGCAACCGCTTCGCCGGCTCGATCGCGAGCGGTTTTTGTTCGCAGGCTCTGCCGGGGATGTCGAGGTTTCGCTGCACACCGAGGCCGGGGCCCTGCCCGGTCTGGTTTCGCTGAGCGTCCGGGCCGGTGATTCGCATTTCGGAATCGCGCGTTGCGGACAGGCCGCGGACGAGTACCGTCTGACCGCCTGCGACGCTCATGCCTGCGAGATGCCGCGGTGTGTGGACGCCCCTCGACTCACCCGCGCCCAAGTCCTGGCCGCCGCCCTGGCCGGCCGGGTTGTCGACGCCGCGTTTGCCCGGGCCGCCCCCCTCGCGCGGTGGATGGCAAATCAGAACCCCTGACCTGACTCAGACGCTCAAAAGCCTCGGGCTCACCGTTCGATCTCGACCAGCTTGCCGGTCTTCACCGATTCGTGAACCGCGCAGAGGATGCGGGTGACCTCCATGCCGTCCTCGCCGTCGGGGTACTTGCCCTTGAGTTGTTCGAGCGTCCCGCCGCTCTTGAGGAACGCGATGTTCTCGACGAGATCGGCGATCGACTCGAAGCCGTAGCCCGTGTACCTCGGGTTGCCCCACTTGTCCTGCGAGTACAGCTTGAACCCGAGGTTGAGCGTCTCGTGCTTCTGGTCGGCCAGGCAGCCCTCGGCCCCTCGGTTCTGCGAGTCGACCTCGATCGCGCCCTCCGTGCCGATCACCCGGATGGCCTGGTTGACGATCGCCTCGAAATTCGACGGCAGCACCCAGCCGGTGTCCAACAGCAGGCTGATGTTGTCCTCGAAGTCGATCTTGGCCTGAATGCAGTCGTACGTGTCCACGCCCAGCGACTTCAGCTTCACCTTGGAGCCCGACGCATACACCCGCACGCCGTTCCGCCCGCCGATGAACCACCGGAACAGATCGATGAAGTGCGAGCCCAGGAACCACGCCGGCGACGATTTCCGCACCCAGGCGGGCCACCAGTCGCGGGGCACGTCCACGCGGTTCTCCATGTAGGCGTAGGCGTACAGCGGTTGGCCGAGCTTGCCCGCGGCGATCGCGTCGTGCACGGCGATGTGGTACGGGTCGAACCGCTTGTGGAAGTCCACCTCGATCAGCCGTTTCGCCTTGCGGGCCGCGGCGACCATCTTCTCGCAGCCCTCGACGGTCACATCCATCGGTTTTTCGACCAGCACGTGGCAGCCGGCCGCCAAGGCGTCCAGCACCATCGGCAGGTGCATCGGGTCCGGCGTCACCACCGACACGCCGTCCAGCTCCTCCCTGGCCAGCATCTCCTTGTAGTCGGTGTAGGTCCGCACGTTGAATTGCTGTCGGCGCTTCGCCAGGATCTCCTCGTTCACATCCGCCAGGGCCGCCAGCTCGCACTTGCCGTCACGCTGACATTGCGTGAACGTCTGCATGTGAACCTCGCCGAACACCCCGCCGCCGATCACTCCGATCCGAATCGCCATCACGTTGTTCCCCGTTGATATCGCCTGTAAGAGCCTGTCCCAATACCCCTGCCTGCCGCAGGCAGGGCTGGCAGGCCATCCCGCGTCATTGTGCGAACGGATTCGCACGATGGCAGGTGCGAGAAAGGATTCTCGCACCAGCGAGTTTCCAGGGTTTTGGGACAGACTCTCATCCGCTTGCGGCTTCGCCGGAACCGGCGAACCGCTCCCCGGCATTCTCCCGCGGGGCGGAACGCCCGCTGGGATGAAATCCGCCGGGTTCGGCTGTTGTATGCGTTGCCGGCCTGCGTTTCAACCCGAACGGCTTGGTCGTTTTCGACGGCGGGATTTTCGACGGCAGGATAACGACGCAGACAGGCCGCAGGCAGGGATTCTCGTCCGAGCGGGCAATACAGATCATCCTGCCGTCTATTGCACCCTCATTGGTGTCCCCGGAGTCGTGCCTGCCCGGCGGTTTCCGCCGGTTAACGCGATGTGACCATCTGTCCCCGGAGTCGTGCCGGCGATCGTTGCCGCGGTGACGGCTTGCGGGGGTGTGGGGGTTGGTCTAAGATCGCCGCACGGCACGGAAACACGCCGGTGGAGGCCTTTGATGAACGCACGGACCGCTTCGCCCG
>DATIKE010000431.1:0-3807 GCA_035477895.1 Phycisphaerae bacterium
GGCTCGTGATGCAACTGCGACCCGACGAAAACCCCGACCGCCGCGACCATCATCAGCAGCACGATCGCTCTTGCGGACATGGTATCCTCCTTGTGAAAAACCACGTAAACTCCGGCTCGCCACACCATGCGTTTACCCGTCTACATATCCCGTGTCAAGCCCGGGGCATCCCCGCTGGACAGTCGAGGTATGGCCTCGCACAATGCGGAGCACATGACTTCTTCGTACCGATGTGCCCGTATCGCATGGGCAGGCATCGCCCTCGCAGGCATGCTTGCAACCTCAGCCCCCGCTCAGCCGCCGAGTCCCCTCCGGGCCGATGAGCTGCTCCTGGTCTACAACCGCCTGGAACCCGTCGCGGCCGACCTCGCCAGACACTACGCCGATGCACGCAACGTGCCCGCGGACCGCCTCTGCCCGCTGGAGGTGCCGTCGAAAACGGACGAGATCGGCCGGGCGGATTTCGAGCGGCTCATCCGCGAACCGATTCGCGAGCACCTCACCGCGCACAAGCTTCGCGACAAGGTCCGCTGCCTGGTGACTTTCCATGGCCTGCCGATCCGCGTCGGGCCGATGGAGGAGGTCCCCCGCAGCGCGGAGCTTCAACAGAAATGGCAGGGCGAACTGGCCGACGGCATGCGGCTCTACGATCGACTCGTTCGTGAACTCCAGGGCATGAGCGGCGGCGAGGTTTCGCTCAAACCGCTCACCAGTCAACCCGGCAAGGAGGATTTCATTCACCTGGGCCGCGCTTATATCGCCGCCCGCCAAGCGGTGTTTGAGCACCTGAGCCGCCTTCGACAGCAGGGGCGGGGTGAAGAGCAATCCCGCCGACTGCTGGCCATCGTGGAGCAGGTGCAAGGGTCGCGCATGATGCTGGATCGAATCGCGCCCATGCCGGACGCGGATCGGGCGGCGGCCGAGCAGCGACTCCAACAGCTCCGCCGGGACATGCGGATCGACCTGGATGTTGCCTGCGACCTCCTGGCTCTTGAGCCGGCTGACCCGGCCCGCAACCGGGGCCGGATGCTGCTGGGGCGTTATGAAGGGCTGGTCGCCCTCCTGGTCAGCCTGCAAAATGATCTGGCCCGCCTGGAAACAGAGCAGACCGAGGCCGCCGTCGACAGCGAACTGGCCCTCCTCTGGTGGCGTGTCTATCCGCGAACGCGCTGGGTGCCGAACCCGCTGTGCTGGCGATGGCGGGCGGACCCGGCCATGCTCAGTTCTCTGCCGCCCGGCGACCGCGACGAGCCGGTGTTGATGGTGTCCCGCCTCGATGCCCCGACGCCTTCGATCGTCCGTCGGATGATCGACGACGCCCTGGCCGCCGAAAAGAATCCGCCGGCCGGCAAGGTATACATCGATGCCCGCGGCATCCAGCGGAAGGAGGGCCTGGGCGAGTACGACCACGACCTGCGCGACCTCGCCGCACTCCTCCGCCGCGACACAGATCTTCCCGTCACCCTCGACAATCGACCGGAACTCTTTCAGCCCCGGCAATGCCCGGATGCCATGCTCTATTGCGGCTGGTACAGCCTGCGAAAGTACGTCGACGCCTTCACGTTCGTGCCCGGCGCGGTCGGGTACCACATCGCCAGCTTCGAGGCCGCCGGTCTGCACTCACCCCAGGAGACCGGCTGGTGTCGCGGCCTGCTCTACCGCGGCGCCGCCGCCACACTCGGACCGGTGGCCGAACCCTACCTGCGGGCCTTCCCGCGCCCCAGAGATTTCTTCGGACTCCTGCTGACCGGGAGGTTTACCCTGGCTGAATGCCACGCCTTTTCCAATCCCTTCGACTCCTGGATGATGATGCTCCTGGGCGACCCGCTGTATCGACCTTTCGGCTCCAAGCCACTGCTTCGGATCGAACAGGTCTTCGAAACCAATCTGATCCCTGCGGAATTTCATTCGCCGCGGGGGTAGGGTATAGTCTCAAGCCAGGCTGCAAGAGGAGCCGTGGACTTCAACCCGCACGGCAATAGAACTCCCGGCTTCTTGCATAGTGGCCATACACATTCGCAGGAAGGAATACTACATGTCCCCGGATAACCAACAGCAACCTGCCGGTTCCCAGTATCCCTATCCCTCCACGCCGCCGATTCAGCCCGGCGGGCTGACCATGGAGGCGGAACCCTCCAAGTGGCCGACGGTCATCGGCATCATCGCCGTTGTCCTGGCCGCCATCGGCATCCTGGGCGGCGTCTGCGGCCTGGTCCAATCGTTCGTTCCGCGGCCGGGGATGCCCGCCGGAGCCGGCGGGCCGGCGATGGAATTCCACGTGACGCCGATGATGACCGTCTTGGCCGTCGTGGGCTTCGCCTTCAGTGCGGGCCTGCTGGCGATCGGCATCGGGTTGCTCAAACGCCGGCCGTGGTCCGTGACCCTCGCCAGGTTCTGGGCGCCGCTTTCCATTCTCCTGGCGGTCTGCAACTTCTTTGTAGTCCATGCCATGCAGAAGCAGATGTTCGAAGCCATGGCCGATCAGGGGACGCCTGTACCCCAGGGGATGGCCGGGGGCATCGCGGCCGGCTCCGCCGCGTGCGGCCTGATGTTCGGCTGCGCGTTCCCGGTGTTCATGCTCATCTGGTTCGCACGCCGGAAGATCAAGGACGAAGTGGCCGGATGGGAGATCAAACAATAAGGTCGGGCCCGCCGGCCCGACACTCGATATGACATAACATGCGCTGCAAGACCTGCGATTACCGCTTGTGGAACATCCCGGCGCGACGGTGCCCAGAGTGCGGCACGCCGTTCAAGCCCAGCGAGTTCGAGTTCGTCCCCAACTCGATCAAGTTCTGCTGCCCCCATTGCGGCCAGGCCTACTACGGCACGAGTTCGCGGGGGCATCTCGTGCCGGCCGCCTTCCCCTGCGTCTCCTGCAGCCGGCCGATCCACATGGACGACACCGTCCTCCTGCCCGCCGAGGGCCTCATCGAAGAACGGACCGCCCCCGTCCACGTGCCCTGGGTCGAACGCCGAAACCGAGGCCTCCTTCGGGTCTGGTTCGCCACCGTCTCAATGGCCATGGTCGCCCCAACCCAGCTCATGCGGGCGCTGCCGCGCTACCTGCCCGGCACCACGGGGACAGGTTTTGCTCTCGCGACGCTCATCCCGGCCTGGGTCATCGGCATGTCGTTTCCCTGCGGACTGCCGATCATCATGGCCTTTTTCCTTGGGCGTCGAGGGACCGGCGGCGCCGTTTTTCTCCCGATCCTGCTGGTGCCTTTGGCGGTGGCCATTGCCTGCCCGATCGTACTCCTCTTGTGGGCCGGTCTGACTCACGGTGTGCTTCGACTGCTCAAGGGAACCAGCGCCCGGTTTCATCGTACCTGGCAGGCCATGTCCTTCAGCGCCGGGGCCGGCGTCTGGATGGCCATTCCCTGCCTCGGGCCTTACTTCGGATGGATCTGGTGGATCGTCAGTGCGATCCTCATGGTCAGGGAAGGCCACCGGACCTCCGGCGTAAAGGCCACCGCCGCCGTACTCACCCTGCCAATCCTGACCATCGGCGGGTTCGGCATCTTCTACGCCGTCATGATGTACTTCGTTGTCTCCCAAGTGTCCACCGCCGCGACGACCTTCCCGACCTCCATGCCCGGCAGGCCCTTCATCGGCGAGATCACCGTAGAAACCGGCATGCAGGAGACCGCCGTGGTCCTCAAGGCACTCCGTGCTTATGCCGCCAACCACGACGGCCGCGGGCCGAGCCATGCCATCGAACTGTACGCGAGAAACTACCTCGATTCCGCGGATCCAGCGGCGAAGAATAGTCTTCGGGGCAGTATTTCTGCGGGGCGGAGTGAACGG
>DATIKE010000432.1:0-3847 GCA_035477895.1 Phycisphaerae bacterium
ATCGAGACCGAACTGGAGCGCGAGCTTCAACGCCTCAATGCGCGCAAGGAAGCGTGTATCACGACGCTCGGTTTTCATCCGCCGCACGAGGCCAAGGGGGGGGCGAAACTGCTGGAGCGCATCGCCGAACAGCACCAGGGCCACTTCCGTCTCGTGGAGATCAAGTGATGTTCCGCGCGTTCTCCTGCGACATAAAGTCCGCCTGTTGTGTAATGAAACACCGATTGGCTGAGTGCCTGTCCCGGTTGGTGTGGCACGGGCGTCTCGCCCGTGCACGCACCGGCGAGACGCCCGTGCCACACCGGCCTGCCGGGATAGGCTCTCGGTATTTACCCACTTGTTGTCTTTTTGCGGTTCTTCCGCTGATCGTTCTTCGCGCCGCCCCCGCGGACATCGTGGCCGTCCAGGGTCGTCCGATGAGCGTCGGCGTGACCGTCGTCGAGTTGAAGGAAGGTCGGCTGTTCTACGAGCTGTCCTCCGGCCGGGAGGTCGAGCGGCCGATCGAGCAGGTCACGTTCCTGCAGATCAGCGGGTGGGATGCCTTTAACGCGGCGGAGAAACTGATGCAGGAGGGCCGGCACCGCGCCGCCGCGGAGGCTTATGAGCAACTGCTGCACGACAAGGACGCCGCCGCTTCGGTCGGCAGACTCGATCGTGGGCTCCTGGTGCGTAGCCGATTGATCCGCGCCTGCGACCAGGACGGCCGATTCGACCGGGCGGTGGAGGTGTACCTGGAGGTGGCCGAGCGGATGCCGGCGGCGGTTGAATCGCTGAGGCCCGCCCGGCTTCCGAATGCCGGATCGACATTTCTGCCGGCGGCGGCCACGGCCGTCGATGCCGCGATCGCCCGCCGGCGCGGCACGCCGCTCGGCGTGTCCCTGGCTCGCTGGCGGATGACCTGGCCCGACGCGGCCGCGACCACCACCCGGACCGCGGACCCGGATGCGTCGCCCGAAAGCCGGCGGTTGCGCGAGGAACTGGCGGCCGTCGAGTCCCTCATTGCCGCGGGGTCCTTTGACGATGCCCTGGCGCGTCTGCAGCCTCTCCAGAACGACAAGGCCGGCGCACAACGGCCGGAGGTCTTCTACTGGCAGGGGCGGGCCTGGTGGGGTAAGAGTGAAAAAGAGGGCAAGGAGGACCGCGAACGCGATGTTTGCCGCGCGGGCCTGGCCTTCATGCGCGTCGCGATCCACTACCCCGGCCATCCGCTGGCGCCCGAGAGTCTGTTCCGGGCGGGTGAGGTGTGCTCGCGGTCGGGTCAGCCGGGCCGGGCCGGAGGTCTCTGGGCCGAGTTGGCTCGCAGATACCCGGGCGTGCAGCCCTGGTCCGCCAAGGCGCAATTGCTGTCGGCAGGTGAGGCGGCCTCGAAGCCCGCCGCCGGCCAAGGCGCCAGGTAGATTCTGTTGAAGTCCGCTCCTCCGAGCGGTGTTTATTGTTGAACTCTGTTGAAACCTTGTGTGGGACCGGCATCTTGCTGTGTGGGATCGGCATCCTGCCGGTCCAATCGACTGCCTGGAAGCCGGTCCCACCGGTTCCGTCAAAGACCCTTGGTCAGGGGCGCGATATGAACGAGTTATGGATCGCTGGTTGTCCGGTGGAGTCGGTCCCGTGGCTGGTCCTGGCCGCGGACAATCTGCCTTCGGTTTCGCTGTTTCAGCATTTTGTGATCGCGGGCGGCTGGATCACCTGGTTTCTTCTGATCCCGCTGTCGGTGGCGACGGTGGCCCTGGTCGCGCACTACGCTTTTGTCGTTCGCCGGGCGGCCCTGGCGCCGCCGGCCCTGGTTCGCTCGCTCAAGGCGGCCCGCGGGAAGGGGGGCGTCGGCGAAATGTGCCGGGTGGTCTCCGACAACCCGACCATGCTCGGCCAGGCGGCCTGCGCCGGCTTCTCGCAATTGACCTCCGGGCGCGACACCGCCCGGGCGGCCATCGAGGAAACCGTAGACGAGTTGGCCATGCGCTTGCTCCGCCGCATCGAGTATCTCAACGTCATCGGCAGCATCTCGCCCATGATCGGTCTGTTCGGCACGGTGGTCGGAATGATCCAGGCGTTCAGCCGGATCTTCGCCGCCGCCGGCGGCATGCCGGAGGCCGACAAGCTCGCCGGCGACATCGCCGTCGCTCTGGTCACCACATTCTGGGGACTTCTGATCGCCATCCCGGCATTGACGGCGTTTGCCCTGTTTCGCAACCGGGTCGACGCCTATGCTGCCGAGGTAATCAAACTGTGCGACGGGTTGCTGACCGGAGAGGCTCTGAATGTTGAGAGCGAGCCGCGTCCCCCTTCGGCTCGCGGCTGACATCGGTTTTACCGTTTTGGCGTTTCGGCGTTTCTCATTATGCTTCATCGCCTGCATCGTCAACACTGGGGTGGCTCGTTCGGCATGAACATGACGCCGATGATCGACATCACGTTCCTGTTGCTGACCTTTTTCATGCTCGCCAGTCACTTTGCCTCGGCCGAGAGAGTGGAGATGGACCTGCCCCATCCGGAGCACAGCCAGGCCCTCGACCAGAAGTTCAAGGATCGTCTGGTGATCAACCTGACGTACGCCGGACCGGATCGCGAGCCGGGCCTGATGCTTGGAGCTCTTCCGGTGGCATCACCGGTGGAATTGGCCGACCGGCTCAGTGAGGCGGCGGCGGTCAATCCCGGTGCCCAGGTGATCCTGAGGGCCGACCGCCGGTTGTCTTACGGCGACGTGCGGCAGGTGATGGAACTGATCGCTGCCCAGAGGCTGACTCGGCTGCAGGTGGTGACGGAGATGGATTGAGCGATGGCCGACAAGCCAGCGGACATGACGACAACCAGGACCGCCGCGAAGGCATCCAGTCCTTCACATAGGTTCAGCGCGCGCTATCGCCGGCGTCGGTTCGCCTGGAACATCTCGCTCAACTTCACGCCCATGATCGATCTGGTGTTCCTGCTGTTGTTCTTCTTCCTCACGGTCAGCCGGTTCCAGCGTCCGGAGGGCATGTTGCCGGCCCGGCTGCCCTCGCTCGCCCCGGGGCAGTCGATCGAGCTGCCGCGGGTCCCCGTGAACATCCGTCTGGCGGTTGATCCAGGCGATCCGGGCGGCTGCCGGTTGACCATCGACCGTTTCCATCCCGAGCCGATGTCGCCCGCCGAGCTGGCCCCCGCGCTGCGGAACCTCTGCCAGGAGGTTCCCGGCTTCGATGGCCGGACGCCGGTTTACCTTGTGGCCGACGACACCGTCGCCTGGGACCACGTGGTCAACGCCTACAACGCCGCCATCTATGCTCGCTTCGAGCGGATATTCTTCACGGGAGGCAGGCCATGATCTGGCATTGCCGCGCCGCGGTCCTCGCTCACCTGTTCCTGGCGGGCGTGGTCGTCGCGGACGCGCGGTCCCGACCGGCGGCCGGCCCATCCGGCGTCGATCTGCCCCCGCCCGGTTTCATTGACGAAGCCGCATTCCGCGAGGCCCTGCGTTCTTTCGGGCTCGACGATTGGGCGCGGCAGTACGCCGCCGATTCAAGTCCGGCCGACGACATCGATGTGGCTCTTCGCCGCCGCGAGACACTGCTGGCCCGGCTGGACGAGCCGACCCTGCCCTTTTACGAGCGCCGGGCGATTGTATCGGAAGCAGGTTCCATCCTGGCCGACCTGATTGAGGCTCATCCCGGCCATCCGTCGAGCCTGTCCTGGAGTTTCGAACAGGCCCGCGATCTGCTCGATCGCAGCGATCCGAACGGTTTCAAGGCCGTGCTGCTGTACGAGCTTCCCGGCCGCGACGTTGCCGAGGTCGAACGGCTCAGCGCCGAGGCGATCGATCTTCTGCAGGATTTGCGCCGGCGCATCGCCGCGACCTGGATCCGGGCCGAGA
>DATIKE010000433.1:0-5211 GCA_035477895.1 Phycisphaerae bacterium
GACACTCCTGGTGATCGACGACGACGTGATCCACCGCATGGGGATTCTCGTACGGCACCTGTGCGTGGGCATGATCGACGAGTCGGTGCTGATGACCGTGCTGAGCCGATCGGCGTCCCCGCTGATAGGCAGGGGGGTGGGTGTGAGCAAGGTGGTCAACGTGCCATCTCGCTCCTGGCCCTGGCGACGGCCGACGTCGGAGTCGGTTCTGCACCTGTTGGGCGGTCAGAAGCCGGACATCGTGCACTGCATGTCCACGGAGCTGGCCGACTGGGTGCACCCCTGGAGTGTCGACTGGGAGAGTGTGCTGGTCGCCCAGTTAAGCGATCTGGAAGACGTAGAGCGTTTCGCGGAGTTGCGGCCGGAGGCCCGCATGATGGGTCTGGCGATCTCCAGCCGGATCGAGCACGTCCTGCTGGAGCGGGCGCCGGAGATGCGCGAGCAGGTGCGGGTGGTGTCGCCGGGCCTGCCCGCTGAGTCCGAGCCCGCCGGTCTGGCCGAGGACGATTGCCTGCCGACTGCCGTGGTCACCGTGCCCCTGACCCGCCACTGCGGTCTGGAAGTGGTGCTGAAGGCCCTGCGGCTGGTGGTCAGGGAGGGTCTGGACACCCACCTGTTCATTCTGTCCACCGGAAAGGCCGAGTGGTTTTTCCGCCGACAGGTGGACGAACTGGAGCTGCGGTCGAGGGTCACATTCGCCGGCCAGCTGAGTGACTGGGCCGCGCTGCGCAAGGCGATGATGGCCGCCGACTTCTTCATCGACCCCGGGGGGCATAGGCGATATACGATCAGCGCCCTGGCCGCCCTGGCCGGCGGCCTGATCGTGCTGGCCCCCAGGGGCACGGCCGAGGACTATCTCATCGACGGAACGACCGCCGCCCTGTATGAACCCGATCGGCACAAGCATCTGGCGGAGAGGTGGATCGGCCTGCTGAAGGACCGCCCGGCCGCCCGGCAGCTCGCCCAGTCCGCGCTGGCCTATGCCCGTGAAAACCTCCAGGCCAGTGCGATGGTGGGCCGGACCGCCGCCCTGTACCGGCAGTTGAGCGAGGTTGAACCGGCGGTCGGTCTTGTTTCGAGTCTTGAATGAGCCTCATCGCGGTGATAAACAGGCGGCGGAATTATACTTGCCGCGCCGGCCTCGCCGGGTTTAGAATACATTGCTTGGGACCGGCAAGTCCTTTTTCCCGAAGTGGTTACGTTGGTGTGCCCGGGCTTGCCAGGGTCTGATGAACCTCTTTGGGCGAACGGCAACCATGATCCCATGCACGATAAACTGCCTGAAGGTCGCCGCGGTGTCGGCCTGCGTCGCGCTTTGCGTTGCCGCCCGGGCCGGTGAAACCGCACCGGCCGGCGACTCCCAGCCGGCCGAAGCGACAACCGCGCCTGCGGCCATCGGCCCGTTCGACCGGGCCCTGATCATCCCCATCGAGGGCGTAATCACCGACATCACGCTCCGGAGCATCCAGCGCCGGCTTAAGACGGTTCGCGCCGAAGAGGTGCCGTTGATCATCTTCGAGATGAACACACCGGGCGGGGCCCTGGAGCCCACGCTCGAAATCTGCACGACCATCCGCGATCTGCGCCGCGAGGGCGTCCGCTGTTATGCGTGGATCAACAAACAGGCCTACAGTGCCGGAACGATCATCGCCCTGGCGACCGATGGGATCATCATGGCCCCCGACGCGACCATCGGGGACTGCCAGCCGATCATGGTCACCGGCATGGGGGTCGAGGCGATCCCCGAGAGCATCGAGGCCAAGGCGACCAGCCCCCTGATTGCGGAGTTGCGAACCTCCTCACGAGACGGGGGCTACCCCCTCGTCATGGTGATGGCCCTGATCCGCCCGGAGATGCAGGTGTTCTGGCTGGTCAACGGCAGGACCGGCGAGCGGCGATTCGCCGACGTCCGCGAGCGCGACCAGCTCTTCGGCATCAGGACGCCGGAGCAGGGGATCGAGCGGGCCGAGGACGACAAGGACAAACGTCGAACCCCGGCGGTCCGGATCGAGCCGGTCCCCGATTCCGAGAGCAAGACCGACTGGCGGTACGTCAAGGAAGACCCGGTCCTGGGTACCGTTCATCAGCCGATCGTCGGCGACCGGGAGTTGTTGACCATGCGCGACCGCGAAGCCCGGGCCTACGGTTTCTCGAAGGCCACGGTGTCCGGCCGCGAGGAGCTTCGGTCGGCCCTTCAGGTCACCGGGCCGATCGAGAAGATGGAAATCACGTACCTGGAGTCGGTCATTTCCTGGCTGGCTTCGCCGCTGGTGCGGAGCGTGCTGTTCATCCTGATGCTGCTGGGGGCCTACGCGGAGTTCCACACCCCGGGCCTCAGTCTCGGCGGGCTGGTGGCCCTGATCGCGCTGGTGCTTTTCCTGGGCGCGCCGTACCTGGCCGGCTACACTGTCACCTGGGAGATCGTGGCCATTCTGCTGGGCATCGTGCTGATCGCCATCGAGCTGTTCCTGCTGCCGGGGTTCGGCGTGGCCGGGCTGGTGGGTCTCATGCTGTTGGGACTCGGGTTGATCGCGTCGTTCGTGCCGCCCGAACCGGTCCTCCCGGACCGCGGGAGGTTCCAATGGCCGCAGATGCGGCTCACCTACGATTATCTGAGGCAGGGGCTGTACTCGCTGGCGGTGGGGTTGGCCGGCGGGGCGGCGGGCATGGTCGTGCTCGCCCGGTACCTCCCGAAGGTTCTCGTGGCGGGCCAGTTCATCGCCCCGAACCCGGACCACGACTCGGTTCAGGCCGACGATCCCTACCGGGGTGTCGTCGACATCGGCGATATCGGCAAGGCGGAAACCCTGCTGAGGCCGGCGGGCAAGGCCCGGTTCGGCGATCGGCTGGTTGACGTCGTCTCCCTGGCCGAGTACATCGAACCCGGTTCGGCGGTCGAGGTCGTTGAACGGCACGGCAGCCGGGTCGTCGTGCGGAGGGTTGGCTGACGGGTTGCCTGAGGCTGGATTCCCATGAGCGAGTGGACCACCATTGCCGTCCTGTACCTGCTGGGTATGATCCTGCTGATCGCCGAGTTGTTTCTGCCGGCGCACGGGCTCCTCGGCCTGGTGGGGCTGGGGATGCTGGGCTTCGGTATCTACGAGACCTACATTCACAATGAAACCGCCGGCCTGGTCGGGCTGGGAGCGGTCGCCGTGCTGCTGCCGCTCGGGCTGGTGATCAGCGTGAAAGTCTGGCACCGGACGCCTTTGGGGCGGCGAATATCCCCGCCTAACCCGGTGCTGACCGAGAAGGACCGCATGCCGGTCGAGGAGCTTCGGCAATTGATCGGCAAACACGGCCGGGCGGTGACACTGCTTCGACCCGTGGGCATGTGCCTGTTCGATGGCCGGCGGCTCGAGTGCACCTCCGAGCAGGGAGTGATCCAGTCCGGCGTCGAGGTCAAGGTGATCCGGCTGATCGACCGCACGCTGTCGGTTCGGCCGGTCCATCCGCCCGAGTTGTCCGAGCCGGCCAACGAGACAACCGGCACGGCATGAACAGACGAATGAGGCCGGTCAGCATGGCCGGTATGCAGGAAGCCAAGGTTTTTGACGAGTTGCCTGTTTTGACGAGGATCGTCTGAAGAAAGGACACGCCATGATGCTCGAACCGTTCGCCACCGCTCAACTTCTTGCTCAAGCCGAGGTTCCCTGGGGGATTGTATTGGCCGTCATTGTCATCGTGGTCGTTCTGGTCTTTCTGTTGATGATCGCCCAGTTCCTCGGCTTGTGGCTTCAGGCGTTCATGAGCCGGGCGGACGTGAAGATCTGGGAACTGATCGGCATGAGGCTGCGCAAGGTGGATTCGCGGACCATCGTGCTGAGCAAGATCCGGGCAGTGAAGGCCGGCCTGCCGATCTCGACCAACGACCTCGAAACGCACTACCTGGCCGGCGGACGCATTCAGAATGTGATCACGTCGCTGATCGCCGCCGACCGGGCCCGGATTGACTTGGGCTTCAAGACCGCCTGTGCGATCGACCTGGCCGGCCGGGACGTGCTCGAGGCGGTGCATACATCGGTCAACCCCAAGGTGATCGACTGCCCCAGCTCCGAAGGCGGCAAGGCCTCCATCGACGCCGTCGCCAAGGACGGCATACAGCTCAAGGCCCGGGCCCGGGTGACCGTGCGGACGAACATCGAGCGACTCATCGGCGGGGCGACCGAGGAGACGATCATCGCCCGCGTCGGCGAGGGCATCGTCACCAGCATCGGCTCGGCCAATACCTACAAGGACGTGCTCGAGAACCCCGACGGGATTTCCAAACGCGTGCTCTCCAAGGGGCTCGACGCCGGGACCGCGTTTGAGATTCTCTCGATCGACATCGCCGACGTGGATGTGGGCACTAACGTCGGCGCGGCGCTCCAGGCCGACCAGGCCGAGGCCGACAAACGCCGCTTCCAGGCCGAGGCCGAGAAGCGGGCGGCCATGGCTCGGGCCCGCGAGGCCGAGATGGTCGCCCTGGTCCAGGAGAACCGGGCCAAGGTCGTCGAGGCTGAGGTCGAGGTTCCCAGGGCGATCGCGGAATCATTCCGCAGCGGCCACCTTGGGATCATGGATTACTACCGCATGCGGAACATCCAGGCGGACACCAGCATGCGCAACGCGATCGGCGGCAAGCCCGATCAGGGCGAAGCGAAGACCTCCTGAGAAGGCCTGACTCATGTGGACGGATACGATCATTCTGGCCCAGGACGACACCTTCAGCCAGTTGGCCTACGTCATCGCGGTGCTGGTCCTGGCCGGCCTGGGCGGGCTCACCGAGTGGTTCAAGAAGAGGCAGGCAGAGGTAAAAAACAAACGCGGCCCGGACCAGGTGCAACCTCCCGGGCCCCGGGCCGAACAGCCCGACGCACTCGACCGGTGGCGGGAGATTCCGATCCCGCCGCCTGCCGAGAAGCGCCCCGAGCCCCGCAAGCCGCCGCGCCGACCGGTGCCCGCCCGGCACCCGAGGCCGGCCGGCACGCCCGCCGGTCAACCCGTGCCCACCGCTCGCAGGCCCGGGCCGCAACAGGGTTCACCCCGCATGGACCCACTCGTCGGGCAGAGCGTAAGTCAACAGGTCACCCATGATTTGCGGCAGCCGATCGCGCCGTCGTCCGTGCAGATCACGGACGCCAAGATGCCGGCCCCGCCCGTTGCATTGATCGGCCCGCCAGGCCAAATGAGCGTTAAGGATTGGCAGAGGGCCTTCATCTTCGGCGAGAT
>DATIKE010000434.1:0-4065 GCA_035477895.1 Phycisphaerae bacterium
GGTGCTGAACACTGAACACATAATGCACGAGGCAACTGGAATAGGAATGGCTCGTGTCGAGGTCCTCCGCGCGCGGTTCATCATTCGTCCCTACGGGACTCGATCTGTTCTCTAGCCCTCCCTTTTCCCACCGTTGAAACGGTGGGCTATTATCATCGCGTCCCTACGGGACTTGATATTCCTTACCGCGCCCTCCTTTTGCCCGCCGTTGAAACTGCGATCCACGACCTTCTCGCCTCGGCAAACGTTCACAGGGTAAACGCGCGAATTCACTCAAACAACAGCATGCTTCTTGATAAAGGTGTCACTTTTCGCCCGCCTGCGCAGGCAGGGGGCCTCCCGGACCTGCCCTCGCACAAAATGCCCGGTTCTTCGCATTGTCACCCCGTGAACGGTTACAAAGCTTGGTCATTTTGTGGAATCGCTACTCCGAAGTGCCGGACGTTCCCGAATGGCTCGATTGGACAACGCTGATCGCGGGATTCCGACGTTTGGCGGATTGCCATTACGGACCGGGTGTCGGCGGCCATACCGACGTCTGCATCGGCCGCAATCTCTGTGCCCACATGATGCTGCAATCACAAGGCGCCCGGGCAGTGCCTTACCAGGATGGCCTGGGGTGCGGAGCGGTGCGGTCTAACGGCCGCCTGTGCCTGTTGGTGCGGACGGAGCAAGCATGGTCGGGCAGGCTTTGCTTTGATCGGCCGCGCAACGTATATCCGCGGGCTGCGATCGATTGGGCGAGGAGCAACGAGATGCCGTTATGGTATGTCGTTGATTCCCGGTCGATTTACGAATCCAAATCGACGAGACCACACCAACGCGTATGCGGGGTGAGTCCCTGATCAACGGACTCGATATCAAGATCGATTCCGGCCGGCAACATCGGATCAAGGTCCGCCAAGCCGACCCGGAGTGACGCCGGCGGTCGGAGAATCGACACGGGGATTCGCGACTTCTTGCACACACCCCGTCGGACGCGCCCCAGGAACGCTTGGACTATGGCGGAACTGAGACGATCATCACTGCACGATTGCTTCGGGCGAGAAATACGTGATATGAACAGCGATCCCGGCTTTTTTAACCCGGATGGGTGGTCAATTGCCGGCCGGGGTGCTACAAAGTATATCGGATTCGCCCATCAGATCGAGGTGGGATGATTGGGATTGCCCGACATACTTCAGCGGCCCTTCACGGGTTTTCCTGGCAACCGCCCCAGTTGTGCAATGGGCGGCGGAAAAGATGATGCTCGGTAGGACGGGTTTATTCACTGCGGCCATGCAGCGCACCGTGGATTTGAAGCTGGATATCTCGGTGCGCGACGTGCTTCGGACGTTGGGCAATGCGAACGGCGAGCCGGTCCGGAGGGACATTGTGGACATGGTCAGCCGATTGCTGTCCGAGTCCGCGAATTGCCTGCGGGTGCGCGGGGTGTACGTCATACGCAAGGTGGTCCGACTCACGCCGATGGTGCTGGAACTGGAGGGGGGGACGTTGTTTCAGAGCTCGATCGCCGGCTTTCTGCGACCGGCCAAACGGGCGGCCGTCTTTGTGGTGACCGTGGGGGACGGTATCGAGCGGGCGGCGCAGCAGCGCCGGGCGGATGGGCAAGAAGCCGAATCGTTCGTTCTGCACGCGATCGGGTCAACCGCCGCCGACGCCGCCTGCGATGCGATCATCGAGTACCTCTGGGCTCACGAGACCAGCGGCGACGAGGCGGTCACCGCGCCGTTCAGCCCCGGGTACTGCGGATTCCCGCTGACCGAGCAACATAAACTCTTTTCAGCTCTTGACACGAGCCCGATTTCCGTCACCCTGCTGCCTTCGATGATGATGAGCCCGGTCAAGAGCGTCTCGGGGCTGGCGGGCATCGGCGATGCCCGCCAGGTCGAGGCCCACGGCATTCCCTGCGAAAACTGCAACGAGAACTGCGGCATGCGGCGACGATTGAGGTGAGCCTTTCCGTCACCTCCAGGCCGGAAAAGGGGTCAGAATCCATTTGACAGCGGATCTTGGCGGCGGTAGAGTACGGTCATGGCTCGGAGACACCGGACAGCGTTGGGCGGGTTGGCGTATCACGTGATGAACCGGGTGGCGGGTCGGCATCCACATCTATACTTTCGAGGCCTGCTCAGGATTCACTCGCGTTACGGCCCGCACGGTTGCAGTCACACCTTTCGCGTGACCTGGCCCCAAGGCTCCGACACGACCAGTTGCCCGGCCGCATCGCCTGGGTGTCTGCCGAGGTGAACCGAAAACTCCTCGGACGGATCTCACATCCGCCGGTCCTCTGAACTTTCGTGGCGCACCGACTGTCCCTACTTGTTTACTTGTACTTGTTTACTTGTTCTACTTGTTGTAGGGGCATCCCTGGAATGTTGCCTGATGGTGCGTACAATGACCGCCATACGAGGCGTCATAACAATTTGGGCGTGCGAGGGTTACCCGCTTGCCACGAATTCTGGACAACATCGAAGAGCACCTCCTGTCCGCGTTGCGAGACACCCTGGGCGTTGCCGAGCGGGCGGACTTCTGTGTCGGCTACTTCAACCTGCGGGGCTGGAAGCTGATCGACTCCTACGTCGAGCGGTGGGCCGGCGTCGACGGCCACTGCTGTCGGCTTCTGGTCGGGATGCAGCGGTTGCCGGAAGAAGAACTCCGGCTGGCCATGAGCCTGACCAAGCGGGATGAGGAGATCGACAACGCGACGGCCACTCGTCTGACGAAGCGGCTGGCCGAGGAGTTCCGGGACCAGCTTACCGTGGGCATCCCCACCGCCGAGGATGAGGCCGGCCTGCGCCGCCTGGCCGAGCAGATCAAGTCGAAGAAGGTGACCGTCAAGCTGTTCCTGCGGCACCCGCTGCACGCCAAGCTGTACTTGCTCTTCCGGCCGGACCCGATCAACCCCAAAGTCGGCTACCTGGGCAGCAGCAATCTCACGCTCGCCGGCCTGTCGAAGCAGGGCGAGTTGAACGTGGACGTGATGGACCGCGACGCCTGCGACAAACTCGCCAGATGGTTCGAGGACCGCTGGGCCGACAGGTTCTGCGTCGATATCTCAGATGAGTTGGTGGACATCATCCAGAACAGTTGGGCCAGCGAGCAGCCCATCCCGCCGTATCACATCTACGTGAACATGGCGTACCACTTGTCGCAGGAGGCCAGGACGGGCCTTACCGAGTTCCGCATTCCCCGTGATTTCGGCAACAAGCTGTTCGAGTTCCAGAAGGCGGCCGTGAAAATCGCGGCGCATCACCTGAACAAGCGGGATGGCGTGATCATCGGCGACGTGGTGGGCTTGGGCAAGACGCTCATGGCCACGGCTCTCGCTCGCATCTTCGAGGACGACCACGGCGTCGAGACGCTCATCATCTGCCCGAAGAACCTCGTGCCCATGTGGGAGGACTACCGCCAGCAATACCGCCTGCGCGCCAAGGTGATGTCGATCACGAACGCTCAGCGAGAACTGCCGGACCTGCGACGCTTTCGCCTCGTGCTGATCGACGAAAGCCACAACCTGCGTAACCGCGCGGGTACGCGATACCGCGCGCTATCCGAGTACATCCAGTCCAACGACAGCAAGGTCATCCTTCTCTCGGCGACGCCGTACAACAAGACGTACCTGGATCTCTCCAATCAGCTTCGGCTCTTTGTCCCCGAGGACAAGGACATCGGCATTCGCCCCGAACGGCTGCTTCGCGAGCTGGGCGAGACCGAGTTCATCCGCCGACACCAATGCCCGATTCGATCACTGTCGGCATTCGAGAAAAGCCAGTACGCCGACGACTGGCGTGACCTGATGCGGCTGTACCTCGTCCGTCGCACCCGCAGCTTCATCCGGGAGAACTACGCCAAGAACGACACCGCGAAGGACCGCAAGTACCTTGAGTTCGAGGATGGAACCCGGTCCTACTTCCCGGATCGCATCCCGAAAACGCTCAAGTTTCTCATCGACGAAAAGGACCCGAACGACCAGTACGCCCGGCTCTTTGCGCCGGCGGTAGTCAACGCGGTTGACGGCCTGACGCTACCGCGGTATGGCCTGGGTAACTATCCAAAGCCATC